>DASXSR010000246.1:0-7995 GCA_036505875.1 Blastocatellia bacterium | reverse complement strand
CCGCTGTTGCTCAGGGCCTCGGTAAGCTTGCATCGGATCGCGAGATTGTCTCGTTCGTTTAGGGACTCTTCGTTTGCTCTTGATTGACCGAATCATCGCATCGGACGAAAAGCCAAACAGGCAAAGGACATCCAAACGCGACAGCCTCGCGTAATGTAGGTAGTGGCGGAACCGGCGTCGCGCTTTACTTTTCATTCGGAGCCGAATATGCTTTGAAAGCCCAACGTTTGAAGAAGCGTGTCGCATCGCACGAAGGCCCGGCGTCTGCTTCCCAGCTTATTTTGAACCGCAGCGACGGCTCGGCGAAGTCTAAATCTCGCTCATGGCGACGCACGAGAGCAGGGGCGTGCAGCGAGACGTGAGTTCACCTGAAGAGGAACCCGGTCATGAAAAAGCAGCTTGCTTTTGTGGGGCTCGCGGCTGGAGTGATGTTAATCCTAATAACCTCTGCAATCCTCGGAGCAAGGGCGTCTGTGGGTAGCCTTGGCACGCAGTCGGTACGCCAGTTAGCCCGCTTGTCTGATCGAGTGACTGTCCGGGCAGCAGGTCGCGGCGCGCCTCGAATGAACCTCACCGATGGACGCGAGGTATTGACCTCTTACACCGGTGAAGCGGAAGCATTGCGGCAACAGAAGCTGGCTGAGCCGATCACGATGGCTGCCGCCGACTTTGACGAAGATGGAATGCCGGATTTGATAACCGGATATGCCGGGCCCGGCGCATGGTTAATGACTTTGTACAGCGGAAACGTCGACGCCATTTTCCCCAACTCTCCAGAGGCGCAACAGCGCAAACAACGTGGCGAGTTCACCGACGCTCCGTTCCTTTCGCCGGCCCGCGTGTTCACAGTGCCGGAGAAACCCGAATTTATCGGGACGGGCGACTTCAACGCCGATGGGCATGCCGACATCGCATTATGCGCCCGCGGTAGTAATCTGCTTTTCATGCTGCTCGGTGACGGCGCGGGGAACTTCGGTTACGTTAAAGCGGTCCCACTTGCGGGAAGAGTCACCACGATGACAACCAGCGAGGCGTCAATCGACGTCGCAGTAGCTGGAACAGACGGACCGAAGCTGTTGGTATTCGAAAGCGCCCGTGGTTTTGCAAACCCTGAAACCATTTCGCTTCCTGACGAGGCGACCGCGTTGGCAACTGGTCATTTCGATAATATTTCCGAATTCGAGATTGCGGCGGCATCCGGAAACACGCTGCTGATAATTCGACGCCAAGCCGGAGAAGGCGCGCAACCCTGGCAGCAGGGAATCCTGCGGACGTTTGGTTTTTCCATCAAGTCGTTCGCGGTCGGAAAGTTCACCGGCGGCCAACTCGATGACCTCGCGATGTTGTGCGATGACGGCAACGCGCGAACCTTGAGCCGCCCGTCGGCATCTTCGTCCGCGATCATCGTTTCGTCGGCGCTCGAAGGCGTCTCTAAGTTGATCGCCACGCATCTTTCTAGCCTGCCGGTCGACACATTAGTAGCGGTGAATCCTGGGAGGCATCGGCTTCATCTGTTCGCCGGCAATGGTGATGAGTCGGCAGATGTCAGATCAGCAAGCGTGTCCGCAACGCTTGATGTCGAAGGCGAACCCGCAGCTGCGCTGCCGATGCGATTGAACGGCGACGCTCTAAGCGATCTTGTGATCCTGAGAAAGGACCAGCTCGCGCCTACAGTTATGTTTACGCCGGCGGTGATGACTTTTACTGTTACAAACACCGGCGACAACGGCGGCGTGAACCCCATTCCCTTTGCCAGCACGGGAACCTTGCGACAGGCCATTGTGGATGCAAACGCAAACCCGGGAGCGGACCTGATAAACTTTGCTCTCGGAGGCGGTACGCCCTCGATCAATATCTTGGCGCCTCTCCCTCCCCTCGCGGAAGCGGTGACCATCAACGGGAACACCGGTGGAGCGACTCGGGTCGAGCTAAACGGAGCCGCGGCGGGCGCAGGGGCAGACGGACTAGACCTGGTGTCGGCCAATAATTCTGTGCAGTTTTTAGTGATAAACCGGTTCTCCGCGGCCGGCATTGCTATCAGACCGGGTGGCAGCAGCATGGTTCAGGGATGCTTTATTGGAATTAATGCGGGCGGTAATGCGGCCCTTCCCAATGCGCAAGGAGGGATCTCAGTTGGCAGCCAAGGGAATACAATCGGCGGGACGACGGCTCAAGCTCGCAACGTGATTTCCGGCAACGGCGGCAATTTCGGCGTGGGACTGATCGGTATCCAGCCGGTTAATAACCTGGTGCAGGGAAACTTCATCGGCACCGATGTAGGTGGCGGGCCTTTAGGGAACGCGGGAAGTGGCGTGTTTATGGCGGACACCGGCAGCAATAACACAATCGGCGGCACGCTTGCAGGGGCCGGCAACACAATTGCGTTCAACAACGGCACAGCAGGCGTCACGCTTCTGGGTTCGGTCGTCGGCGACGCTGTGCTCTCCAACTCCATTTTTTCAAATGTCGGTCTCGGTATTGATCTGAACGGCGACGGAGTTACTCCTAACCTTCATTGCGGCGCCGGCATCGGCTCCAACAATGGCGCAACCTTCCCAGTGTTGACTTCGGCGACCACCAATGGTGCGAACACCGTGGTAAACGGGACACTGGACAGCAAACCGGGCCTAAGCTTTCGAATCGAGTTCTTCTCCAACGCCAACTGCGACCCATCCGGGAACGGCGAAGGCCGAACCTTTCTAGGGTCGAGTGTCGTTATTACCCTTTCTGGATCCTGCATCGGCAACTTTAACGCGACTCTTCCGCCAGTAGCCGTCGGAACGATTATCACGTCGACAGCGACCGATCCCTCAAACAACACCTCAGAGTTCTCGGCGTGTATTACGACGGTGGCAGCGCCGGCTTGTACGATTACCTGTCCGCCTGATCAGGTGAGTTCCAGCAGTCCAACGCAATGCGGGACAACTGTCACATACCCGGCGCCGGTTGCGTCGGTGGCGTGCGGGGCGGTCAGCTGCGCTCCGCCCTCGGGCTCGTTCTTCGGCTCCGGCACTACGACAGTGATCTGCACTACAGCGAACGGTCCCAGTTGCTCCTTTTTGGTCACGGTAGTTGATAACACTCCGCCGACCATCACGTGTCCGGGGTCAATCATCACCTCGACCGAACCGGGGCAAGCATCGGCTGCCGTAACCTTCAACACTACGGCGACCGACAACTGCCCTTCTGTGTCGGTCAAGTGCACGCCGCCTTCGGGCTCTCGTTTCTCGGCAGGCGCTACGGTTGTAAGCTGCACTGCAACGGATGGCTCCAACAACACGGCGAGCTGTTTGTTCAACGTGGTGGTGGTTGATAATGAACCCCCTGCCATCAAATGCCCGCCAAACGTGTCCGCTGACGCCGGGCCGACGCAATGCTCGGCTGTTGTGACTTTTCCCGCGCCCGTGGCAACCGACAACGTTCCCGGCGTGATCGTAGCCTGCACACCGGCTTCGGGCACTACGTTTCCAGTTGGTGTCACGACGGTCACATGTACAGCGACCGATGTGGCCGGCAACAAGACTCCGTGTACGTTCACAGTGAATCTGACCGGCGGCCCAACACAGGCTGTTATCACTCCGGCGAGCGTCGATCTGAGAGCTGTCAACGTTTTTAGCTTCAAGGCCAAGAAGCGGACTGCAACTGGAGAATTCTCGATTCAAAACACCGGCTGCGGAAGGATGACGCTGACTTTCAAGGCGATCACGCGAGTGACCGATCAAGCCAAGCTTTCCGACGCCGACGACAGCGCGTTCTTTTCGTTCTTCAGACGCGGGCCCGACGGGAGCCCGACAGGCGCGAACCTTCTTGGCCAACAGGTGACAATTGACGCGGGCGCTGCAAATCAGCAGACGTTCATTGTGCAGTTTCGACCGCCTGGTCCACCTGTCGACCGCGGCAGCTCGCCGCTTCGGGCAATTGACGTTGTGCCAAACAGCTTCCAATCGGTGCTCAGCTTTACCGGCACCGACAAGACAGTTACCTTCAATGCGGGCGCTAAACCCGGCGTACAGCTGATCGACCCGCTTGTTAGCATCTGCCGGTCGGGCGATCAGTTCATCATCACGTTTCACGTGTATGATTCGAATAAGGCTGACGTCGCGACTGCTACCTTTGAGTTCTTGGACAACTCAGACAGGGTCATTGGTACAATTTCCAACGTCGATCTGGCAGGACCAATCAGTCAGGCGAACATCGTAAATGGTCAGAGCTTCACTGTGATTCAAAACACCACGGTCGATGACCGGGTCTCAAAAGTGAGGGTGACGGTTTTCGGCAGCAGCTCGAGCGATCAAGCAACTTCAAGTGGGCTCCAGTCGACCTGCGCAGCGAGCGTCGCGCCGCTTTCGACTCGACATCAGGTAGCGCTGCCCGTCATTAGACTTGATGGGTTGAGGCCTTGAAAGTAGGAGAGATAAATGACAAATCGTAACTGCCCGGGAGCGCAGGCGTGCTCGCCTGCCCGTTCTGGTCGCGTGGTCTACATTGGGATACGCATAATTCTCGTTGTCGCCCTGGCTCTGGGGTTTGTGCCCAACCCGGCGGGCACCTTCGCCGGCGTTGTTCCGGCGCAGGATCAACCTCCCCCTCAGGATGTGAACATCCGCGTGGTCGATGAACTGGGCCGGCCTGTCGCTTCTGGCGCTGCGCTGAGCGTTCGCGCGCGAAGCACTCGGCAGATTCAAGTTCAAGTGACAGACAAGAATGACAAGCCCCTTCCCGATCTTCCGGTGCTGTTCTCCCTCGGCGATCCATGCATTGGGTCGCTTGGATTGGGAGCGCTCGCTGGACCGAATTTCAGACAGAAAACCGACAAGCGTGGCATAGCGGCGGTGCCGCTGCTTGCGGGCGCGGCCCGATGCTCGGGCAGCATAATCGCCAGGGTGGAAGGCACAAATGCATCCGTCAGCATCCAGACAACCGTAAAACCCAGTGGAAGGTTCTTTTCGACTCGTAACACGTTGATCCTTGCCGCGTTAGCCGGGGCGGGGGTTGCGATAGGACTCGTGGTAGCAAATTCAGGGAGCGGGTCTATAAAGCCTTTGCCGCCAACCGTCGTTAGGCCGTGATGGAAAACCGATGCAGCACCACCCACTCGTGCTGCATCATCGTCTTTGATGGAGAAGTAGCATGTCGAAGTATTCAATTTCGCGTATCGCAATAAGCGTGTCGCTTTTCCTGGCGATGCTCGCGCTAAAGCCGCTGCAAGGGAGTTCAGCGCAAGACGGCGGACGCGGACTAAAAATCAAAGTCGGCGCCACAAACGGCGAGCTGACTTCGGGCCGCGCAACGGACATAAACCTTTGGGCGGTTTTGATTGGCGTCTCGCGCTACCAGTTCGGCGATCAGGACCTGGACGGCAACCGAATCTCCAATCTCAAGCACGCATCCGAAGACGCCGAAGCAATGCGCGATTTTTTGATGAGCCCCGAAGGCGGAGGCTTTAAGGAAGACCATATTGTGCTCCTCGAGGATGAGCGCGCAACGAGGGCAAACGTCCAGAGCGCGCTTGCGAAACTCAAGCAAGCCAAGCCCAGTGATTTCTTCGTGATCTACATAGCAGCGCACGGAGCGGTGTTGCCGTTTACCGACTCGAAGACAAATACGACGCGCGATATTCCTTATTTCTTGCTCTACGACACCGACGTGCGCGAGCCCGAGAAGACAGCGTTGAGGATGGAGGCCTTTCGGCAAACGGTCGATGGACTCGAGGCGAAGAAAGGACTGGTGCTGTCGGACACCTGCTACAGCGGAGGCGTTCAATTGATCGGCCGAGGCGTGGATGAATCGGCGAACGCGAATCAAAGATACCTCGACTTGATGAGCAAGATTCCAGAGGGCGTCGGCTTCATCTCCGCCGCGAAACAGACCGAGCGCTCTTACGAGAAAGACGACTTCAGTCACGGAGTCTTCACATATTGCTTGATAGAAGGTCTCGGCGGCGGGGCGGATGCGAACCAGGATGGCAAGGTCACTTTTGATGAGGTGGTCCAATACCTTGACGAGCGCGTACCGCAAATGACCAATGGCAAACAACATCCCTTTGCGAATACGACGGCGGTCGACGCCAATTATCTCGCGCTTTCGGCAGTGACTTACGCAAACCTCGCGAAGGCCGGGCCGGTTGGCGGATACGGGTTGCTGAAGATTAAGGTGCCGGATATCGACGGCGTCAATGTCGCGATAGACGACAAGGACCAGACGATGCTCGAAAAGGGCGTGACGCGGACCTTCAGAGTTCCGGCAGGCGAACATCAGTTGAAGTTTGCAAAGGCGAACTCAACGCGTCAGTGGCCCGCGAGGGTCGAAGCCGGAAAAACGTATCCTTTTACCGTCAACTTTGCCTTCAGCGAAAGCGGCAGCGCTGACGACAGCCTGGTCGATCCGGGCGAGCTTGTGAATGTCTATCTGCCGCCAGATGTGAAGGCGCCGAAGGACGCTGAGGATCTTTTCCGACAGGGCGTCGATCTTTTCAACAAACAGGACTACCGCAAAGCAATCGAGAAGCTGAATCAAGCGAACGATAAGTTTGATCCGAAGTCGAAGGCAGACGGCGGCAACTACGCCGAGGCGCTTGTATATCGCGGCCGCGCCGAACAATCGCTCGGGATGGACAAAGAAGCTGTGAAGAGTTTTCAACGCGCGCTTCAGCTTCGACCAAGCGACTTCGAAACCAAGACCTTGCTTGCCGAAGCTCGGTTCAACGCGGTCGCCAATCTCGATCAGGTTGAACGAGATCTGCGGGACGTGGTCGCGGCGCATCCCGATTTCGCGTTCGCGCGGGTAGTCCTTGCGGACCTGCTTCTTTATGAGAACAAGCCTCGGCAGGCGGAGTGGGAGTTGAGACTTGCAATCAACGACGACCCAAACTATCCGGCTGCATACCTCGTGCTTGCCGATGTTTTGACCTATCAGTCTTCTCAAGAGAAACAGAAAGAAGCCATCAAGATGGCGGAGAAAGCGCTCGATCTTTTCAAGAAAGTCAGCGAGAAGAAGGTCAAGTTCTCGACGGGGCTGAAGAACCTGTCCATCTCGCATGTGATATTTGGTCACGCGAATTACGCGAACAACAATGTGATGGCTGAAGTTCATCACGCGATCGCCAAAACCCGAACACGATACGTCGAGTACAACGTCAGGAAACTTTCCGCGCAAGAGAAGGCCGGCTACTTGGATTCGGCGCGGCAGGAGTTGAACGAAGCGCTGAGCCTCGCGCAGAAGCTAACTGAAAAACGACGGCTCGCGTTGGTCCTCGAGACCAGCGCTGCGAACCACTTCTATAAGGCGGAGATGCAGCCTGCGATCGAAGACGGTAAGCAAGCGCTCAAAGTCGCCGCACAGTATCCCGACATGAAAGACTTGCCGGACGCGCACCTGACTTTATACGGGGCCTACAAGAGCATTCAGGATTACGCGAAGGCGGCCGAGCATCTGCAGAAGTACATCGACGTTGGAAACTTGAGCCCCGAGGAAAAAGCGAACAGAAAGCAGGAGGTACAAAACCTGTTGAACAAGGCCCGCGCGAACGGGCAGATCAAGTGAGCCGGTGAGGCATATTATTAACACCCAACTTCAGTTGGGTGGCTGGACGGTGGCGGGCAATACGGAACCGTTTCAACGGTTTACTTAGTCCGCGCAAAAAACTGTTTCAACGGTTAAGGACGCACCGACCCCCGCTTCGTCACCTCACTGAAGTGAGGTGTTAATGATGATGAAAAACATTCACCCCGACTCAACTCCCACTTTCAATCACACCCATTAAACTGTGTGCATTGTGCTGCTCCGCTTTTGTGTGGCATCGGTTTATGGTAGATTCAAACTAACGCAGTCGAGTGAAGTATCCAGACAATCAAGTTGATCAGGAGATAGAATGGCAGAAGCCGCCGAGATGATTGAAACGCTTGCGAAGATGGAGCCGATGTCACACGGACGGCCCGACCTCAGGAAGAAGAAGCCTAAGATCCTTGCAGTCATAATGGACAACTGCACCGGCTG
>DASXSR010000245.1:0-10282 GCA_036505875.1 Blastocatellia bacterium | reverse complement strand
AGACTTTGAACTCATCTCGCGCCAGGCGGCAGTCGTAACCGTAGCTCGACAGCCCGCAGCTTATGATGCGGCGATCATCGACCGTGCGTATGAGTTTCTCTTCAAACGGATCGATGAGCTTCTGCTCGCGGGACATCCGCTTGATCCAGACATCTGACTTGATCGACATCCATCCTCCGAGGTTACTTCCACTGACGCTTGGTCTCTTAGACCAATGCTTCCCGGCTGCTGATTGTTACGGTGTCGGCGATGTAGTCAATAGTGAGATTCGTGCCGTCAAGCAAGGCCGTGCCGATAAGGGCGTCTTCACTGTTGACCACGATGGCTTCGACGACAAGGCGGCTCGACAGCCACATTACTCTCACTTCTGCAAGATCTGCAGCCATCAAGGCGCCTCCGACCGTCTCAAACGAGGCCCGCCCAATAATGCTGAGTTGAAGTTGGTCCGCCAACTTGCGCGGCAATACAAGCGTTCCGTTGAAGCCCGTATCAACAATGCATTCAATCGTTGCCGCGCCCTCAAGACGCAGCTCGACAACCGCCTCGCGCGCGCTGTTTACACTACCTCGTTCGTGAGCCATAGCCGCCGATGTTGTAAGCTGCACGATATCCGATTCGGACGAGATAAAACAGTCTACCAGGAATCTCAGCGCGCGCCGCACGCAGCGCAGCTATTCCAGTGTCGGCAAGAAAATAGCGCCCCGAATCCGGCTCAATGGCAACGAACTTTCCCGCGTGCTGGGGTTCCAGAACCGCCTTCAACGTGTGGTCGTAGATCTTCTGGCCCTTAACAACCAGGTCATTCTGTGTAGCATCCTCGACCAATGCCCCGCTCATAATGCCTCCGTTGGAGTGTTACTCTAGCTTGGACATTAGTATACCTCACGGGCGAGAAGACTTTGAACTCGTCGCGCGCCAGGCGGCAGTCGTAACCGTAGCTCGACAGCCCGCAGCTTATGATGCGGCGATGGACTCAGCGGACGGGAACTTAATGGCGACTTTGCGATCGAGGAGGGAGTCTTCCGCAAGTTAAACCTCACCCATCCCGCCCGCGCCGAGTCGGTGGAGAATCCGATAATGCGAGATCGTCTCTGAGATCATCAACACTGTGACCTCACCCAAACTCGCGCTGATAGCCTTCCCAACGCGCCTTTAGCCCTGCCATGAATTGCACGAACGACGGGTCGGACCTGATCCGATCAAGGTGCGGGTCGCGAGCGAAGAGAGCATAGTTTGGCATGCCAGTGTCGGCCGTCGTCCGCAGCCACTTGATGGCTTCAACCTTCTTACCCTCCAACGCGTAGATGCAAGCGATGTCGTAGGTGATGTGATGATATGACCGGTTGGTCCGAGCCTGCTTGAGGATCGCGGGAATTCGAGCTTCGGCCCCCTGCGATTGATCCTCCAAAGCTAATACCAAAGCCAGCCCGCTCCTGGAGCGGAGGTCTCCTGAACTCTTTGCCACCGCTCTTTCAAGAAGAGTTTGAGCTTCATCCAGCCGGCCCTTGCGGATCAACGCCAGCGACGGCCCCGGCTGGTCAAAAAACCGGCGTTGGGCTTCGATCGCCTCATCGAACTCACCATACAGCATGTAAGCTTCGACCAGACGGGCCTGCCTGTTGGTGTTGGTCGGGTCAACCTCCAACGCTCGTCGGGTCTCTCGCAAGCCCGTCGCCTCGTCTAACCCCAGATGGTCGTAGATTGTCCCCAGTTCCGAGTGCCCAACACTGGGATTAAGGGAGATAGCTTGCCGCGCTTCGCGTGCCGCCCGTGGTAGGTCCCAAGCGCCATACTTGCTGAAGTAATATTCAAAGCGCACGGTATGAATCTCTGCCAACTGCGAGTCGTGCGATTCGGCCAGCGCCAACGTCTGCTCGACCAGCCCGACCCAGGCCGGGTTGTCCGGGTCGTTAAAGTTCGCCATCCACATGTATGCGTACGCCAGCGCAGCATAGGACAGCGCGTAATTCGGGTCGAGTTCAACCGCTTTCTTGAAGTAACCAAGGGCCGCTTCGACCGGCTGAAGGTCACCGATCGCAGTTGTGCGTCGTTCAAGGTTAGTCTGACCTTTCAGATAGTATTCATAGGCTTCCCGGTTCGTGGTGTAGCGCTTGTCGAGACCCGCTGCCTCGGTCGCGCTCAGTTTGAGCTTGAGCCGCGCTGCGATCTCCTTCGAGACGCCATCTTGAATGGCGAAGATATCACTTTGGCTCACGTCAAAGCTCTCGGCCCATAATGAGGCGCCGTCTTTGACCCTCAGCAGATTCACGGACACCCGCAGGTGACTTCCAGCGCGCTGCACGCTGCCATCAAGCACCGCGTCGGTTTGTAACTGCCGTGCGGCCTCAAGCGAATCTGTCTCTTCATGAATATACTTGCGCACAGCGCTGGTCGGCCGCACAGTCAGATCGCCAATCTGACTGGTCTTCATGATGATCGTGTCAGCGATCCCTAATCCGAGATAATCATCGTTCGCATCGGTGCTCAGTGATTTGAGCGGCAATACTGCGAGCGATTTAATCTCCGGCTGCCGCGCGGTGTGGATAACTCGAAATAGCGCGTAACCGAGCACGGCAATAATTATCGCACCAACGAAAACGGCGAGGCCCAGCGCGCGGCGAGATGCGAACGGCACTGCTCGCTTGACGCCCTCTGTTACCGCAGCGCCCTTTGCCGTCGCTTGCTCGCCGCGCGATGCCATGAGTGTCGCGCTCTCGCACTCCCGGCGCACGTTTTCCAGGTCAGTCGCCACATCGCGCATTGTTTGGTAGCGCCGCTCCAGGGCTTTCTCCAGGCATTTGCGAGATATCCGTTGCAGTTCGTCCGGCACATCGGCGTAACGCGCAAGCGGCGGTGGTGTCTCCCTAAGAATCGCCGAGCAGGTTGCAGCGGCGCTCTCAGCGGCAAATGGTCGCCGCCCACTCAGCATCTCGTACAGCACGCAGCCGAAACTGAATATGTCGGTTCTAAGATCAATGGTCTCGCCTCGTATTTGCTCAGGCGACATATAAGGCAGCGTCCCCATCACTACGCCTGGTTCTGTAAGCAAGCTTTCCGTCTCCGCTTGGGTTGTCAATTGCTCTATCTCACGCACTACTTTGGCTAGACCGAAATCCATCACCTTCGCCTGGCCGCGCGCGGTGAGCATGATGTTGTGGGGCTTGATGTCTCGATGAACGATGCCGCGAAAATGAGCTTCTGAAAGCGCCTCTGCCGCTTGCACTGCAATGTCGAGCGATTCTTTCAATTCCATCGGCTTGCGCTGAATCCTTGCGGCAAGGGTCTCGCCTTCGACGTATTGCATCACGATGAAGCTGCGGCCATCTTCTTCGCCGACTTCGTAGATTGAGCAGATGTTCGGGTGATCTAGCTTGGCCGCAGCCTTTGCTTCACGGATGAGTCGCTTCTTTGCTTGCTCATCGGCCGTTGATTCAGAGGGCAAGAACTTGATCGCTACTTTGCGATCAAGCTTCGTGTCTTCGGCCAGATACACCTCACCCATCCCGCCCGCGCCTAAGCGGGAGAGGATGCGGTAGTGGGAAATGGTTGCGTCAGCAGGCGGTGTCTCTTCCATCTCGATACGTCATTCAAGAGGCTGCGGCGCAAGCACGATGCGGCGCCCGGTCTGTAAAGCGCGGCCAGCTCGAGGCTGTGCGCGTTGTCTATCACGCGAGGCATATTGCGATCAAGTGCCCTTCAGTCACACTGGTCTCGATGATGAATTATATTCTTCGCACCAAACCTTTCCCGCTCTCTTCGGTATTGCGCACCAACAACAAGACAAGCGCGGTGGCTACCAGCGGAACGAGGCTCGCCACAATCAAAATGGGCTCGAAAGAGTAACGATCCGATACGTAGCCTATCAAGAAAGTAGAAACGATCGTGCCTATTCCTGCTCCGGTGCCGCTCATCCCGCTCACCGATGCGACCGACTCGCTTCGATATAAGTCAGAAGGCAGCACCAACACCATCGTCGAGAATGCAGCGTAAGCAAATGTCGAAACGCCAAACAACGCAGCAATCGCGAAAAGACTTGATGTGAAAACAGTCGGGATGAGCAGCGTCATGCCAAGCCCGCAGACCAGGATCACCGCTTTGCGCGCTCGACCAACGGACCAGCCGCGCGTTATCAGCCAGCTTGATATTCCACCGCCGAAGAAGTTGCCGAGATCAGCAGCAATGAACGGAACCCAGAACGCAATCAAGCCTTCTTCGAGCTTAATACCCTTCGCGACGAGGTAGATCGCAAACCAGTCGGCGATGAAGAACCACACAGGGTCAGTGAGCGAGCGGCCAAGAATCACTCCCCACGTCTGTCGTAACTTTAATAACTCGAACCAGTGCGCGCGCCGTTGAGAGAGGTCATCTCGATTGATGTCGGATGGCGGATTTTCTGTGACGTCAGCCTCGCGCTGATCGGTGAGTATCATGTCTCGCTCTGAAGCGCTTATACGCGGGTGCTCATCCGGACGATGATAGAGAAGTCGCCATACGATCAACCATAGGAATCCGAGCGTTCCAGTGACGATGAATGCCGGACGCCATCCTCCGAATCTCTTGTACAGCCAAAAAACGAACAGCGGAGCAATTGCCCCGCCGATGGAAGAGCCGCTGTCGAAGAGCGCTACTGCCCAGCCGCGCTCGCGCTTAGGGAACCACTCGGCTACGGCTTTCGTGGCGGCAGGCCAGTTTGCCGACTCGCCGAGCCCAAGCAAGAAACGCAGAGCGCAGAAACTCTTCAGCCCTGTTGCGAGCGAGGTCAGCATCGCCGCTATCGAATACCACGTCACGGTGATCGTCAGACCGCGCCTCGTGCCAAAGCGATCAATCAATCTTCCCGACGCGGTCTGCCCGAAAGCGTAAGCAATGCGAAAGGCAATCACGATCAGCGCGAAGTCTTTGTTGTTCCAGTGGTAATCGAGTTTGAGGTATGGCGCAAGCACCGAGAGCGTCTGCCGATCGATGTAGTTTATTACGGTCGAGGTAAACAGCAGCCCGCCGATCCACCATCGCAAAGCCGGGATAGGTCGACGATTGATGGCGGGGTTTGCTTTAGCGGTAGTCATATTCTTTAGCTTGAGGGAACCAACAAGCGATCGGCAGCAATAGGACGTTGGTAGTTGCTAGCTCCGCGGCATACGTATTGCGGAATGGTTTGCGAGATCGCTGCCTCCCCACTGGGGTATGAACTGCGACGCTATTTCAGCTTTTCGTATTCCTGTCTTGCCTGTTGCAAGACCCGCAAGTCGGAGTCAGCGTCTCTCCACAGCGCGAAGAAATTGTCATAGAGCTTGCGCGCAATCGCTTTGTCGCCGCTCACCGCCGCGGCGTCGGCCAAGCCCCGCTGCGCGAGAGAGTGCAGTATTGAGAGCGGCGCTCGTCCGCGGTGATCGAGAATTGTTTGAAACTCCGCCGCCGCTTCCGTTCCTTTGTTCAACTTCAAGTATGCCAGCCCGCGAACGTATTGAGGCCAAAACTCGGCTCCAGCTTCGTAGCTTCGCGTTGGCTCCAGCATCTCCACCGCCTTGGCAGCATTTCCGTGCGCGAGTTCAATCGCAGCGCGAATGATTGGCACCCACAGACCGTTGACGATCGTGTCGCTGGGACGTTGTTTGGTCAGCTCTTCGATAAAGGATTGCGCCTGGCTGGTGTCGCGACACAAAGCTTGACTCAAGGCCACTCGCGCGAGCGTCACTTGATTGCGTTCGAGAGCAAGCGACAGCGCGTCGTAGGATTTTGCTTGCTCGCATTCGCCAAGAATGGCGGCGGTCAAGGCCTGCTCTGCGGCGTAACTCGCGGCCACTTCTTTCACGTCAACGCGCGTTGCAAGATCGATGGCTCGCCGCGCCAGATCTTGCGACTGCCGCCACTTGCCGAGACCGGCTGTCGTACGAGTCTGCCAGTCTGCCGCGAAGTATTCCTCGGGCTGTCCCCGCGCCCAATCGATCTGATGTTGCATAGCTGTTGTGTCGTTATCGATGAAGGCAATCTGATACAAACCGGCGTGCAATCGAGGATCGTCGAGGTTTAAATCGAAGGCGCGCTGGAATGCCTCTTTGGCTTCAGCGAAGCGATTGAGACGAATCAAGCCTGTTCCCAGCATGACATGCCAGGCGGAGATGTTTGGGTTGAGAGTCACAGACTCGCGCGCTTCTGCCACGACCTTATCAAATTGGCCCAGTAGCGAATAGGTGAGAGAAAGATTACCCGGCGGTCGAAAGTCCCGGGGATAAGTGCGTTTATAGATCTCGAGGTCCTCGACGGACTTGTTCAATTCACCGAGAGCCGCAACGTTGTAATAATTGGTGATGTAGAGCTTCTCTCGCTCGCTCACACGATCTTTCAAAGCAAAAGCTCGCGCCGCGTTTTCCGCCGCGTGCCGCGGCTGATTAAGAATGACGTAGTTCCCAGCGAGGAGCGCATACGCGTAGGCGAAGTTAGGATCGAGTTCGGTCGCGTGCCGAAAAAGCGGCACCGACTCAAAGTACTTGCCGCGGTTCGAGCGGTCGAACGCGAGTGAGTACGCCTTGAGCGCATCCAACGAACCGGTTGTTAACCGATCGATTGGCACGTCGAAACTCTTAATCGAATTCAGCGATTCGCCAAGCTTCTCGCGCAGATCGGCCGCGGCACGCGAGAGCGCGCCGAGCACCTGGTCCTTGCCGTCGGCCTGCGCCTGCGTGAGCGCGATTGATTCTCCCGTTTGACAGTTGATTGCCTCGAGCGTGAGCGAGTAATTGCGGTCAAACCTTGCGATGCTTCCGGCAATCAGCGCCTTCAGCTCCTGACGTTGGCAAATCTCACGCGCGACATCGCGAGTGATGCGCTCGTCCGGTGCACGGTTCATCAATCGCAGCGTCTGTCGGGCCTGAGCGTCAGCCAGAAGATTCAAGAAAGGCGATTGCTGCAACTGGACGGCCAACCCTTGTTTGAGGGTCGCGTCAAAAATTGCGTCGTCAGTCTTGTTGTCAAAGTCAGCGATAAGGATCGTGTCTTTGCTGGTCAACGGGGAAGCGCGCGGCCTCAAGAAGAATACGTATGCCAGAATTGCGGCGACGATCAGGACTCCTGCGACTGACGAGGCGAAGTATCTCGCGTTCAAGCGCGGCAGATGACGCAACCTTGCCGGCGCAAACCCTTCGAGAAAAGCGTCGGTGCTGGTTTCTCTCCCCTCAGGTAACTGACGCAAGACCTCAATCAACTCATCGCGCATTTGCGACATTTGTTGATAGCGGTCTGCCGGATCTTTCGAAAGCGCACGGCTGATTATTGCCTCAAGCTTTGGCGGTATCGAGCTACCCCTCTTTTCGCCTATTGGTTCCGGCTCCTCGTAAAGCACCGCGTGACGCGCGTCCATCGCCGTCTTGCCTTGAAACGGCCCCGTGCCCGCCACCAGTTCATAAAGCAAAACGCCGGTTGAGAAAATGTCCGCGCGATGATCGACCTTTTCTCCTCGCGCTTGTTCAGGCGCGGCATAAGTTGGGGTTCCGTATGGTGAACCCAACTCGGTAAGCTCGGTCTGCTCTTTGCCGTCGCTTTGAGCGATGATGAGTTTCGCCAGCCCGAAGTCGAGAATCTTTGCTTGCCCACTGTCGCTCACGATGATGTTGTGGGCTTTGATATCGCGATGAATGATGCCTTTTGAATGCGCTGCCGCCAACGCGTCGCAGACCTGAATTGCAATCTTCAGAGCGCTCTTGATTTCCAATGGCCGACCTTTGACCAGTTGGCGAACGTTTCGACCCGCGACGAATTGCATCACGATGAAGACGGCGCCGTTAAGCTCCATCAGGTCGTGCACCGTGCAGATGTTCGGATGGTCCAGTGAAGATGCGAGCTGAGCTTCGCGCTGAAATCTTTTGCGGCTAGTGTCGTCAACTGCGGTCAACTCCGGAGGGAGAAGTTTAAGTGCGACCGTCCGCCCCAGCTTCGTGTCGAGGGCTTTGTAAACAGTGCCCTGGCCGCCGCTTCCCAATTCGGAAACTACTTGATAGTGTGCGACACTCTGGCCCTTGGAAAACTTCCTGATCTGGCTCGTCATGATCTGATCGGCGACTTCCCCCACTGCCGGCTGCTCCATGAAACTCTGAGCGCCGTCGAATGACTCGAGCAGCGATTCGACTTCGGCGCGCAAGCCCTCGTCACCATCGCAGGCGTTGGCCAGATAGCCGGGCCGTTCCGCAGGCGGGAGTTTCAAAGCGGCATCGAATACTCGTTTGACGTCTTGCCAACGATCGGGGTTCATCCGGGGCTTCACCTGGTTAGCTCGCGATGCAGCCAGGCTTTGGCCAGGCTCCACTCGCGCGCGGCAGTTGCGCGCGAGATGTTCAGAATCGTTGCTGTCTCTTCCAGACTCAAGCCACTGAAGTAACGCAGCTCCACAACGCGCGATTGTTGTTCGTCAATCGCCGCCAGCCGCGTCAAGGCTTCATCTAGAGCGACCAGATCGACCGGTTTTTCGTTGCTGGCAAGCGCCTCGGCTGCACCCAACGAAAGCCTCACGTCGTCGCCGCCCCGCTTTTCTCGCTTCCTCGTGCGGGCATAGTCCACCAGAATGCGCCGCATCGCTTGCGAAGCGATGGCGAAAAAATGAGTGCGGCTCTCCCACCTCATGTTTCTTTGGTCAACCAATTTCAGGTACGCCTCATGAATCAGCGCGGTGGTTTGCAGCGTGTGATCCTTCCGCTCACGACGCAAGTGACGCGCGGCCTGACGGCGTAGTTCGGAGTAAACGAGTGGCAGAAGCTTGTCGAGTACTTCCTTCTTGCCGTCGCGCCACTCCTGCAACATCTCTGTTATGTCGTGTGCGCCGACCGACTTGCTCATATGTTTGCGCGTGATGGTCAGGATGTATCCGCAAGAATAAGCCGCCAGAAATTACAAGTCAACGTCTAGACAAATTCTTTTGAGACGTTCTCGCCGGAAACGTCGCGCTTATAAGTGAGGGCAGTTGAAACGACAATAGTCGGGGCGATGACCGGTGATGCACTCCGGCCTGAACGATCGCTTCACACTGCTGCTCCATTACAAATTCAACCGCTGGCGTTTAGGCCGGCATTAAGAGGAGATTACGATGAAATCAACTAAGTTAGTACCATTGTTCGTTTTGGTTATCGGGCTTTTCGCCACGTTCGCATCGCGAGCGGACGCGCAGTGCGGGCCGCAGAACCAACGTCTGCTCGCTTTTGCTAAGACCTTTCACACGACTGGCGGTCGCGTAACAACGCCGCAATCAACAGACGACCGCTTCGGTGCGCAGCTAGCGCCGGAGGCGAGCGCGGATGCGTCAATCGTCGGGCTGTGGGATGTGCAGATCATCATCGACGGCGAAGTTGTCGATGAAGGATTCGACCAGTATCACAGCGACGGAACGGAGATCCTAAACGACACTCCACCTCCCGCCACCGGCAACGTGTGTCTCGGCGTCTACTCGAAAACGGGGAAACGTACGATCAAGCTCAAGCACCCGTCGTGGATTTACGATGCGACCAATACCACCGTCGTCGCGCGAGCAACCATCCTGGAAGACATTACCCTCGATTCGAGTGGGAACAGCTTCACGGGCACGTTCACTTTTCAGTTGCGCGACCTGACCGGGAATGTGCTTGCGCCCGACGTATCCGGGCAAATAAAAGGTGTTCGCATTGCACCTGAGTAATTGCAGGACTTAAAGAATACAACAGGTTGTCTTGGAGTGCGCTGGCACAGCTTCGTCGTGTCGCGCACTCCAGACTAAATTTTCCTGTTTTCCAGTAATGCTTCTTCCAGCGTGAACCGCGCTTCGTAGAGCGCTTTCCCGACGATCACGCTGTCGATGCCGCAATCGCTCACGCGCCTGAGCCGTTCAAGATCCTCGAGCGATGAGATGCCGCCCGATGCGGTAACCTTCAATCCCGATTCGCGCGCGAGCTTGACGGTCTGCTCGATGTTCACGCCTCTGAGGGTTCCGTCGCGTGACACGTCGGTGTAGATCACGCGCTCGACGCCAAGCGACGCAGCGCGGGCAGCAAGCTCCAACGCGGACAACCTTTCTTCTTTCTCCCAGCCTCGCGTCACCACTTGTCCATCTAGCGCGTCGATGCCGACCGCGATGCTATCAGGGCCAAACAAACGCACAAGCTCCTTCAAGGTATTGCGAGATTCGACTGCGAGAGTGCCGATCACAACTCGCGAAACACCAAGCTCGATCACTGCTTTGACATCTTCGATGCTTCGAAGACCGCCGCCGAACTGCACTGGAACACCGATCGTCTGAATGATTCTGGTGAGAGCCTGTCGATTG
>DASXSR010000244.1:0-4684 GCA_036505875.1 Blastocatellia bacterium | reverse complement strand
GGCTTCGCGAACGAGAATTTTGATCGAAGGGCGGCGTCCTTGGAAGATTGTTCAAAAAGATTGTTGCCCGACACAAAGCATGCCTGCTCCACGCTGCCGGTTCGAACGTCAATAAGAAGTCTGAGTGTGACCTGACTTGCGGCATGTTGGTCCCTAGCTTCTGGCGGATAGGCAGGCCTTGGCAAACTGGTGGCGTATCCACCGGTCGACAACCCAAGTTTCAGCGGGTTGTATTTTGAGAAATCGCAAGCCGGTGGAGATGATTCGGAACGTACCGTGTTTGAAGGCTGAGTTACCACAGGTCCTGCCGCCGTCGGTTGAATCGGTTTCGCGCGACACTGCGCGAATGAGAAAACAGCTGTTGCTATGAAGATTGCCTTTACCATGCCAGTCACGCTGAAATTAGCGGCTGTCCAACGGTTGAGTTGACGCGGCGGCGCGAAATCAATCAAGCATAGCCGGACCAATTAAGTTACGAAACACGCTCCCGCCGCTCGCGTCCAACGATTTGTTATGCCGCGGCGCTTCGGCGCAAGTCCGCGGCTTTGCTGGACCATCGGTCTATTAGGGCAATACATGGTCGGCCTTGGCGACGAGCGACGGCGGCAGGACGAGTCCTAAGCCCCGGGCGGCACTTCTGTTAATCGTCAGGTAGTAGCGCCCCGGATAGCTGACCGGCAAGTCGCCAGGGCTCGCGCCCTTCAGGATTTTATCAACGTAGCGGGCAGCTTCGCGGTACTGACCTTCCTGGTCTGGTGCCCATGCCATCAACCCCCCGACTTCGGTGAAGAATGCTGACTGGTAGATCGCAGGCAGATGGTTCTTCGCGGCGAAGTCCACGATGAGTTCGCGGTTCCCAAGCGACAACCCGCCCTGGAAATTCAAGAGGCCGTCCATATCGTCGCTGACAAGCGCGGCGAGGGCCGTTTCCAGTTCGCTGTACGTTGTAGCCCGGTAGGGTTTCACGGTCAGGCGGAGTGACTTGGCGGCTCGCTCTGCGTCGGCGAGTTGGGTCTCGTGCCCGCCGCGCCCCGGCGTCGTCGAGAGCAGCGCGACACGAGAGACTTTGGGTGCGGCGGTCTTCAGAAGCCGGAGCCGCTTCGCCGTCACGCCCGGCGGGAGTTCGTCTATCCCGGTATAAATGCCGCCGGGATGCTTGAGACTCTTGGCGAAGCCGTTGCTGACCATGCCCGGGCAAGTGGCGATGACCATCGGCATGGCCGGATTGTTCTTCCGCACTTCGAGCGCGTGCACCAGCGCCCCAGCGACTATCAGTTCAAGGTCCATGCGCGCGAGTTCGGAGGCCAGCGCCGCCAAGTCCGACGAGTTGGGGCGAAGGATGCGTTTCTGAATGACTATGTTGTCCCCTTCGACGTAACCTAACCTGCGCATCTCCTCGTCGAACGCCTTGACTAACGTAGGTGCGCCGCCGCCGAAGAAGCCGATGCGTCCGAGACGGCGCGGCCCGACGCGCTGCGCGAACGCTGTCAGCGGGAGCGCGCAACCGAGTAGTCCAAGGTGGCTGACGAACCAACGGCGACTGTAGTCGCTTGCCATGCTTCCTCCTTCACACGAAGCGGCATAACGTCTGAGTTGACGCGGCGGCGCGAATTCAATCAAGCATCGCCGGATGAATCAAGTTGCGAAACACGCTCCCGCCGCTCGCGTCCAACGATTTGGGCGTCATTTACCGAGTCCGGGAGGCAACGGTTGTGGCGTCCAAATTTCTTCGCCCGAGGGCGTACGCCAAACGTCTGGGTTCCACGGACACCTGCCGAATGATTGAGTACCGAATGGTTTGAATTTCAGCATATCAGAGTCGGCCGCGACGATGTGTTCCAAATACCAACGTGCAGAGGCTCGGTTCTTTACGTAGCCGCTGTAAATACGATCCTCACATTCCGCAATGACGAGTTCGCGCGGATACAATTTGTTTGCTACGAAAGGATGCCAGGGCATAAATGTTTCTCCCTTCGAACGGTGACGCCCAACGTCAGAGTTAACCGGGCGAGGAAACAACCAGGTTGCCAGGCCCGTTGTCGATGCGAAGCCCGCTTATTCGAGCTCCGGTTCAACGAATTGTTATCCCGCCCCAGATTGCAACGCGCAACCGGTCTTTCGTAACCAAGGAAACGGGAGAGCGCGGCTTCGCGATTACGAGCGAGTCAGTTAGATGTAAGCCGCGCGGCCGTTCGTGTCAGAACCCGGAGCGGTAGCAATGGGATCAAACACGCAAGTTGAGTCTTTAACCCGCTCCCTATCGGTTGCGGTTCTGTACCGGGCGGGCGAAGCGCGCGAACGGTGACCTGCACGAGCGACGACGGAGAGAGCTCCCCTACTGTTTTCGTTGGACGAGAACGTTCGTAGCTTGAAATGCTCCTGTGTGCGGGAAGCCCATGAATATTCTGACCGCGCCGAACTGCTTCGCCTGAGGACGCAATGGAGCAATAACCGTGCGATCCGCCTGACCCGAGGCCCCAGCGCCGGACAATATGATGTGCGCATTAGGCGACGTGTCGTTGACGTTCAGTGTGACCTGCACGATGAAAGCCTGATTGCGTGGGAACGCTCCGAATTTTGTATTGTCGTCGTCATCGATCCGAACAGTATTGTCCGGCATGAAGTCGAGGTGTAAGAAGCCCGAAGGATTGGTGACTGGCTGGTTGAACGGCTCAAACTGTACCGTCGCAATGCCGCTGTTGTTTTGCGGCATGAATAGAGCCGTCGAAAATACGTAAGTACCGTTGCCGGGCTGCTTCGTCAGCTTCCCCTGAAACGAAGCCACTTGCGGGCCCGTGGGGCGGCTAATCTGAAGCCATTTCCCCGAAGGCTGCGCATTTGGTGGCGCCGCGACGACGATGACGCTCCCCGGGGGCCCGTCGACACTCGCCGTGCCGACCGCTTGCGTAGCGGAAGGTGGCTGATTGACGGTCGTCGTATCGAAGTTCGATTGGAAAAGCGTTTCCAAATTATTACAACTGCCGGCTGTTGTGAGCGCAATGAGCAACCCCAGGAAAAGGATCGCTCTCAAATTGCGGGCTACCGACGGTGCATCGATTCCAAGCTGGTTGACTCCCGCTTCTGCCGAATTCAAGGGCTGGTTGTTCATAGACTTTCCTTTCACGCGAATTTGGAATCTCCTCCGGCTGTCCCACGTCAGCTACTTTGGGCGACCTGAAGTTTGCTCCCTTTGCAGCACCCGAGACATTCTTCGTTCACAAGATTACCGGCGTTTCTGTTTTGCTGCCAAGGCAGCGAGCCGGGAAATGTTCGATGATGTAGTCCCAAGCTTGCATGCCTTCGTCGAGAGTGAAGCTTGGCTCACCCTTTATGATGAGTAGCGAATACAGCGTCCTCCAGGTGAGAGCCTTTTTTATCACTTCCCACGTGCTTAAGCTCTCTCCATGCGGGCCTTTCGGAGTGAACATTATTCGATCCGCCCCTTCAACATGGCACAAACCAAAGTAGTGACCCAACTCATGGATCGGCACATACTTCCACACGATATCCGGCTTGTTGTCGATGAAGGTTAAACCCGAAACATCAAAGGGTCCCTGGCCGCAGGCGCTTTCCATAAGACATGCAGTAATACCACGCAAGGTTTCGGTGTAACGAAATATGCCAACGGCAACGGGTGTACAGAGATCATTCAATGCATCGGTGAAATCCTCTTCATTTGTGGGAGTCGCCGGATTGTCATGAACCTTCGGTTTCCGGTTGATGGGGTCGGTTAGGAATTTCACGAGTTCTTGCGATTGAACGATGAGCGTGGTGCCTCTATGCTTGATGTGCTGCGGCAGCGTCACCGCCAGAGTTTCTCGTTTCCATTTAGGCATTAGCCCCAATTCACGGCCCTTCAACTCGGCTGCCCTTAGTTTGGTATCTAATACGCCGTCGCGCATACAAAGCACAATAAACTTTGGTCCTTCTGCCCCGCGTGATGACAAGTAGGTGTCAAGTTCGTCTTCCGAGATTGGATTGTCGACTTCTCCGCCTCCACCGCCAGTTGCATGCAGGCCCTTCTTGAGTGTTTTGTAGCGCTTCCGGTTCCAAAATCCTTCGGTAAAATCAAAGCCACACAATTCTCGGAGATTGATTTCGCCATTTTCGTTGAGCACCACAAGATTTGGTACCCCAGGTTCAACAGGCGAAGGTGTCTCGGAATCAAGAAATGTTCGGATTGCTCGCATGTTAATCCGGTACCCGAATGCTCCGTAATCGATTCGTAGATTGTCGGCAATGTCCTGGAACTCCTGGCCCGAGTACTTAAATCCGAGCTTCGTACGGACGTAAGCCCTGAGCTGGTTTCGCTGGACCTCGGTGATGATATAGTCCAGGGTGTCGAGTAGAAACAGAACGCGCAGCAGCTTTAATAGAGAATCGACGAACCCTGCCACGATTTTGATTAGCCCGTCTAAAATCCGGCGCCAATCCAACGTAAAAATGCCCACGATCACATCCCACAGCCCTGTAAAGAAATCGCCGAGAAAGTCGATGATTTGCCCGACCACCTTGCAGACCGTTCGCACTACCCACTTGCCGACTTTGACAACCACCCAGACTATCACTTTGACAAAGAACGTCACCAACCAGCAAAACCAGCTCCTGGGATCATACCAATGTCGTTTCTTGCACTTCTTTTGAGTATCTTCAACCCATGTGTCCACCGGCTTAGAGATCTCTT
>DASXSR010000243.1:0-7366 GCA_036505875.1 Blastocatellia bacterium | reverse complement strand
GCTTGCGCGGGCGTTATCGAGTTGAGGATTACTGTAGGCTGAATCACCTCGAACGGAAGCGCGTTGGATTCACGCCCGTCGGTGGCTCGCACTACTACCCGGCGAGTTCCGACCGTGGCGATAAGTGAAGCGGGCACGTTGGCTCTCAATTCACGGGCGCTTGTGAATGTCGTGTTGACCTGCGTTCCGTCGACCACCGCGACCGCTCCAGAAGTGAAGTTCGCTCCCGACAAGAACAACGTGAAAGTGGAGCTGCCAGCCAAGACAGTTCTCGGCGTCAGCGACAGCAGCACTGGAGGCGGCGCAATGACTGTGAATGTAAGAACGTTGGAGCGATTGCCTCCGGAGTTGCGCACTTGCACCGGATAGGCTCCGCTCACCGCCAGAATGTTCTCAGTCACGTGGGCGATGAGCTGGGCTGGGCTCAAAAACGCTGTGAGCATTGGCTTGCCGTTTATTAACACTGTTGAAGCTCCGTCGAAGCCGTTGCCGTTGACAGCCATGTCAAACTCTGTATCGCCTTGCGTTGCGCTGTTGGGCACAATCGACGTGAGGTTAAGTGCGACCGTGAATGGTGATCCGTCGACCCGAGTGCCCGGAGAAAACAGTCGTCCGCCCCCAATTGCAGAGTGATGCACTAGCGTGATCCCTGAGAGATCCGGGTTGCGATTTAACGACTGGGCCGCGCTGCCTTCAGTTGAGCCGTAGGTTATCGATTCGATTGCGACCCCAGCCGCGTTCTTCAAGATTATTTTGTCGCCAGAGTTGTTGAGCGAGAGCAACGCGGTGAAGACAAGACCATTGGCCTTTGCGTTGCCAAAAGATCCTTGTGGCGTGCCGCCTCCAAAAATGACCGCTGCTTCGCCGCCGGGTATGATCGTGCCGTTTGGAAAGCGAAAACGTTGCGCGTCCGCATCGGATATCGTGAAGCCTCCGACATCAATCGGGTCAGGGGTCCGATTAACGATCTCTACGAATTCATCTTGCGAAGAGTCTCTCACTCCGTCGCCGTTTGCGTCTCCAGCCAACCCTGCCGGAGGATCGGCCAGGTACTCGTTAATCCCGATTTGACCGAGGACTGTGAATGGGACGGAATTTGAAACGGCGCCACCGGGGTTCTGCACGGTTATCGACCGCGTGCCTGGAGTCGCGGTTACCGACTCGGGAATTTGCGCTTCAATCAGCTCGCTGCTGAAGAGTGCTGTAAAGACCGGCACTCCATCGACGCGCAACTGCGCGCCGCCGAGAAAATTCATGCCATTGACGGTCATTGTTGCGAAACTGCTTCCTGCGATTACACCGTTGGGTGAAATCGAGGTGATGACTGGGGCGCTAGTTATGAACGGCGCGCCACCGACTCGGGTACCCGGCGAAAAGAGCGCGGCGTTACTTCCCGCCGCAGTGGAGTGTTTAACAAAGCTGCCGCTTACGTCCGGGCTCCGCGTGATGGATTGGCCGGCGCCACCTTCGCTGCTCCCGTAAGTGAGCGAGGTCACGATTGCTCCGAGATTGTCTTTAATCGTGATGGTGTCCCCGCCATTGTTCAAAGAAAGCCCTTCCGAGGCGCCCACGGTAAAGACCAGACCGTTTGCCGTCGCGTTGCCGAATGCGCCGATTGGCGCGCCTCCGCCGAAGACGACCGCGCACTCACCAGCAGAAATGACTTTACCCGCGGGAAACGTGAATCTGGTTTGCGCAGAATCGCTAATGGTGAACATGCCGATGGGTAGCGGGACCGCCCCGGTGTTGACCAGCTCGATAAACTCATCCTGTGTCCCGTCGCGCACGCCGTCGCCGTTAGCATCTCCTGAGGCGCCCGATGGTGGATCGGCCAGGTATTCGTTGATTATCAGGGTCGCAACCTGGGGCGCCAAACCGTCAGTCGGAGACTGGTTTTGGGAGCTACTCGACGGTAGGGCGAAGGACAACAACGACTCTGTAAGACGGAAAACCAGAATCAATACTATCAGGTGTCTATTCGGCATTGCGGCTCCGATCTTCTGATTGGCCCCGCTTTGCCCCTTTAGCTGTCGGAGTGCAAGCGATATTACATCAAAAGACACCGTGATGTCTACAACAAAAGTGCGGCACGAAGTAACCCGATTGGCCATGGAAAGCG
Organism: Blastocatellia bacterium; assembly: GCA_036505875.1. GTDB lineage: Bacteria > Acidobacteriota > Blastocatellia > UBA7656 > UBA7656 > Onstottus_A. The sequence goes on along the minus strand of DASXSR010000243.1, from coordinate 5,247 downwards.
AATGATTCGCGATTATTATTGACTTGAAAACAGGCCGATGTTAAAAGGTTACGGGCCAGAGATTAACGAGTAACATGGTGTCTCGACAGACCGGCCTGATTTTGCCCCTCCTCGATTCAGATTAACCCTCTGTCGCTCCCCGACTAGCTTCAGGACAGCGCCTCTACTTCACTGTTTGCAACACGTGCTCCGAGAACAAAAAAGGCTCCGCGACGGTTTGGAGCAGAAGCGTATGTCGAACTATGTCGGCGAAACTGGGCGAATCGCTCCTTAAGGACAACCTCATAACAGCTCAGCAATTGAGAGAAGCGCTCGACCACCAACGTGTCAACGGCGGGCGGCTCGCGTCCACTCTCGTGAAGCTCTGTATGCTTTCTGACGAGGAAGTGACGGCTGTGCTGAGCCGGCAGTACGGTGTCCCGTCGGTCAACCTCGATCTGTTCGAGGTGGACCCGGCGGCGGTTTCACTCGTGCCCCAAGAGACAGCTGAACGGTACTCCGTGTTACCACTTTCACGTGTGGGCGCTACGCTAACGCTCGCGATGGTCGACCCGACAAATGTGTTCGCGGTCGACGACATAAAGTTTATGACTGGGCTGTCAGTCGAACCCGTCGTAGTGAGCGAGGCGGCGCTAAATGCGGCCATCAACAAGTATTACGGCTCTTCGCGTGAGATAGAGCTTGCCAAAGTAATGGAAGACCTCGTGGCGGAGAGCGCCGCCTTGCCGGACTTTGGCGACGACATCGATCAGCTCGAGTTGGAGGGCAGCGAAGAGGAGATAGACCTCGAGAATCTGGAAAAGATGGCAGAGGACGCGCCGGTTGTAAAACTGGTGAACGTCATTCTGGTGGACGCGCTTCGCCGAGGGGCCTCCGACATTCACATCGAGCCTTACGAGAAAGAGTTTCGCGTCCGGTTCCGAATGGACGGTGTGCTCTATAACATAATGGCTCCGCCGATGAAGATGCGCGACGCGCTTACGTCGCGATTGAAGATAATGGCCAGGCTCGACATAGCTGAGAAGCGACTGCCACAAGACGGGAGAATAAAAATACGAGTTCGGCTCGACAATCGCTCGCGCGAGCTGGACTTTCGAGTGTCAACCCTGCCGACAATCTTCGGCGAAAAGATGGTCCTTCGGCTCTTGGACAAGGAGAATCTGCGACTGGACATGACTCAACTCGGGTTCGAGCCGGAGAGTCTCGAGAAGTTCAAGCGGAACATAGCCAAGCCTTATGGAATGGTGTTGGTCACGGGTCCAACGGGTTCTGGAAAAACATCAACTTTGTACTCGGCGCTACAGAGCTTGAATACACCGGAGACGAACATTATGACCGCCGAGGATCCAGTCGAGTTTAACCTGCCGGGCATCAATCAGGTGCAGATGAAGGAGTCGATAGGATTGAATTTCGCCGCCGCCCTTAGGTCATTCTTGAGACAAGACCCGAACATCATCCTGGTAGGCGAGATCCGCGATTTCGAAACCGCTGAGATCGCGGTCAAGGCCGCTTTGACGGGCCACCTTGTGCTATCGACACTACACACGAACGACGCGCCGTCGACGATCAGCCGCTTGATGAACATGGGCATTGAGCCATTCCTCGTGGCAACTTCGGTAAATCTCATTCAGGCACAACGACTGGTGCGACGAATCTGCAAAGAATGCAAGGTCGAGCACCACAGTCCTGACGAGGCGTTAGTTGACGTCGGCTTTCCCGCAAGCGAGCTGAAGGGAATAAAAACATTCAAGGGAGCCGGCTGCAGCAACTGCAATGGCACGGGCTACAAAGGCCGCGTTGGTCTCTACGAAGTAATGGAGATAACCGAAGAGGGCAGAGAGTTAATACTTGTTGGGGCGTCAGGGTTGGAGTTGCGCCGGAAGGCGATAGAAGACGGAATGCTGACGCTCAGACAGAGCGGGTTGGAAAAGATAAGACAGGGAATGACGACGCTTGAAGAGGTCGTCAGAGAAACAGTGAAATAGGACGACTGGGAGGAGTTATGCCTGAGATTGCGCTTAGCGAGTTGCTGAGAAAGATGATTGAGTTGGGCGGATCGGATTTGCACATAACGACCAACTCCGCTCCGATGGTGCGAGTACACGGCGTGCTCAGGCCGCTGGAGTACTCGGAGCTTACGCCCGCCGAAACGAAGCAGCTTGCCTATTCGGTGCTGACCGACGCGCAGAAGCACCGCTTCGAGGAGTCGCTCGAGCTGGACTTTTCTTTCGGAATAAAAGGGCTGTCCAGATTCCGGGCAAACATATTCAACCAACGCGGGGCGGTCGGCGCCGTGTTTCGTTCGATCCCTTACGATATCAGATCATTCGAAGAGCTCGGCCTTCCTACAGTAATCGAAAAGCTCTGCGAAAAGCCACGAGGGCTGATCCTGGTCACCGGACCAACGGGTTCCGGGAAATCGACGACCCTTGCGGCGATGATCGACAAGGTAAATCGCGATCGCCACGAGCACATAATCACGGTTGAAGACCCGATCGAATACCTGCATGGCCACAAGGGATGCATAGTCAATCAGCGTGAGGTTCATTCCGACACGCACACCTTTTCAGACGCTCTTCGCGCGGCGCTGCGTCAGGATCCGGACGTCGTGCTCATAGGTGAAATGCGCGACTTGGAGACAACCGAGACCGCACTCAGGATAGCAGAGACCGGCCACCTTACGTTTGCGACCTTGCACACAAACTCTGCAGCGTCTTCGATCAACCGAATCATTGATATTTTCCCATCGGGCCAACAGGCGCAGATTCGCACGCAGCTTTCGATGGTGCTGGAAGGGATACTGACGCAGGCGCTGCTACCCAAGGCGAATGGCCAGGGTCGCGCGCTTGCAATGGAGGTACTGGTGCCGAATTCGGCCATCCGAAACTTGGTTCGTGAGGACAAGATCCACCAGATCTATTCGATGATGCAAACGGGTCAGGACAAGTATGGCATGCAGACGTTTAATCAGTCACTGGCCTCTCTGTATTTTAAGAGGCAAATCACGCTGGAGATGGCAACGAGTCGCTCATCTAACGCGGACGAGTTGCAGGATTTGATCAGTCGAGGCGCTGCGGCGCTTCAGATGCAACAGCCGCGCGTGCCGGGTTATGCCCAGCAAGGAGTGAAGCCTCAAGCGCCGCTTGGACGAGTCGGGAGATGAAATTTGAACGAAGCCCCTTGGAAATAGCAGATCGTCAGCGAGGGTGATCAACAATGCCTACATATGTCTTTAAGGGTCGCAACCGCCTGAATGAGATTGTGGTCGGCGAGCGAGTCGCCGCCGATCGCCCGGCGCTTGAAGCGGTGCTTCGACGCGAGCAAGTGATTCTCACCAGCGCGAGGGAAAAAGGACGCGAAATCAGTCTGCCGAAGATAGGCCGGGAGAAGGTCAAGAGCAAAGACCTTTCGCTGTTCACGAGACAGTTTTCGGTGATGTTAGATGCCGGCTTACCTTTAGTTCAATGTCTCGAGATACTCGGCCAGCAGCAGGATAACAAGTTTTTCCAAAAAGTTATCTTCCAAACGCGAGCAGATGTGGAAGCGGGTATGACGCTGGCCGACGCGATGGCGAAACATCCGCGCGTGTTCGAGTCGTTGTACACAAACATGGTCGCGGCGGGTGAAACGGGCGGTATACTGGACGTCATTCTCCAGCGATTGTCGACCTATCTCGAGAAGATGGTAAAGCTGAAGAGCGACGTAAAGAGCGCTCTCATTTACCCTATCGCGGTGATTGTAATATCGATCATCGTGATCTCGATCATCATGATCGTCGTCATACCAGCCTTCAAGAACATCTTCGAGGGCTTGCTGGGTCCGGGCGAGCACCTGCCGTGGCTAACCGAACTGGTGGTATCGATCTCGCAGTTTATGGCGACCTACTGGTGGCTGATAGGGTTGGTGGTCGGCATCGCCGTATTCGTGATGAAAACTTGGTACAAGACCGATAAGGGTCAGCATGTCATCGACGGCGTGATCCTAAGACTGCCGATCTTAGGTCCGATAATGCGCAAGATCGCCGTAGCGCGCTTCAGCAGGACGCTATCGACGCTGCTGAGTTCGGGCGTGCCGATTCTCGAATCTCTCGAGATAACTGCTCGCACTGCCGGGAACGTCATCGTGGCGGAAGCTATTCAGAAAGTCCGAGCGGGCGTCGAGCAGGGCCAAACCTTTGTCGAACCGCTGAAGGCGAGTGGCGTTTTTCCGATAATGGTCTCGCAGATGATCGGAGTTGGCGAGCAGACAGGCGCGCTCGACGCGATGCTGTCGAAGATAGCCGACTTCTACGAGCAGGAGGTCGACGCCGCAATTGCAAACCTGCTCAGCTTGATGGAGCCGGCGATGATCATGTTTCTCGGCGTGACGATAGGCACCATCGTGATCGCGATGTACCTGCCGTTGTTCACTCTGATTGGAAAGCTCGCGGGCGGACACTGAAGACCTTTTCAGCGTTCTTTCAAAACTCGCCGCCGATTCCGGAACATGGTTCGGCGGCGATTCTTTTTGGCAGGTCAGATTTTGACGTCCGCGGATCCCCGCGTCGTTGAAACTTTCTCTGCCTGGATGCTAAAATAATATTGTTGAAAGCGACCGGGTCATCCTTTCCCGGGTCGACCAAAAAAGTTTGGAACGGTAGTTGACAGATCATTTGAATCAAGTATAATAGTCGTTTGCCCCTAGGGGGCAAATTCGAAACAAGCGATCTTTGAAAACTAGATAGTGCGTAAACGAACCAGACGTTCCGAGAGTTTAGCGGAAGTGACCAAAAGTAGAACGGTCATCTTTGGCTAGACCAGAGATGGCCAGGTTTTTAACTGAGAGTTTGATCCTGGCTCAGAATCAACGCTGGCGGCGTGCCTAACACATGCAAGTCGAACGCGAAAGCCCCTTCGGGGGTAAGTAGAGTGGCGTCCGGGTGAGTAACACGTGGGTAATCTGCCTCCGGGTGGGGAATAACCAGTCGAAAGATTGGCTAATACCGCATAATGCAGCGGCACCTAATGGTGATTAGTTGTTAAAGAGGGGGACCCTTCGGGGCCTCGCGCCTGGAGAGGAGCCTGCGGCAGATTAGCTAGTTGGTGAGGTAATGGCTCACCAAGGCTGCGATCTGTAGCTGGTCTGAGAGGACGGCCAGCCACACTGGCACTGACACACGGGCCAGACTCCTACGGGAGGCAGCAGTGGGGAATTTTGGGCAATGGGCGAAAGCCTGACCCAGCAACGCCGCGTGAGGGAGGAAATCCT
>DASXSR010000242.1:0-14930 GCA_036505875.1 Blastocatellia bacterium | reverse complement strand
GCGCTTAACCTGGCCAGCTTTCAGGCAGCGACGGCGCGCGCGCAAAATAACCGCGCGCAGAAGGCAGCGCAGCAAAGCAGCGTCGCACAACAGCCTGAAGCGCTCGATTCGCTTCGCTCCCGAATCGCCGCGCACATCGCTCAGCCGCGGTTCGCGGCGGCTTCGTGGGGCATCAAGGTGGTGTCACTCGATACCGGGATTACTGCTTTCGAGCGCGAACCCCAAAAGTATTTCAACCCTGCCTCTAACGCAAAGCTTTATACAGCCGCGCTGGCGCTCGAGTCTTTGGGCGCTGATTATCGTATCAAGACCTCGCTGTACTCGACGGCCAGGCCGGACGCTTCAGGCACGCTCAAAGGCGACCTGATCGTCTACGGTCGCGGCGATCCGACGATGGCTGCGCGGTTGAACGGAGGCGATTACTTCAAACCGCTCGACCCGCTCATCGACAAATTGCTGGGGGCAGGAGTGCGGCGTGTTGAGGGCGACATCGTTGGAGACGAAAGCTACTTCACAGGTCCGCCGTTCGGTTCGGGTTGGGAATGGGATGATCTTCAAGCTTATTACGGAGCCGAAACGTCGGCGCTTACGATAAACGACAACGCGCTCGATCTTTTCGTGAAGCCGGCTGATCGTGTTGGTATCCCTTGTCGCATTACGACCGGTCCCTCGACCTCCTTCGTGACGATAATCAATCGCACTCAAACCTCGCCAAAAGGAAGCGAGTCGCGGATCGTCGTCTATCGACCTGTCGGTGAAAACATCATCTACGTTTCGGGCCGGCTGGCGATTGACAACTCCGGCTACAACGGCTCGGTTGCGGTTCATAATCCTGCGGGTTTGTTCGTCACTCTGTTTAAGGATGCGCTCGTCAAGCGCGGGATCACGGTCACTGGGCGAACACGTGTGACAGATTGGAAGTACCGCGAAGTCACGCCGATCGATCTCACAAAGCTGATAGAGCTGGGATCAGTTGAATCAATGCCGCTCGGCGACATTGTGCGAGAAACGCTTAAGCCGTCGCAGAATCTCTACGCTCAGTTGTTGCTGCTTCAAGTTGGCGCCGCGCAGAGGTTAGGGATTGGAGCCCGGGCGTTACGTGATGAGCCTAATTCCGACCCCCTATCGCCAACCGGCAACCCGCATTCCACGACCGAGGAGTTGGGCGTCGAGATGCTAAATGATTTCTTGAACCGAGTCGTGGGTCTGAAAAAAGGATCCGTGTTGCTCGAAGAAGGATCGGGTTTGTCCAGGCGAGACGTCATTACTCCCGAAGCGACGGTGGCGCTGCTGAGGTACATGAGTCGCGGTCGTTGCGCAGAGGCATATCGCAATGCATTACCGCTCGCCGGCGTCGACGGGACCCTTCAAAACAGAATGAAGGGGACCGCAGCCGCAGGCAACGTTCGAGCAAAGACTGGTACGCTTCGTTACGTGTACGCGCTTTCGGGTTACGTAACCACGGCTGCCGGAGAACGGCTGGCGTTCTCGATGATGCTGAACAACTACCACAACGAAAGAACTGCGAGCGGTGATAATTCTTCGACACAAACTCAACGGGTTCCTGCGCCGCGAGATGATCTGGACGCAATTGCGATCATGCTCGCAAGCTTCGCAGGCCGAACCCAGCAGTGATCAATTTGCGCTCAGCTTCAGTTTACGCAAAGTCGTTTCGCCCACTGCCTTGCCTGTTTGGGGCCTTGAATTGAAAAGCCGCCCGAGTTGCGACTGCTCACACAAATCCTGCCTCGCCAAGCTTACGCATGGGAGTAGCGATATAGAAACTCCTCGGCAAGTCTTCGCAGTTGGACCCGATTTGTTTAAGGGCTTACTGCTCCAACCGTGCGACCAGTTTCTCCAACTCGCCTATTGCCTTCTGCGGGGACTTCACCTCTAACCGTGATAATCGCCGAAGCTCTTGAATTATCTCAGTCTCAATAGGAGGCACCGGCTTCCGCTTGAGGCGAATGAGTTTCTGGTTTATCTCCACGAGCTCCCTGATAATCAGTATTATCAGACGAACTAACAGCAGAAACTTCTTCTTCAGGTTCAGCATCTCCCGGTTAACTTCATCCAAGCCCGGGTCGTACTGTGGTGCGGCTTTGGGTTTTCTGGACTTTGCCATGACTTATCTCCTTTATCGCTAAACATTACAGCTTCTCGGGTTAATCTCGTGCGCGGTCGTTCCCTCGCTGTCTCTAGTCTTGAGTTGAGATCTTTGGTTCCTCCTTTAGCGGCCCCGGGCGCCTAAAGCGCGCGTATTAAGCCGGGAAAAGATGAACGTATCGGCACCTACCCTCTGCTATTCGTGTAACAACCCACTAGCCCCCTTTGGAGCTGTGTTGCGCAGCCCGAGGCGGCGGTGACAAATCGAAGCCTCCGCTGGCCAGCCCGGAGTGCGTCCGGTGTTACATGCAATTCTTCTTACTTTGCAAGCGCTCGCTCAATTTTGTCTCCGTCTATTGTCACGGTCAATGCGCAGCACTATTTGAGTGGCACGAACATGTTCTGCGCCGTGTCGAAGACGTCAATTGCGTAGACGGGATGAATCTCCCAGATCGAGCGGCGCTGCGATGATCCACCCTGATTGATCCCGCAGGGCGAGTGGCTTGCGTCGAAGAAGAGCTGCCCGGTCACACGCACGCGCGCGCCCTTGAGCGGCGGTGGACTGCCACTGAGCTTGTCCTGCCCGCGCTTCTGCCTCTGCCCGTTGAGGTAGTCTTTAGGATTGGTGTCGAACTGGTTGTAGATCGCGCTGCGGTGGTGCGGGATGATCTCAGCGGTCACGCTCTTACACTGGGAGGTCTCGGCTGCCGTTTGGACCAACTCGATATGGATGTCGTTCTCCGCCAAGCTGGTCTTATTGCAGTTTACGCTCTCCCCCTGTTCGCTGAAGACGAACGTGTTGGAATGCTGCGCGTTGAGTACGAAGCCTTCGAGCCTGACCAACGAGCCCTCGCCGAGCTTTCGCCCCTGTCCGTCGGTGATGAAATCGACGAGGACGGAACGATCCGGCGGTAAGACCTCCTCGGACTTGTTGCTGTTGGGAAGGTTCCTTCGCCCGAACGGGATATGACGCTGCACCGCCTCCCGCTGGAGCGTGTCGAAGGTCGCGAAGTCCAAATCAATCGGCGTGGTCGGCGTGCCGGGCAAGCAGAACCGATTCTTGATTTCGTTCTGTTTCGAGCTGGCATCCGAGGAGGGCATGCCGGTATTGGGGCAGGACTTGTCAATGGCGAGCGGCTTGGTAGTCAGCGTCGGTAGCGAGCAGTCGAGGTGAAATTTCGGTTGCTGCAATGACGCCGCAACAGCGGCAAACACGTTGCGACGACTCTGTCTCCCATCAACCTGCGGCAATATGCTCGCCGCCAGCAACGTCAGTAGCAGAAATCCTCGCAGACTACGTCCGTCGAGTCTATTGTTGAGTCTATTCATTTAGCAACTCCTTTATCTAAAGAGGCGAGCGATCACCCCCTTGATGTTTACGCCTGATGGGAGAGTGGCAAGAATGGCTGCGATCAAGCGGTAGAGCACAGTCTCGAATTCAGTTATATGTCAAGCAACAATCACAAATTGCCCTAACACGGATTCGAGCCCCCACAAATACATGACGATTGTATTGAAATCATTTCAGTAGTCAAAGTACAAGGGTTTGCTGTGAAAACCAACGCGTGTTTTGCTGCCTTCGAAGCGGTTGCTATTCCAAAGCGTCGTTCGAGAAAGATGGAATCCAGCTAAGACTCAGCTCCAGCAGCCCGACTTAGGAACCACGCTTTCATGGTAGAAATTTATGTTTTGTCCTTGGCGTTAGTCGGGAGTCTGATCGGGAATCGCGACTGACTGTGCGAGCATTAGTCCCATTCCCTGCACACGCCGACATCGAGAGGGAATTGTGGCCTTGGTTATCGAAACGGCAGGCTACTTATATTGCAAACGAATATCAGATGCAATGCCCGAAATGAAAAACCATTTGGAGTCCTCCGTCGTAGGACTGGCCGGTTATCGCGCGCAGCTCTGATCCACGTCGCTCAAGGCGAAACGACTATTTTGAGCGCCGAAGAGGTAGCGCTACTCGGTGTAGCGTCAGTCACGGTTACTGAAAACGTGAAGGTCCCGGCCGTGGTGGGCTTGCCTGAAATAATACCCGTGGTTATGTTCAATGACAGCCCCGCCGGCAATGGTCCGCTGCCGCTCGCAAGAGCCCACGCGTAAGGCGTCTTCCCTCCAGTAGCCTGAAGTTGATACGAGTAGTCTGTATTCACCTTGCCGCCCGTCAAATCGCCGGATGTCGTGACCGCCAGCGGCGCGGGACCGATGGTTATTTTGAGCGTAGAAGATGTTGCGGTGTTCGGCGTAGTCGCTGTAGCATCGACCACAGTAACTGAAAACAGATAAACGCCCACTGTGGTGGGCTTTCCCGAAATGACGCCTGTGTTTGTGTCCAGCGTCAAACCCGGCGGCAGCGGTCCGCTCCCGCTGGCCAGGGCCCACGTGTAGGGTGTTCTGCCACCAGTAGCTTGAAGCAGGTAGGAATAGTTCACGCTGACTTTTCCGCTTGTCAGATCTCCTGCTGTTGTGACCGCCAGCGGCGCAGGATCAATTGTTATCCTTAGCGTTCCTGAGACGCCGCTTACCGGTTGCGAATCAGTCAACCGCACCGTGAATGAGAATGTGCCGTACTGCGTGGGAATCCCCGATATAACTCCGGTGTTGGCATTCAGCGAAAGACCTGGCGGTAACGCGCCGGTTGCGAGTGCCCAGCCATACGGCAAAACGCCATATACTCCTTGCAAGGACTGGGCGTAAGCAACGCCAACTGTTCCATTGGCCAGGTCGCCCGTGGTCAGAACCTGTGGGGGACCTGGAACGACAGTGATGATCAGCAGCTGCGAGACAAGCGTTGTCGGCGAAGAGTCGGTAAGCTTCACGGTGAACGTGAAGACACCTACCTGAGTCGGCACACCCGAAATCACGCCGGACGAACTCAACGACAGTCCGGGAGGTAGCACTCCAATCCCGGAACTCCAGGTGCGCGGGGCGACACCGCCAACGAAAAACAATTGAACAGAATAGGGGACGCCGGTGCTGGCGCGATCCAGATCCCCGCTGCTGATGATTCGCAGCGGCTCAATGTCGGGTACAACCGTAAGAGTGAAGCTGGCAAGAGCCGTAGCGCCGACTGAATCGGTTACGCGCACGGTGAACGAATAGGTCCCGAATCCCGTCGGCGTTCCTGAAATAACTCCCGAGACGCTCAAGGAAAGTCCTGGGGCGAGCGATCCGGCCACCAACGTCCAGGTGTAAGGCGGTTTCCCATTAGCAGCATTGAGCTGCATGCCGTACGGATCGCCTTTCTTGCCTTTGACAAGATCTGTTGTCGATACTACGAGCACCTGGTTCTGGAATATGATCGCCCGGGTTCCGACCACCGTCGCATTTCCGGCCGCATCCATCAGCCGCACTGCAATCGTGTGTTCGCCATTGGTGAACTTCGAAGTGTCGAACTGGAAGCTGAAACCTGATTGCGCGGCATTCGGGAACGAAGGCCATGCAACGGCGATATCCGGACGGCTGAGCCCGTAGATCGCGTCGCCGATCTTCTGACCGTCTACCAGCACGTCAATTTGAGTTATGCCGACGTTGTCGAGCGCCCAACCGCTTCCGCTCGCAATTGTATTCAGCGTCGCGCGCGAGCCCGGTGTCTCCAATACGCCGAACGGGGCGAGCTTGTCAGCGGGCTTGACGACGATAGCCAACGTCCGAGTAGCGGACACCCCTGCAGCATCAGTGACTCGTACTACAAATACGTTCGTACCCGCCGAGATAGGAGTGCCCGAGATTGTGCCGGTGGCCGAGAGGTTCAATCCCGCGCCAAGGCTCCCGCTTGCGATGCTCCATGTGTAGGGCGCAACGCCGCCCGTCGCAAGAAGCGCCTGTGAGTACGGCCGCTCTGCCGTCGTGTCAGGAAGCGAGATCGTCTGGATCACTAGCGGCGGCGGAGGCTGCGCGACGATCAGGACTAAGGACTTGGTTGACGATGTGCCAAGCGCATCCTTGACGCGCACGATGAACGAAGTCCCACCCGCAATAGTAGGACGGCCCGAGATTACGCCGTCGACGCTCATCGTCAGACCGGCGGGCAACGCGCCCGTGTCTATGCTCCAACTGTACGGTCCAACTCCACCGGATGCTTCAAGAGTAGCCGTGTAGGGCACACTCTGAAGCGCTTGCGGCAGCGAATCGGTCCTGATCGAAAGTGGCGGCGGCGGTGGTCCAACCTCCAACGTAAGCGGCTTCGCTGCCTGCTTGTCGCTCGCATCCGTAACAATCACCGTGAAGTTCGAGATGCCCTGCGTAGTGGGCGTTCCCGATATTATTCCATCCGACGAGATCGTGATGCCGTCGGGCAGCACTCCGAATTTCGCCTTCTTCTTCTTGGCCCAGAAATACGGTGCGGTGCCGGCGGTGGCTTTCAGCTCGTAGCGGTAAGGCACGCCCACGGCGGCAACCGGTAGCGCGTTCGGTGCAAGAATTGTCAGTTGAGGCGGCGGGTTTATGTCGATCGACAGCGCGCGCGTTATTGATTGGCCGCTTTGATCGGATGCGCGCACCTCGAACGCGACCTCACCGGGCGTTGTGGGAGTGCCGGAGATGACACCGGTGTCCGATAGTTGAAGCCCATCCGGAAGCTTTCCGGACTTGAGGTCCCAACGGTATGGAGGATTACCTCCCGAGCCGTTCAGAGTTTGAGAATATGGATCGCCCACCACGCCATCGGGAAGCGAAAGCGTCTCTATGCCGAGTACTGACGTCGTCGGGTTGATGGTAATCGAGAGAGTTTCAGTAACGCTCGCGCCTACCGCGTCGGAAAGCTTGATCGTGAAGCTGGTGGTTCCCGCCCGCTCAGGTGTGCCGGAGATGGCGCCCCCCTGATTGAGTGTCAGACCATCGGGAAGATTGCCCAGCTGAATGGACCACGTGTAAGGAGTCTGACCGCCTGACCCGCCCAGGTTCTGGCTGTAGGTCGTGCCGACCGATCCGCGCGGCAACTGCGTTGCGGTGATGCTCAGCGGGGCTGAAGGTCTGGACAGGATCGTCAACGCTTTGGTTGCCGAGGCACCGCCGCTGTCTATGACCTTAGCCACAAAGTTGAATGTGCCGGCAGTTGAGGGAGTGCCGGCCAGCGATCCGGTTTGAGAGAGTGAAAGGCCGGGCGGCAAGGAACCGCTGTCAACCAGCCAGGAGAAGTCAGGCTTGCCCCCAGTGGCGGACAATGTGCGACTGTAAGGCACGCCCACTGTGGCATCTGATAACGACGCAGTCGCAATTGAGAGTAACGCCGCCGTTTCAGGGGTGATTACTGAAGCCTCATTGGAGTATCCGGACGTGCCCGAGTTATTAAACGCTCGCACCCGATAAGCATAGGCGGTGTTAGCGACCACAGTTGTGTCGGAAAAGCCCGAGACCCCAGCCCCAATGACGCCAATCTGGCTGAAATCTGCGCTGGTTCCCCCTCGCCGCTCTATCTGAAATCCATCCCCGACTGTGGAAGTATCCTGCCACACCAGGTTCACCTGTGTCGGAGAGGCTGCGCTGGCGACAAGCCCGCCTGGAGCCGTTGGCGGAGGCTTCGGCACTGCTTGGGTCCAGCCAATTTGCGCAACGGTGAAGGGGCACAATGCAAGCTCGTTGATCCGCATCATGCATTCGGTCGAAGAGCGCGTGCACGCCAGGTCCTGACAATTGCCGTTTATAGCGTTCGGTCTCACGTCGGGAGCGCACGTGCAACTGCAGACTTGATATCCTGGCTGGAAGTATTCATCGCAAGCATAAAATATGTGTCCCGTTTCGTGCGTGGCGATGCGCGACAAGGTCCAACCAAAACTGTGATACAAACTGACAGTGTATGGCCCTCCGATGTAGGCCCACGAAGCCCGGCCGTCGACGAATGTCGACGGCGACGGAGGGTTGTACGCTATGAACATGGAGTACGCCCAGTTTGTGTGGTTTCGATCCCTCATGGCCAAATCGAATGCGGCGACCCGCTCGAATACTGTCCCACCGGACGCCCCTACGTTGGCCATTACTTGATTTATCCAAAGGTAAGCGTCGCTGCCGGAATGCAGAATCGGCTCGTAAGGCACTTGGCAGGCCGGCTCGCCGGCGGGATGAAAGTGAACTGTAAAACTCAATGGCCTCCCCAGGTGGAACGCCCGCGATTGCTCGACCCACCAGTTCAGTCCGTCAACCACTTGCAACTGGGCGGAATCTTGATCGGCCTGGCTCCAGCTAAAACTGTTAGGGTCGATACCGCCATTGCTTTCTACAAGAAACACTTCCACGTCCACCGATCCGTCCATCACGTCGCTGTTGCTAAGGTATTGTGGCGTGACGGTCGACTGAATGCCGAGGACGGATTTTTCAGCGCCCATTAATCGCAAATTGCGAATGACGTCGTTCTTATCGATCGACGGACGGGGCAGCGAGCATTCGAACATTCCGGGTCGCCCGGCTTCGGGACCGACCGGTTGCTCAGACTCACGTTGCCTGCGTTTAGCTCGGCGACCGGAGACCACATCGTTAAAAGCGCTAATCGCCATCTGCGTCTCGCGGTCGTTGAAGCCCGACGGTGCAGAAGCAACAATGGAACGATGAATCGAGCGTATACCATAACGCCCGAGAATCTTCGAATCAGTTGCAGGAGGGATCCAGCCTAATATCGCGCGTGGCGGAATGACAATGGCAATCTCACCGCCCTGGGATGTGATGAAGTCGCGGGCGTCGGCAATCTCCGAAGGGGAGCTTGCATCGACGAGGATCAGAGTGTATCCGGTTTGAGGATCGACAGAAGAGCCGGGTTGATCGTGCGGTCGCGCGCCCGTTAAGACGCTGCAGGCAAACAACAGCGTGAGCGCCGCAAGAACCCGGAGCAGAATGCGAACCATCAAACAGACCTCTTTATTCAGAGCCACGACCCGTACTGCCTGCTTGAATGGTCGTGAAGGGCCAAACTATGGGACTTTCCGTCAGGTCAACAATGTCGCTTTACTGATCAGCCGTCATCCTGACTCCCAAAGAGAGAGCTTGCCACGGGGAGGGTGCGCGAGCCGATTCTCGATATGAGTGCGCGATGCCCTGCTTGGAAGTTAGCTTCAAAACCCTTTGCGAGTCTTCGTTCTGGAACAAACGTCATAGTAAATTGAGCGATCACCGGTACCTAATTTATTCTTCGTATAACAAGGCCGGGAGTATAACCCAGGTGTTGCTCCGAGGCAAGTACAAAAAGTAAGTGCAAAAAGGGCGAGGTGAGGCGCCAACTCTTCACTGAAAGCATAGCCCTTGGATCGGCCTTTTCGTTAGATTCCTTCCAAAATTGCTTTCGCCGCATTGACTAGACTGACGTATGGGGATACTGTGCTTGCGATTCAGGCGTATTCTTGCGTCTGAACTCATAGGTACCTTAAATTCCCGGCCTCGAAACCGCTAAGAAAGGAGATCTCTTGGAGATAACCTCTCGCGTTGATCTCACCAAGAGAAACCACAAGATGAAGAAGCTTATCGTTGTTCTTCTGAACGTCTGTATTTTCACCGGCAGTGCTGCGGCCTATGGTCCGCGAGGACATCATCTGGTCGGAGCTATCGCAGACAGGCGATTGGCAAAAAACATCACGGTCGAAAACAAGGTCAACCAACTCCTGGATGGCCTGACGCTGGAAGCCGCCGCGACGCTTCCCGACGAAATCAAGAGTTGGGACGATTGCGGCAGGCCGCCAAGCACGCGACCGTTAAATGTTTCAGATCGAATCAACGGGGAGCTTCGTGCCTTCCTGAAAGCCAATCCATGCAGTGGCAATCCCTCTCATCATGAGTTTCACTATACGGATGTTCCGGTGTTTGGCAACGAGAAGTACGCCGACGGGCAAGTTGGACGGTCGGACTTTGATATTGTCCATATGATTCCGTTCTGCATTCGCGTTCTGAAGGGCCAAGAGCCTGAGACAAACGCCCGCGCAATAACCAAATCCGTCGCCGTTATCCTCCTTGCGCATTACTTGGGGGACATTCATCAGCCGCTGCACGTGGGCGCTGAATACTTCGACGCCGGCGGAAATCCATTTGAACCGACAACAACGAACAAGGGCTTCGCAGATCAGGGAGGGAACAAGCTCACTTTGTTCACGCTGATCAAGGGTAAGGAGAAATCGGCCGGAAAATTCCATTCGTATTGGGACGGCCAAACTGTCGAGAACGCTTTTGGCGCCGCCACGACGCCGAAAATCGCCAAGAGATTGACAAAAAAAGAACCCGAGAACTGGAAGCTGACAGGTGGAGTAGAGACCTGGGCTGAACAGTTAGCCAACGAAATCATGCCGCTCGCCCGCGAAGCACACGAGCGGCTTGAATTCAAAGGCATCAAGTTAACGCCGGGCGATAAGGATATCAAACACGGACGTGCACAGGAGAAAAAGAACACCGACGGAACGTTTTACGCGATATGGGCGGCCGCCACGGTGAAGGATGAAATTCACAAAGCGGGCTGGCGTTTGGCGGCTTTGCTGGAAGATCTTCTTCACTGATTGAGGACCTGGCGTAGTCATACCTTCTGCTATTCGTTCGAACAAAATGTAGTGGAGACTATACTCGTTCTCCGAATCCAGCGTTCGGTTGGTATCCAAACCTTATGGGTCGATGCGCCACACTTCGATGCGTCCAAGTTCGTCGTGACCCCATGACCAAGGCAACATACCCCAGTTGTTCGAGAAAAATCCGGCGTGAGAGTCTACGCTCAGCACCCGCCCGCCGGGCTCATCGAAGACCCGGCGCGACACAAGCGTCTTGCGCGGGCATAGCATATTCGCAAGCCGGCCTTGAAGCCCTACGACTACCACGTCGCCAGCTGTCGGAATCGCCCGCGTGTCGGTCATCGGCTCGGCCCCAGCTTGCATGGCGTACCATTGAAAACCCCACGCGCCGTCCATCCATACACGGTTGCCTTGGCTGACTTGCGCCCCGGCCTGGGCTCCGCCCTCGCGACCGATCTCGCCAAGCGCGGCGTCGGATCGAATGATCAGAACACCAAGCACTAGTCCGCAAATGCCTGCAACGCTGAGAAAAGCGACCTGAAAACGGTGTTGTTTGTCGAGATGCGCGGCCCGTGCGATCAGGATCGCCATCGCAGGCGCTGCCGGCACGAGGTACTTGGCTGGCAGGTGTTCGTAAGGCGCTGCCGACGCTGCAATCAACAGCCACAGGCCGAGCGCTATCTGAGTCTTGTCCTTTCGCTCCCAAGCGTCCACCATAATATCCAACAGTACCGCCGAGCCAACAGATACTAACATCACATAGAGCCCCATCCACCAATTCGAGCTTTGGGCGTTGGTATTAAACGCAAGTAGGGCGCCAAGCGCGAATCCGACGCCCGTCCCGCGCGACCAGAGAAAGCGTCGAAGTCCCGTAAGCGGCCAAAGCACTGCGAGCGGGAACGAAAGCGCCCACTGAACCGGCACGTTCGCGAGGTTCGGCCAAAACGAAACGACACCGCGCTCCGATAGCGTCGCGCCGGCCAAGTCACCTCCCGACGTAAGGTCACGCGTCGCGTAGTTGACTGCTGCCAGAACTACCAACGCCATAACTAACGGAGCGACCGCGCTCCCAACGTCTCCCAGCCACTTCAACGGCTTCAGTTGCCAACCCTCATTGCTGATTATGAGCAACGCCCCACAACCGAACACGAGCAGCACATGTGGGCGAGAGAGAACGGCGATGGCAAGGAAGAGCGCCGCTAAGAATGCCGCCGACCAACGACGTTGTTGCCGCCAAGCGACCAGCCGCTCAATGCCTATCACTCCGAAAGTCATAGCGTTCACGTCAGGCATCGCGGTCGAGGCCATCGCGATCACTGCGGGCGAGACGACGACTAACAGCGCTGCAATCGCCGCCCGCGTGCGATCGAGCCCGAGCCTCATCCCGAGTGCTGCCGTCGCCACAGCACCCACTGCCAGAAACGTAGCCTGGATCAGATGAGCAATCCATTCCGCGCCGCCAAGCAGCACGGACGGCACAAGTAACCACGCCATCACTGGACCGCTGACCATCTTGCTGGACAGCCGTATCGGTATTCCGTGGAAAACCATATCGAACGCGGTTGGATGAAGCGGATCCTTAAGAACGTGTTGGGCCTGCAAGAGGAACGTAACATCATCGATTGAAAACGCCTTCCCGAGAAAGGGCAGCAAGACGGCGAAGGTGATCACCACTGCAGGCACTGCGAGGATGACGGCCGCGCGCCACGTCACTTCAGTACCAAGAGGCCTGCTGCCGGCGCAGACTGATTCCCCGGCTACTTCTCGGGTATCTTCATAACGCGCTTGACTGACGCGTTCCGAGTATTCTGCACTGCGAGGCGGATGTGGTTCGTGATGTTCCAAACCATGCTCAAGCAAGAAAATGGCGTAGAACCGCACCGAGCTACGAAGGATCGCTGATCCAACCCATGAACAGCAGTGTGCCGGTCTTGTTGTCCCTGATCGCGCAGAAGAATGGATGATCGACTATCATTCGGAAAGTCTTCCTTGGCTGCATCGCTGAGGTCAAAGTCACTTCAACCGAAGTCGCGGCCGCCGCCTCGGTGCCTTCCTCATTCACTTCAGCAAACGTCTTGTGCTTCACTCGACTGATGTACGCGTTCTCCTGCGTCTTGGCTATCCCTGAGAGGTCCGCGCGAACGGGATCGAAGGCGATTCCCATTCCCAAAGCTTTCAGCGCGTCGTTGAGCAAGAGCTCATACTCAACCTTGAAGCGCGGCACTGCGATTTCACCCTTCGTTTCGGCGAACTCTTTCATCCACGAGTCCCAATTTGCTGAGGTCAATTTCTTTTGAAACTCATCAAGGCTCGTGCCCTTTGCCGGAAGGAGGATGTACATGCTCACCCGACCGGCGCCGTAAGGCAGACTCACCGCTTGAAAGCCCGCGCCTTCGTAATAGTCGTACGTGCCGGATTGATGCATCATCGGAAGGCGTTTTTGCTGGCCCGCGCCGATTGTGAAGTCGTCTTCTTTGGTCTTTGCCTTATCAAACTCGGCCTTCCACTTTCCTTTGAAGTAGATCGCGTTGATCAGGAACAGAATCGACTGCGGGTCGATCTGATCGACGATATTGCGAATTTTGCCTTTCGTCTTATCGGAGACCCATGAATTAATTGTCGCCGGTGCGCTTGGATCGCCGAAGTTTAGCGTCGTAACTTCGGCCCCATAAAATTGCCTGTTTCTCTGAATGAAATCCGGATTGAAGCTGATGCCTTGCTTTGCCCACAGCGAGTTTGCAATGTTCAACTCGACCTTCGGATCGGGACTCTCGAGCGCCGTCCTCAACTCGGCGTAAGCGCGATTCAACTCGGCGTGATTCATCCCCTGAATCTCGAGCGCGCGCTCCATGGCCAGTTTGGTTTCGCCGACCGCGCCGTTATAAGTCATCGCAAGGGCCAACCCGACGCTTGCGGGGGAAATGAAAACGTTCTTGCCCGCGCTCTGCTTAAGCACTTCCGAATAGAGCTTGAAGCCGAACCTGGTGTTCGCCGAAACAAGCCGGCTGTCGACAGTGTCGTTCGTTCGATTGCTGTTCGCGTCCTTCATTGTTGCGTTGCTGTTCGAAGGCTGATTGTTATTGGTCACGCTCGATTGAGTGACGCCCGAGCAACCGATCAAAGCGAGAAGCATCAACACAATCAGTGTTTTGCTGAGTTTGCGGAAACGATACGGCTTCATTTTATCCCTTCCTCTTCCGTTCAGCGACCAGATAATTTAGTGATGCCATTAGCAATACGACGGATGCCTTCTTCGATTAACGAGGCTTCAATCGAAAAAGATAATCTCAAGAAGCCCTCGCCTTCAGAACCGAAGGCTGATCCGGGCACGGTGATCACTCGCTCGTCCAGCAGTGCCATCGCAACTTCCATCGAAGGCCCGTATCGTCCAACATCCAGCATTATGTAGTATGCGCCCTCGCCTTGAACGTATGGAAGCCGAAGCTCTCGCTCGATAGCGGAAGCCATCACATCGCGACGACGCTTCAACTCGTCGCGCATCGCTGCCGTCGCGCGGCGGCCTTCGTCGGTGAATGCGGCGAGCGCAGCCCTTTGAGTGACAGCCGACACGCAAGAGGAAATGTATTGATGCATCACCGTGACGTGCTCGATCACTTCCTCGGGCCCAATCGCCCAGCCGATCCGCCAGCCGGTCATGCTCATCATCTTCGAAAGACCCGAGACGACGATCGTTCTTTCGTAGAACTCTGAAATTGTTGCCGGGCGCTGCTCGATGTACAAATCGCGATAGATCTCATCAGCGAGCACGTACGCGTTTGAACCCGCAAGCCGCTCGGACATGAAACGCAAATCGTCGCGCGAGATCACTCGGCTCGTTGGATTTGACGGCGTGTTCAAAACCACAAGCTTGGTCTTGCCGGACACCCCGCGCGCAAAGTTCTCGCGATCGAACTCGAACCCGCGAGCGGCAGGCGTCGCGTAATAGCGCACATCAGCGCCTGCGATTTTGGCTATCGCGGGATAAGCGATGTAGCCGGGATCGGGGAGCAGTGCTTCGTCGCCCGGACCGAGAAGCGTCGTCATCGTCGCGAAGATGGCTTCTTCGGCGCCGGTGGTGACGCAAACAGAGTCGGCGGTGAACGGAGCCGAGAGTCCTTCACTGTGATACTCGGCGATCTTTTCGCGGAGCTCAGGTATTCCTTCATTCGAGGTGTACGCGATGCGCCCTTCGTGGATGAAACGAACGGCTTCGCGGCGGACGACTTCGGGGGTTGGGAAGTCAGGCTCGCCCAGGCCGAGATTGATCGAGCCGGGCGGAGCGCTATCGTAGAGCACTCGGGTAGCGCTTTTGTGAATGTTTCGGAGTCGCTGTGCCGGAGTGAACAT
>DASXSR010000241.1:0-13645 GCA_036505875.1 Blastocatellia bacterium | reverse complement strand
TGCGTCAACTGAGCGCGTGCGCTTTACCGCCCCCTCCTCAGTCGTGCAGATGCATCTCGAAGTCTACTCCGACACAGCCCTCAAGCTCTTTGACTTTGAACTCAAGGGCGGCAACGTGCTCGATTGGCACCTGCAAAATGGGCAGGCCGAGCGCATCGGCGCAGGCAGCTACCTCTGCGTCGTCACGGTGAAGAACCTGGCCGGCAAGATTACGCAGAAGATCGGCACCGTCACCATCTCCGATCAGCAAGTCGTGGTTGAGTCTATGCAAGCCTCAGAGCTAAAGGCGCAGCAGACGCAAGCCATCGGGCCGCTAGAAGCAGATGCGAGTTTGACTGTGCTCAAAGAAGGTGAGGCGGTCAACGGGATAGTGCTCGCCCACACCGGAGCAGAAGGGCAGATCAGTCGCGGCCAGGGGCCCTTGAGCTTTCGCATCGGAGATTTCTTCAGCGGCAAAGACTCCGAGCAGATGCGGCTGACGCCGGAAGGCAATCTCGGCATCGGCATCGCTCACCCGCAGACGAGGCTCGATGTGGACGGGTTGATTCGCACGACGCAAGGCATTATCTTTCCGGATGGCTCGATCCAGACGACTGCGGGTATCGCTGACAGCTCGCAACAGACTCCGGGCGTCAAGCTTCCGGGACTGCCAGGAAGTGTTAACCAAGTTTCAAGCAAAGCCGGCAAGGTCGGCAAGGGACAGGTGTCGCCGGAGTTCAACGTGAATGAAGACCTGACAATCAACGGCAACATCATCTTCACGCCCTCCCTTTCAAGAGACATAACAGTGCAGAACAACAATGGAGGCATAAGGATATTTGCGAATCCCGTACTGACAGGCTCACCGGCGACGGCGGCGATACAGTTTTTTGGGAATGGTCATCCAGGGTTTCCCGGGCAAGCCTACATCGACTCGGGAGCGCACGACCAGGCGGCGGTAATATTCCGCACTGCAGTAACAGGAGGAACAATTGCCGAGCGGATGCGGATTACGGCCGCCGGCAATATTGGCATCGGGACAGCGACGCCTGGCGAAAGGCTCCACGTGGCGCAAAGTGGCGACTATCAACTGCGGCTTGAAAATCCGGCGGCCGGAGGCGGGTCCTGGAATATTGGGCAGTCAGACAATACCTTCAATATCAGTGGAGGGAAACTGGCCTTTGTCCCGAATTCAACGAATTCGAGTAACGCGACGGTAGTGTTCACGAACGCTGGCAACGTCGGGATCGGCACGACCAGCCCTGCGCATCGCTTGAGCCTGATCGGCGGCCCGGCTTGGACATCCAATGGCTGGGCGGGCGCGCTGAGTCTGACCAATGCGTCGGCCATTGGCTGGCACAGCAATGCCGACGGGCAGCGGTTCGGCATCGGGCAGTCAACTGGTGGTCTTTACTTCTTCCGCACCTCAAGCGATCCGGGCACGACGGGCAGTCCCGCCAACTATGATATGTTAATCACAGACGGCGGCAGGGTCGGCGTCGGAAATGTCAGCCCAAGTGCGAGGCTACAGGCAGATGGCGGCACCGCAGTTAACGTTGGCGTGGCTGGCACCAGCTCATCCCCAGGCGGCGTCGGCGTGGTGGCCGTGGGCTACTTCGGAGTGGTCGGCCAGGCCGATGAAAGTGTAAGTCAAGGTAGGGAAGTACTCGGTCGCGGAGGCGTAGCTGGCGTAAGTCAAGGCGGCACAGGCGTAATTGCCGTAACCGTCACCGGCAATCTCATGGCTGGCATTACTGTAACTGACCCTAGTAACAATACCTTTGCTCAGAAGTTCCACATCGACAAAAACGGAACCTACTTCACCGGGTCTGACTTCGCCGAGTTGCTGCCGGCGCGTGGCAATAGAGCCGCGTATGAGCCGGGCGATGTGCTTGTCCTAAGCGCTACAGCCGCGGGCAAGGCCGAAAAATCGATTCGCCCTTATGACACGCACGTGGCCGGAGTCTATTCGACTCGGCCAGGGGTGGTGGGCGCGGACAAGAACGGCGAGACGCGTGTTGACCCGGACGAACTGCCGGTGGCGCTCATCGGCATCGTGCCCACAAAAGTTTCTGCCGAGAATGGGCCAATCCTCGTAGGCGACTTGCTGACCACTTCTCGCACGCCGGGTTACGCAATGAAAGCCACGCCCGTGATCATCAGAGGCATGAAGGTGTACCGAACTGGCACCATCCTCGGCAAGGCGCTGGGGCCGCTCAAGCAGGGCAAAGGTGTAATCAAAGTATTGGTGACCTTGCGCTAGCTGCCGGTTCGAAGTTCGGCTTTCAGGCGGAAGTCTAGATAGGCCCGGGGCGATAGCCGCTGGCGCACGCGCAGCCAGCACCATGCGGTTCGCACAAACCTAGGAGCCTTCCTAGTGACTCCCGGTCTCAATTCGGGTTAAACCTTTTCCGAGGTAAAAACTATGAACATCAACCCACACAGACTCTCGCAACTCATCCGCCGCGCCCCCGGCTTGGCGCTCGCCTTACTGCTGTTCGCCCTGCCGAGTGCGGGAGGCGCCGCCGGGTCAAGTCACGTCACCACCAGCCTCATGATTCCTCTCAACGGCTCGGTCTTCGTCAACCTTGGTACTCAATCGGAGCAGGTCAATCTCTCGGGCCCGATCCACTTGCTCACCCAGGTCTTCCAGCCAGGCGTTCCTTGTCAACCAGGTGATCCCTGTCGCTCTTCGGTGAGCATCCACACCAACCTGGCCGGGGTGATGGGCGTGGGCGAGACGAGCGGTCTGATCTATCGCCTGACCGGGGCGCAGGATTTCGAGTTCGAGGAGATGCTGCCAATCTCGTTGTTCTTCCTGGGCAGCTACCGGTTAACACCTGGTGATCCTTGTAGATTACTTCCCGTTGACCCTTGCAGATCTGAAGAACATTTTCTGCCTGTGCATTTCGCGGTTGGGATCAGCGCGGAGGGAGCCGTCACGCAAGCGGGCGCGAGAGTGGGCAGTGTTGATAGTGTTGATCATTGAAGCGTGCCGATTGAGGATTGCGCATCTAGGTGAAACGATGAAGAGTTCGTAGTACCGCCTTCAGGCGGAAGTTTGTACGGTCCGAGCCCAAAGGAACAAGCGAATACAAACTTCCGCCTGAAGGCCGAAATACGAGCATTTTCCCAGGAGGTTTACGGCGATACGATCAAAACAATCTAACATGCTAAAACATTGCGTCATCGGTCTATTTATCGGGACATTGGCGTTGGGCACCGCGCTATCACAGCACACTCCCGGCAAGGTGGATTTCCGTCGTGACGTTCAGTTTACCACGCGTCGATTGCATTGCGACCTGCTGTGAGTTCTGTCGCGTCATCGCCTGAGGAATTGCTGAAAGAGATACAGTCAAGTTACACGGGCAAAGTCGTCATCGGGCGTGATCTCGATGTTTACTGAGTGAATCATGGAACCGGCCCGGCTGGTTGTCGTTTCATCTACTACGTTCGCGCGCTTGACCTGCGAGCCTGCAGCGGTAGAATTGCATCAACCCCCTCCGGTGCCACTATGCAACACTACATTGACCGCTTTGCCGATTATCTCAAGTATCAGCGCAACGCGTCCGCGCACACTCTGCGGAATTACCTCAGCGACCTCGAACAGTTCTATGATTACCTCTGCCCCAAGGACGCGAATGGCCAGCGGCGCGACATCGATATCAGACAAATCGATCACATCACGATCCGCGAATACATGGCGAAGCTATATCAGGACAAGCGAAAGAAGTCATCCATCGCGCGGAAGCTTGCGACGTTGCGGACGTTTTTCAAGTTTCTCTGTCGCGAACAAGTCCTGGAGTTGAATCCCGCCCGTCTTGTATCTAGCCCCCGATTGGAGAAAAGGCTTCCCAAGGTCATCTCGGTCGATGAGGTCATTCACTTCATCGAGACTCCCGACACGGAGACCGTGCTCGGCAAACGCGACCGCGCGATACTCGAGTTGCTGTACGCCACGGGTTGTCGGGTTTCTGAAATCGCCGGCATGAATCTGGATGACATCGATCTGAAACACGAAACGATTCGGGTTCGCGGTAAAGGTCGCAAAGAGCGCTTCGTGCCCTTCGGATCAAAAGCGAGGGAAGCGCTCGTCGCTTACTTCGAAGTTCGCGGATCCTTGCTTGCTGAAGCGCCCGAACACAAGCGCGACGCGAGGGCAGTTTTTCTCAACTATCAAGGCACGCGAATCACAACTCGATCCATTGCTCGGATAATTGAAAAGTATGTAAAGCAGTGCGCGCTGACTCACGACATAAGCCCGCACTCGCTGCGACATTCGGTTGCGACTCATCTGTTGTCCGCGGGCGCCGACCTGCGCGCGATTCAAGAGCTGCTCGGTCACGCGCGGCTCTCTTCCACTCAGATATACACTCACGTGTCGATCGATCAGTTGATGCAGGTTTATGACAAATCTCACCCGCGAGCAAAGTTAGCAGTTCCGCGTTCAGGCGGAAGTTTGTAGCGGATTCGTTCACAGGCAGTCTACGAACTTCCGCCTGAAGCGGGACTACGAACAACTTGACGGGCGTCGTTCAAGCTTGTAGAAATCTGCTCGAATATGTCAGCCTCCATTCAAAGTCTTTCACTTCCTGAACTTTCGCTCGATCATTACCGGATCGCGAATGTCGATCGCGTGATGACGCCGGCGCTTGCGATCTATCCCGAGATCATCGAAGCAAACATTCGCACGACGTTGCGGTTGGTGGGCGAAAATGCGAATCGCTTGCGGCCACACGTTAAGACAGCAAAGCTCGCTTTCACGATGCGACGCTTTATCGAGCTCGGGATAACGAACTTCAAATGCTCTACGTCGCTTGAACTGTTGACCGCTTGCGAGAGTGGAGCCCCGGATGTGCTTGTCGCATATCCGCTGGTGGGGGCAGGCGCCCGGCGAATTCGCGAGGTCGCCGCGCAGTTCGAGCAGAAAAGAATCTCAGCGCTCGTAGAATGCCGCGAGCAAATCGGATCGTGGGAGGGAAGCAACATCGGACTGTTCATCGACGTGAACCCTGGAATGAATCGAACGGGCATCGAGCAAGATCGAACGGATGAAATCATTAAGCTCGCACGCGTTATTCAAAACGCGGGGCTCGCTTTTCGCGGCTTGCATTATTATGACGGACATCTCTCATCGTTTGATTTGCGCGAGCGCGAGAAGATCGCGCACCGAGGTTACGACCGCTTAATGGAAGCCGTCGCCGCTCTCGAACGCGCGGGCATTAACGTCGTTGAAGTCATCACAGCAGGAACGCCAGCCTTTCCTTGCACCCTTTCTTATTCGCCGTTCTGGGACGCTCAGTTCATTCATCGCGCATCACCGGGAACGGTTGTATACAACGACTGCTCGAGCCTCGCTCAGCTTCCTTCGGAATATGATTACCGCCCGGCGGCGATTGTCCTGACGACCGTTGTATCGCATCCGTCGGCGGGCCGCTTCACCTGTGATGCCGGCCACAAGACGGTTTCGGCCGACGCGGGGATTCCTAACTGCGCAGTGATTGGGCGTCCTGACTTTGTGGCCTCAAAGCCGAGCGAGGAACATCTTCCGATAGACGTTACGAGCGGCTCGTCTGTCCCGGTGGTCGGCGATGTGCTGTATCTCATTCCGAAACACATCTGCCCGACCGTTAACAACTTCGATCATGCGTTAATCGTGGACCGCGGGGAAATTGTTGGAGTGGAAAGTGTGACCGCACGAGGGCGTGAAGCCCCACTCATTGAGGATTGATATGAAGATGCAAGATCACTTAGTTGTCGCTGCCGTCGCTGCGGCTGGCTGGCTGGAGGTGCTCGCCTTTCGCTTGTTGTAATCCGAGATGTAGCCCCTCATTCCAAACTCCGTCCAACTCATCCCGTAAGTTTTCGCTTCGGCAAGCGCGCGATCCGGATTCCATCCGTCGTGCGAGATGCGGTACACAGCCGCGATCGTTCCGGTTCTGTCTGAGCCGCGTTTGCAATGAATGAAGACCGGTTGGTTTTCCGGCTTGTCTATTATTGCCATCACGCGAGCGATCTGCTCATCGGAGGGCGCGCTCAGGCCCGCCATCGATACGCTGAAGTAATGCAGTCCCGCAGCCTCGGCGTCCTTCTTCTCCTGGCGCGCCAGGTCGTCCTCGCCCCGCAAGTTGATAATCGTCTTTATCCCAAGCCCCGCCAGTTTCTTGACGCCGCCGCCGAGCGGTTGCGCGCCACGGTAGAGCGCATCGCTAACTTTATGAAAGTTCGGAAGCTCCTTATAGCTCTCGGCTTGTTGGGCCAGACTTACGGACGCCAACAGCGCGAGCGCGCACGTCAGCACGCTCAATCTCTTAATTCGATTTTTCATATTGCTACAACCTGAATAGCTTTGATGCGTCGAACTGTCGTATTCGCTGTCTACTTATCAGTGCTTACCACGACGCCCTTCTGATCAAGACGTGAGTAGTAGTCGTACACGTAATGTTTCAATGCGCCGTGACCCGCGCCGTGTTCGAAATCGTATTGCTTCATTTCACCGAAGGCCCGGTCAGCGGTCCAGCCGTCATGAGTGATGCGGTAAATCGCGCTCATAGCCCCGGTGCGGTGACGGCCACCGGCGCAATGCACGAACACGGGTTGATTCGCCGGGTCATTCACAAGTTTCAGGAAGGCTTCAACTTGCTCGACACTCGGCTGACTCTTGTCGCTC
Source organism: Blastocatellia bacterium (assembly GCA_036505875.1). Taxonomy (GTDB): domain Bacteria; phylum Acidobacteriota; class Blastocatellia; order UBA7656; family UBA7656; genus Onstottus_A. The sequence continues at coordinate 6,996 of DASXSR010000241.1, read as the reverse complement.
ATCCCGACCCTGTAGAACTTCATTCCTTGTTCTTCGACCAGGGCCTGCTCCTCGTCGCTGCCTTCCCTTTGAAGGTCGATCACCGTTTTCACGCCCATCGACGCGAGGTCAGCATAGTCTTGGGCTTTCGGCTGCGCGCCGCGATAAAACTTTTCGTTAATGCAGCCAAAGTTCTTGATTCGGCACTGCGACAGCTTGTCGCGTTGCGCCGCCTGCGCAACCGAGATTAGTGCGAGAATCAAAATGACAGGCTTGACGGCATCCGAACCAGTGAATCGTCGAACTGATCGCATTGAGTCTCCTACGTTGAACGGTATGAGATAATAATACTCCGGTTCGCTCCCCAAGTGCAATGACTTTTTTCGGCCCGCCGGATGCCCCGGCAGCGCCGATTCTTGAGCACAAGTTTTTTCTTTGTTATACTGCACCCGTAGATCGGTGCTCATAGATGATCGACCTGGAAATCTACACCGACAAAATGGCTGAGAGCGGCAAACGGCTGCTGCGCAAGGCCCACGAAGAAGCCCGATCTCGCGATCACAATCAACTCGCGCCCGAACATGTCTTCCTTTCCGTGGCACACGTAGAGCGGCCTTTCTTCAACGAAGTAATGCAGAGCCTCAACCTGGATCCCCAGGTCGTTGTGCAGGCACTTGAGACGAAGCTCGATCAACGCGACTACCTGGGGCGCGGCATGCGGATGTCGGACACCCTCAGAGCACTGTTGTCGAATGCGTTGAAGCACTCGCGGGAACAGGGGCGAAGGCTCATCGAATCGACCGATCTGTTCTTCGCCCTGTTCGCAGACGCGCACAGCTATCCGGTCGAGTTATTGAGAAGGCTGGGCACCGATCGTGAGATGGTGATGCAAAAGATCGCCACCCGAGTCCGCAGTCACGAGGAGAAAGAAGAGAAATACCGCCGCCGCTACGAGCTTCCGCCGTACCTCAAGCATTTCGGCGTGAGCTTGAACAAGCTCGCACGTCAGGACAAGCTGCCGCCCGTCATAGGCCGCAACGAAGAGATCAGGCAGATGGTCGAGATCCTCTGTCACCGAGAGCGCGCGAACTCGCCGATGCTCGTTGGCGAAGCCGGCGTGGGCAAGACGGCCGTCGTCGAAGGGCTGGCGCGCAAAATTGAGATTGAGCCAGACACACTACCTCAGCGGCTTCGCAATTCGCACATCGTCCAGCTTCAAATGTCAGGCATAGTCGCCGGCACGATGCTGCGCGGTATGTTCGAAGAGCGAATACAGGGCATCATCAGCGAAGTAAAAGAACGCGATAACCTGATCTTGTTTATCGATGAGGCTCATACGATCATCGGCGCAGGATCGGCACTGGGAGCCAGTTCCGACGCGGCCAACATGTTCAAGTCCGCTCTGGCGCGCGGCGAGATTCGCATAATCGGCGCGACCACGATGAGCGAATACAAGGAATACATTTCCGAAGACGAGGCCCTCGCACGCAGGTTCAGACTCGTGAAGGTTGAAGAGCCGTCGGTCGAGGACACTCGCAAGATAATTGCGGGCGTGCGGCCAAGACTCGAACGTAACTACTCCGTAACTATTTCCGACGAGGCGATCGAAACTGCGCTGGAGATGGCGCCGCGATACGTTCGAAACCTGCACTTGCCCGACAAGGTGATCGGCTGGCTAGACACGGCTTCGGTTAAGGTCGAGATCAATCAGCCGGAAACCGCCGAAGTAAAAGGTGAACACGTCATCGACGTGATAAGCCAGGAGTCGCGCATTCCGCGCGACATGATCTTCCGAGATACCAACGACCGCTTTGCTCATATGGAAGCCGCGTTGTCATCTCGCGTGATCGGCCAGAAGGAAGCGATCAAAGCGGTAGCTCAACGGCTGCGCCTGAACAAGGGCCCGCTCAAGGAAAACTTTTACAAGCCCGATGGCGTGCTGCTCTTTTTGGGTCCTACTGGCGTCGGCAAGACCGAACTCGCGAAAGCTGTCGCCGAGTTCATGTTCGGCTTTGATGACAAGATGGTCCGGATAGACATGTCCGAGTATCAGGATGGGACGATCGCCATCGAGAAGCTGATCGGCATGCCGCGCGGCATCGTGGGCAGCGAGCGCGGCGGAATTCTGACCGAACGGTTGCGTGATAACCCTTACACAGTCTTGCTGCTCGATGAGATCGAAAAGGCGTCGCCTTATTTGCTCAACCTGTTTTTGCAAGCTTTTGACGAAGGCTGGATCACCGACGGTCGGGGCAAAAAGGTTTATCTATCGGACGCCATCATCATAATGACTTCGAACCTGGGCTCGGACAATTTTAAGAAGTACATGAAACCGCTTGGATTCGGCACCAAGTCCCTTGCCGATGTCAGACAAATTAAGCGGGAAGTTATCAAAGCCGCCGAAGAGCGTTTCTCGCCTGAATTCCGAAACCGAATCGACGAGATCGTAGTTTTCTCGCCCCTCACTCAAGACGAGGTCAAGAAGATAGCCAAGTTGTACCTGGGCATCATCACGCGCCAAATGAATCGTCAAGGCAAGAGGCTGGAGGTCAGCGAGAAGGCGATCGATTTTCTGGTTGAGAAAGGCTTCAGTCCGGCCTACGGAGCTCGGTTCCTCAAACGCACGATCGACGAGATAGTAAAGCTTCCAGTGACCACACGCTGGAAAGAGGGCGATCACTTCAACGTCGACGTCGAGGACGGCGAGATTAAGATTGACTCGGTTCAGGCTTGACGACTCGACGGCGCGCTCAGGCTCAGGTGCCTGCCTTCCGAATTTCAAGGGCGAAATCCGATCACCGAAAGTCAAGCCGAGTTTGTCGTAAAGGGACAGCTCGGGCAGAGATCGGACGATTAAGCTCATCTTGGGCTGGCCCATCCGCCAGAGTTGATTTAGCTTCGATAGGCGATGGGCCCAAACGAAAAGCGCTGGCCTTGGCAAGATTGGATCGTAGCCTCCTTCTTATTCCTCGCTACGGCCGCGGTCGTCGTTTGGCAGAATTCGCGACTGACGATCCTGTGGGATCTCAGTTACATTCTCGAAAACTCTTACCGGATGGCTCTGGGCGACGTTCCCTATCGCGATTTCCCTTTCCCCTATGCGCCGCTCACGTTTCTCATTCAGGCGGCGCTGATCAAGCTTACCGGGCGAGTGCTTTGGCATCATATCGCATACTGCGCGGTCACCGGCGGACTTGCGAGCGTGGTTACCTGGCGAATCGTTTTGCGTTCGCTCTGGGAATCGAACCACGCCCGATGGCTGGCATTCGTGCTGAGTTTGCCGTTGATGGTCCTGGGAATCTATTGCATTTATCCGCATCCTTTCTATGATCCCGACTGCACTTTGGCAATTCTAATCGGCGCATTGCTTCTCCAACGACTTGAGCGTAAAGGCTCCGCGCAAGCACTTCTCACCGGCATGTTGTTAGTCATTCCTGCGTTCATAAAACAGAACATCGGCCTTGCATTCCTCGGGGCTGCTGTGGGCGCCCTCGTCCTCTTGATGGTGATTGCTGTAAGAGAGCGCCGCTCCGCTCGCAGATTCGTATTCGCGCTCGCCGGAGCGCTCCTGGGTTTGGCGTGTGCGTTGCTGGTGATTCAGCTTACAGCAGGCCTGCAGAACTACTGGCGGTGGACGATTCAATTTGCAGCCTCTCGCCGAATGCCTCACCTTGCCGACATGCTCCAGGGATATTGGGACAAGACGGTGTTGTGGTCGATCATCCCGTTTGCCGCGGGAAGCTGTATGCTGTGGCTCAACCGGTCCGGCTCGCGAGCCATGGGCCTGCTTTCGACTTTGTTGATGTCAGCGCCCTTCGCTTGGCCCGCGATCTATCTGCTTGTCGAACGCGACACTTCGGAGAGAGCAGCGCGACTGCTTGCGCTTTGGCCGCTCGTGATGGTCGTTTCGCTGGTATTGGCGATTGTGAGCGTTAGAAGGCGGAGCGGCATGTCCAGCGTGATGCCCTTCCTGCTGCTTGCGACAGTGCAGGGAGCTTTTCTTTCGCAACAACTCTGGGGTTCGACGTACGCTATCTGGCCGTTGTGGATAATCCTGGCTGCAGACGTGATCGCGGCGATCGGCTCGCTTGCGAGAGCAAGAGCCGCCTGGAGCAGACTCCCACTTGCTTTTGTCGTTGGCGCGTCCACGATTATCGCCGGAGCTGCTTACGCCTGGTCGCACGAGCGACTGGATTACGCAAATCTTTCCGACGGGGCGATCGCGCATTCGAGGCTGCCGGAGCTGAAAGGGCTGTCAATGCGAGGCGATTGGATCGCCAGTTTCGAAGAGTTGGTGGACTACACCGAGCGCGAGATCCCACGCGACGAAGGGATTCTGATGCTTCCCGGCGAAGACCTTTTCTATTACACAACCGGACGGCGCCCGCGCTTCCCCGTGCTTATGTTCGATTACACCGTCGATCCGTACACGGCGGACGAGATTCGGGAACTGGCGCGCGAGCGCAACATACGCTGGCTGATTGTTAAGCAGGAACTGCAGATTGAAGAGGATTCGGTGAAGCAATTCAAAGACGAGTTGACGGAATTGCTTGAAGAAGATTTTGAACAGGTAGAAAGCCTGGATAACTACGAAGTGTATCGGCGGAGAGAGCCCCAGCCCGAAGAAGATGAAAATTGAGAATCGTCTCAACTCCGCGTATACTTAAGTCGCGTCAAGAGCTCAAAGGAAGAGATCATGAGTATGAATATTCCATTGACGCCAGAGCTTGAACGACTGGTGAACGACGAAATCAATACCGGAGACTACAAGTCTGCAAGTGAGGTTGTCCGTGAAGGGCTGCGGCTGGTGCGCCTGCGAAGGGAGAAACTCGCGGCCCTGAAGCGGGAGCTGCAAATTGGGATCGATGATATCGAAAATGGCAGATACGGCGAGTACTCTTCCGTCGAAGAACTTTTTGACGATATTGAAGCAGAAGTTGCTAAACGCGCCGCGAGGAAACCTAAATCCACACAATGAAACGCGTCATTGTCTCACGCGCGGCTCGCTCAGATCTTGTTGAGATATGGGAGTACATAGCCTCCGAAAACATTGAGGCGGCAGACCGAGTCAGGAGTGAAATTAGGGCAAGGTTCGAAATGCTGCTCAAGTTTCCTGAGATCGGCCGACGGCGAGACGAACTGAAGAAGGGCCTGCGCAGTTTCCCGGTTGAAAGATACTTGGTCTTCTACTTCGTGACCAAAAGCGACATAAGGATCGCCCGCGTATTGCACGGAGCACGGGACATAGAAAGCATATTCAAGGAGTAAGGAATTCGTGATCTGAGCCCGTTGGTATTCGGCGCAAACCGACTACCACGCGATGGCGTAACGTCCGCGCCTCGGGTCTGCACCTGCCTCGATCACTCCCGACTCGCTGTTGAACCTAATCACAGTCGGCGCCGAGGGATTGCCCCAAGCGGATTGCGTCTCCACTTTGTGCCCGCGCGCCGTGAGACCGTCTCTCACCGTTTTTTCGATCCGGTCCTCGAGATTGAGCACGCCAGGATTAAACCTGTGATCGTCGAACGAGCTGACAAGGTGAAGCGTCTGAAATCTTGGGGCCTCGACGGCCTCCTGCACGTTCATCCCGAACTCGATGATGTTTAGCAGCACTTGAATCAGTGACTGGTCCTGGTTGTCGCCGCCCGGCGTCGAGAGCACCAGAAACGGCCTGCCATCCTTGAGGACCAGCGTCGGTGAGAGAGTTATCCTCGGTCGCTTGCCCGGCTGAAGCACATTCGGATGCCCCGCTTCGAGCACGAACGATTGCATGCGCTGGCCGAGCAGCACGCCGGTGTCGCCCGCAACGACCGCCGGCAGCCACGCGCCTGACGGCGTCGCGCTGAACAAGTTACCGTCTTTGTCGATTACGTTAACGCAAGTCGTGTCGTTGGCGCGCTCGGCTTCGCGCACGGTCGATTCACCCGTGAGCGCGGGATGCGGCGCGCTCTCCAACAGCGGTTTCTTGTTGGCAGGATCGCCGGGCCGCTGATCGAGGGATGCATGCTTTGAATCGATCAGCGACCTGCGCATCGAACCGTAGTCCTTCGACAGAAGCTCAGCCGAAGGCACTCGAACAAAGTCAGGATCGCCGTAATAGCGATCGCGATCCGCGAACGCAAGCTTCATGGTTTCGGTCAGCGTGTGAATGTAGTCTGCCGAGTTGTGCTTCATCGCGCGCAGACCATAGCTCTCCAGCACATTCAACATTTCGAGCATCACCGGACCCTGCGCAAAGAATCCGGTCTTGTAAACTTCATAGCCGCGATACGAGGCGTGCGCCGGCTCTTCAACCTTCGCGCGAAACGCCGCGAAGTCACCCGCTCGAAGCAAGCCGCCGTTGCCTTCACAAAAATCGGAGATGCGTTTTGCAATCGCGCCCTTGTAGAAATAGTCTCGCGCTGCGATCAAGGCCTCGTGTCGACCGCGCGACGCGGCTTCCCTTTCAACTCTTGCAATCTCGCGCAAGGTGCGAGCCAGGTCTGGCTGTGAGAATATCTCGCCGGGTTTGGGCACGCGACCGCCGGGCAAGAAGAGCTTCGCGCTCGTGGGCCATTTCTCGAATATCGTGCGCGTCCTTTCGATGTAGCCCACGCGCAGCTCGTCGATTGGGAAACCATCAGCCAACTCAATGGCCGGTTGCATAACCTCGGCAAGTGATTTGGTGCCGAAACGATCTAGAGCGGTGACCACTGCGTCGAGGACGCCCGGAACCGTCGCAGGGAGAATTCCCGATGAGGGAATCGGTCCGGGCTTTGAACCGCCTTCCGAAATCGAAACGTATTCAGGCGCGCCGGTGTAGACCGGCCCTTTCTCTTGCGTGCCTTTCTTTGCGCGCTCGAGAAAGAACTCTCGGGTTGCGAGCCGTGGCGCGATGCCCTGCCCGTTGATCACGCTTACCGACCCGCTTGCGGTTCTGATTATGATCGGCACTTCGCCGCCAAACGAGAAGTGCGAGAACTCGATTACCGAGCCTGCGAGTATGGCAGCGCAGCCGCCATCGACGGCATTACCGCC
>DASXSR010000240.1:0-20467 GCA_036505875.1 Blastocatellia bacterium | reverse complement strand
GAGCGCTACCTGGGCTTCCTCCTTCGATTCGACGCCGGTCACCCAATAGCCGTGGTGAAGGTGCTCGCCCCAGAGCTTGAGATAGAACGGGCTAATCAAGTCGTAGTGTTCAACGATCTTCTGTTTGTCGTTATAGCCGGGCACTGAGGCGTAATCGTACGAAATCACGGGCAAGGTTGTACACCTCTCAGCGTTGGACGATTCTCATATTGTTGAGTAATAAGCCTTCTGCCCTCTCTAGTTGGACACCCGAGCAGACTGCTTTGGGCAAGCGGTGGGTCGAGACGTGGAAGCTCGCTGGCGAGGAGTCGGAGCGAATTCACCGCAAGGAGCTACGCGTGCTCGACACTTACAGAGCAATCGAGTTGCTTTGCGGTCCCGCCGATTATACGCGTCCACCGCGCGCGCCCAAATCATATTCCGGTCTTGTCGAACAGCAGCGATGGTTCATGAAAGCTAAAGACTTCTCTGCCAAAGATTGATCTCTTCACCAACCCCGCGTTCGCGAGCGAGATTGTAGACACGCAGCGCAGTTGAAATGTCTTCCAGCGCGATGCCGTTCGATTTGAAGATCGTGATGTCGTCATCGCTCGTGCGGCCAACGTCGCGACCCGCGACGATCCGTCCTAGCTCGGTAACAGATTCCCAGCTGATCACTCCGCGATCGATCGCGGGCAGCAAGTCGCCGGCCTCAAGCTTCGATTGCTCGATTGAGTCCACGGCGATAACGTTTGCGCGACGAATCGTCTCCACGTCCACTTCTGCCTTCGATAGAAAGTTCGAACCTGCCACGTTCAAGTGCGTGCCGGGCTCGATCCATTCGCCCTTCAGCACGGGCTCGCGCGCCGAAGTTGCGGTTACGATAATGGGTTGATCGCGAACGGCTTCTTCGGGTGACTGAGTTGCGCTTATTTCGACGCGCAGCAGCGAGGTCATCTTTCGCGCGAAGGCTTCACGATGTTCCTTGCTGCGACTGCATACCTTGATCGATTTGATTTGTCTCACGGCGCAGACTGCCATCAGTTGGCTCTCGGCTTGCCAACCGGCGCCGAAGATTCCAACAGTGTCAGCGGACTCGCGAGCCATATACCTGGTCGCCACCCCTGAAGCCGCCCCGGTTCGCATTTGGCCGAGCCGATCGGCTTCGATCATCGCAAGCAGATCACCGCTGTCCGACTCATAAAGCAATACCAGGAAGCGCGCGCCTTTTCGCGACGCGGTGTAGGCTTTTAGCCCGTAAACGCCGAGCCTGCGATCACCCGCTGCCAATACGTGCAATTGCGACGTGGGTACAGCAACGCGACAGCGCGGGCGATTTGTAGCTTGCCCTTCAGCTTGATCGCGCAGGACCTCTTCGACCGCATCAATCGCAGTCTCGATGTTCAGCAGGTCAGCAACGTCTTCTTCTCTCAGGAGTAGCGCCATATCATTCTCTTCAAAAGGACGAAAAGGACGAAAAGGACAAAAGGGACGAAAGGGGCGAAAGAGGCCAAAGCGTCCTGACCGGGATCCGCATTCGGCCGGGCTCACGCTTCACGAAATCACGTTTCACAAAATCACGTTTCACGAATCACGTTTCACGAATCGCTCGCTTTTCCTAGACGCGCAACTCCATCCTCGTTTGCAAGTAGCGCAATACCTGGCCGCGCGATATCACTCCTTCAAGCCTGCCGTCAGACACAACCGGCAGTTGATTGACATCTTCGCGTCCCATCGTCTCCAGCACTTCGGTGACGGGCGTTTTCGGGGACACCGTTCGAAGTTGGTCGATTGGCCGCATCACGTCGTGCACAGTTTTGAAGGGTCGGATGGACGACTCGATTTCTTTGATCTCGTGGGGCGTGATTAGCCCCTCGACGTGCCCGTCCTCAGCTACGATGAAGCACCGGCGTCCAGTGCGCAGAAGAAAGTCTTCGACAAAATTCTGCAGATTGGTACGCCCGTCGACCGTCGGACAGTCGCGGGCCATGATGTCGCCGACGCGCACGCCGCGCAAACGCTCGTTCAGTTCGACCTGAGCGTAGCTGGCACCCGCAGCGTCGAGCAAAAACCACCCAATGATGGCTATCCACAATCCGGCAAACCCCGCCCCCGAAAAAAGCCGGTAAACTCCTATCACGATGAAGAATATCGCAACGCCCTGCCCGACTCGCGCAGCCATCCGCGTCGCCCGCACTTGATCTTTGGTGATCCACCACACGATCGCTCTCAAGACGCGCCCGCCATCCAACGGGAATCCCGGGATGAGGTTGAACACACCGAGCATAACGTTGATAGCGCCGAGCCACACTATCATCGCCAAAACCGGAGTCTTGGGAGTCGCTATCTCGCTCCAACCTTGCAGCGCCGATAGCCCCAGCAACAGCGCGCCGATCGCGAAGCTTGTGAGCGGACCGACTATCGCGATCCAGAATTCGCTTGCCGCATCGGCGGCTTCTTTTTCGATTTGCGAGACGCCTCCCAGCGCAAACAGCGTGATGGACTTTACGGGCAGTCCGCGCGTCTTGGCGACCAGCGAGTGAGCAAGCTCGTGAGCGATGATGGCCGCGAAGAACAACAACCCGGTCGCAATGGCCGTAGCCAGTACGACGCCGTCGCCCCAGCTTGGATTGGTTTCGCGAAAGTGTCCCGCGAGTGAAAACACAATCAGCAACGCGATGACGATCCAACTGAAATGTAGCCCTATCTCTATCCCGAAAATGCGGCCGAGCTTTATGTGGGATTGCATGACCTGCTCCTTTTGAGAGAGTTCGTACCGCCGTGCCCACAAAGAGCCCCAACTGTCCGCCGCGAAATGTGGCGATCAGAACTCCTCAGCGTCCGCGCGATTCTTGTAGAAATTAGACCACAACGTCTTGTTATAAGACAGCGCAGTCGGACCCGTCCATTGATAAGAGGCATCAATCGGTAAGTCCCCATCTAGACACTTTCTCTTCGGCAACCACCGTGCCGACAGAAGACGCACTGCCACAGTGGGTGCACCCAACCCGGGCTTCCGTTTTGCTTTCCGAGTCTGGTTTGTTATCTTGGATATGTTGACGGACTTATGACTCGGTCAAACCCGTTAGCCGCAGAAGGCGAGGCAGGTCGATGAGCAGCAAGAGTGAGCTTGAAGTTTTGAAGACGCTTTACGAGATGTTGAACGGTCTGACCATGGCCGCTGAGCGCGCGTCCGAGGACAACGCTTATCCAGACGTCGTTCGGATAATGGAAAAGTTGAGCGACCTGGCGCTCGATCTGGAAATGCGATTAAAGGACCTCGATCCAGACTGGAAGCCGGAGTGGGAGCGCGCCGGTAGCGAATGACATCGCGCCAGGTTCACATTCGTTCTCGCGTTGCGCACCCCCACGACGAGTCTCGCATTTCGCGGGATCACTAGAGCTGGAAGTTGAACGTCACCGTTCCTACTACCTTTACCGGTTTATCTTCGACCGTGGTTGGCGCGAACTGCCATTGTCGCGCAGCCGTGACAGCGGCGTCCTTGAGCAACGGGTGACCGGAGATCGCCCGCGCCGCGATCACGTTACCGCTCTCGTCAACCGTCACTTCGACCACAACTGCTCCGCTTATCTGGGCTGCCTTTGCTAGCGGCGGGAAGTCAGGCTCCACTCGTCGGACAACCGAGCCGATCAGCCCTCCTCCCGACTTTCGAATAATCTTGGATGAATCGGAAGCCGACGCTTCTTGAGGCGGTGGTGGTGGCGGAGGTGGGGCTTGCGTAAACACTGGCGCCGCCGGAGGCTCAACAAACTTTCCCCAAGTTTCGCCGTCTTCAAACTTGACGCCGACGATTGCAATGTCCAAGCGCTCAAAATTACCGTGCACCAAGATGAACCCACCATCGGAGTGAGGTACTACGAGCTTATTAGAAGAATGCGGTGCCAGGATAACCGGAATGTTAGTAAGATTCGCTTGCTCCGGGGTCCTGCAAGCAATGCCGAGGCCCACGACGCGCTTATCTGTATTATTGACTACTTGAAGGCTAAGTCGCATCAGATAACCCCAAGGCGCCGCTGGGTTCAGCCTCTCGCGTTCTTGGCGATCAAGCAGCACTGCCTTACCGGCAAGGCCGGTGATCGATACCGGCGCTCCGTCTGTGTTCTGGAACGGCAGGGCGTTCTCTGGAGCCTGCTCAAGTTTAAGCATCTCGGCGGGTGGTGGAGGAGGCGGCGGCGGCGGAGGTACCATTCCCCAAACATCGCCGTCGTCAAATAACACTCCGGCCACCCTTACCGACCAGGCCTCCGCGCCGCCGGTCAGAATGATGAACCGTTTCTGCCCCCCCGATCTGTACATCGTGTGCGGCTCCATTGTCGCCCGCTCGGAGTAAGCGCGGCGCTCAAGTCCGTTCCTGAACTCCAGCGTAAAGAACTTCACTCGGCGGTCCCCATTGTTAACTACCGTGACAAGAGGAATCACGGCGTACTCGTCGCCCGACGCATCTTGTGTGCGCAGAACCGATTTGGCCCTTGCGTCGGTTATCGCCAGCGGCGCCTTACCGGAGTTCTTGAATTCAATTGCCACCTCGGTGGCTTTGTCCAATCTCTCGATCAGGTTTCCCTGTTCGTCGGTTATCGCAAATCCAATTCCGTCTGCGACACCGCCGGGTATTCCGCCAGGAATGCCGCCGGGGACTCCCCCGGCAACGCCGCCGCGGACTCCCCCGACAACGCCGCCGGCGATGCCCTCGACTGGCTTCCTGTTCTGAGCAACAACTCCTTCCCCGGAAAGAAAACCAGCCGCAATCGAAAGAGCGATCACGAGGACGGCAATCGAAGTGATTGCCAGACGATGCCAAATCGACAATTTCAAATCAGCGTTCGTGGACATGATTCGTTCAATCCTCCTTCCAAGATTCGAGCCGGCAGCGTTAGACGCGCCGGCTACGTTCCAGCCGAGGCAAAAACGCAGGACCTTAAGCAGGCTCGAGGCGTAAACTTCAGACGCGCCGCCCAGCCGCATCACCTCTTCGTCGCAAGCTCGCTCGCGGTCAACAAGCAGCAAGCGATCCAGCAGCCATACGACGGGATGGAACCACAGTAAACAACATAACAGTCGCTGAACGTTTGCGATCAGGTTGTCCCGACGCGCAACGTGTATCATCTCGTGCATCATCACGGCTTCAAGCTCTGCGTCGTCGAGTTCCTCGGCCATGCGCTCAGGCAGTAATACGACCGGTCTGAAAACTCCCCAGACTCCGGGCTCGATTGTTTGTTGCGAGATGAAGAGACGGACTTTTCGCTCGATTTTCAGCCACGCGCGCACGCGGTCCAGCGTCTCTCTTTCTCTTGTGCGAGCAGTAATTCGGCTTGCGTGGATCGCGCCCCGAAATCGGGCGCGATGCCGCCACCACACCGCGAGAAACGCTAAGCAGCCTGTGAACCAAATCAGCGTGAGCGCGCAAAACAATTCGTTGTGGCCGCGGACAATCGTCTCACTCGCGACGGCCGACTCTTCCCACTGCATTAGCGGCGTTGTTAACTGAGATACAATCCCAGCGCCTTGGCCGATCTCGCTGTTGGAGATGAACATGGACGAGAAGTCGAGCCCTAATTGTCTCGCTATGATGACAAATACCGCCGAGGGCAAGACGAACTTAGCCGACGCGATAAGCCAGATCGCGTAGCGCGCGCGACCTGGTCCCTTTCTCAACAATGCAGCCGCCGCAAACGCGAGCAGCGAAAGCAGCGTCGCCTGCCAAAGGTGGTTTGCCAGAAAGGGCCAGCCCCACGCTGACCATTGAGCGATCCAGTCGTGAACGATCATAAGTTCTCGCGCCTTTTTACGGCGCTCATTGCCTTCGCGCGCGAGGCGCGGAGAGATCTTTCTGCTTCGAGCCGGCTTTTCGCGAGTCGGCCGTTGATTGCTGAGCCAGGATGTTCTCCAGCTCACGCACGTCCTCCAGACTCAGCTTCCCGATTTCGGCGAGGTGCGCCATTAACGGCCGGGCGGATCCGCCGAACAGTTCAAGCAATTCGTTTATCAAACGCCGATGAGCAGACTTGCGCGTGACGGTCGGTTCGAATATGAAAGCGTTTCCGATTTTTTTCAGCTTGCGAACGGCGCCCTTCTCCTCGAGCCGCCGCACGATCGTCTGGACGGTTGTGTAGGCTGGGCGCCGTTTTTCGGGCAGCCGCTCTTGAATCTCTCGCACAGAGCCGACGCCCATTTCCCACAGCGCCTGCATCACCTCAAGCTCGAACCTGGTCAGTTTTATCGACTCTTCCCGCCTCACGGTTTCTGCTCTCCTCAAGTCCTACTACAGATGAGGCTCACTCTACTACAAATGTAATAGGATGTCAAGAAAAATTTTTCGATAACCTGCATCTTGATCGCAATGACAGGGGCGGTCTCCAAGCAATTGAAGTTGACGCGCGAGCCTTGCAACCATAGAATCGACTGCTCTGATATTCGAAAGGAGAACGGATTGTGCGGCTTGTTCCACGAGAAGAACGATACTTCGGCATGCTCGAGCAGCTTTCCAGTCATGTTAAGCGAGGCGGAGAGCTGTTCGTAAAGATTTTCGAAGACTACCAGAATCACATCAGCTATGCCGAACAGATCAAAAGCATCGAACTCACCTGCGACGATCTGGCGGCCAAGATTACTCAAAAGCTCAATTCGACTTTCATCACTCCAATCGATCGCGAAGATATCTACTTGCTGGTGACCGAGCTTGACGACGTCATCGATATGATTACCGACCTTGCTCGCAGGCTGGACATATACGGCATCAAGGAGCTGAGGGCGGACGCCGCGCAAACAGCCGGGCTGATTGGACAGGCCACGGTCGAAATCGAGGGGGCTTTCGCGTTGCTCGAGCGACACAAAGGTGTCGATGAACAGTGCCACAAAATAGCCGAGTTGGAGAAACAAGCAGATACGTTGTACAGAGAGAGCATTCGCCGTCTGTTTGCCGAGGAAAAGGATCCACTTGAAGTAATCAAGTGGATGTCAATCTACGAAGAGCTCGAGAATTCCATCGACCGCTGCAAAGACGTTTCTGAAGCGCTCGAGGCGGTGATGGTCAAAAACAGATAACCGGCGTCAGGTAGTCCTCCATCTTTTTGTGCGGAGGTGTATTTGAATGACAGCGCTGATGGCGTTTGTCGTAATCGTCATAGTTTTCGCCCTCCTCTTCGACTACGTCAATGGTTTTCACGATGCGGCGAATTCGATCGCCACGGTTGTTTCGACGCGCGTGCTGTCGCCCGGGTTAGCGGTCGTGTGGGCGGCGTTCTTCAACTTTATTGCCTTCGCCATATTCGGCACTCGTGTCGCAAAAACGGTCGGCGGCGACATGGTCAATATAAAAGTCATAGACGAACAATGGCGGATGTGGGTCCTGTTATGCGGAGTCACCGGCGCGATTGTGTGGAACATAATCACCTGGTATTACGGCTTACCGTCGAGCTCGTCGCACGCTCTGGTGGGAGGCTACGGCGGTGCCGCGCTGGCGGCGCATCGAGGATTCGACGGGCTGTTCATAGCTTCCGGATGGACCAAGACCGTCTCGTTTATTTTCATCTCGCCGCTGGTGGGAATGTTGCTCGGATTCTCGCTGATGGTCGCGCTACTGTGGATCTTTCGTCGGCGTTCACCCGACCAGGTCGACAGAATCTTCCGCAAGCTTCAACTTTTATCGGCTGCACTGTTCAGCCTGGGACACGGAGGCAACGACGCGCAGAAAACGATGGGCATAATTGCCGCGGTGTTGGTTGCCTCAAATGTCAACGCAGATGCGGCGAAAGAGATTCCGTTGTGGGTAGTTCTCACCTGTCACGCGGCGATTGGGCTGGGAACTTTGACCGGCGGCTGGCGCATCGTGCATACAATGGGATCTCGCATAACCAAGCTCAAACCGTTCAGCGGGTTTGCGGCGGAGACCGCGGGCGCGGCCTCGATTTTTATGTCAACCTACGGCGGCATTCCTGTCAGCACTACGCACACAATAACCGGGGGCATCGTGGGAGTTGGCGCGACGCGAAGATTGTCTGCGGTGCGATGGGGGGTCGCAGGCAGAGTCGTTTGGGCGTGGGTATTGACTATCCCGATGTCGGCTCTAATAGCAGCGTTGGCTTATTTTCTTGTGCAACTCGCGTACAAGCTGTGAGCAAATGGAGAGGAACCCCGATCAAGGCTCGCGGACACTATTGGCGACCTTCACCAGACCTCGCCGATTCAACCAAAAGATGAGTACTCGATTCGCTTGGTGAGCCGATCGCGAGACCTTGGAGAATCCAAAATCTTGCGAGCGCGCGAACACGGCTTGTATACTCGAACTCTTAGCGATCCCTCTGACTGTCGAATCCTTTGGAAGTGTCAAAGTCCATCACAAACAGCTCGGCTTCCAATCAGACGACCCGGAAGAGCGTATTACTGTTGTTTCTCATAGCGCTGTTGGTTGCCGCGCTTGAGCAAGAAGGCCATCTCGCGAGTCAACAGCCTGCTACGCCAAGCGGCGGCGCAATCGTCGGCGTGATCCAAGACGATCGAGGCGTACCACTGACTAACGCTAAGGCTACTCTAACCGGCGGTGATGTTTCTGAGTCGAAAAACACACAGGCTGACGGCCGCTTCGAATTTCGAAACCTTAAGGCAGCACAGTATCGCCTCACCGTGGAAGCGCCCAAGTTTCGTAAAGAAGCGATTACCGTGACGCTGCGTCCCGACGAGACTTTTATTACGCCTCCGATCAAGCTCACTCCGTCGTCGCTGCACGTCGCGGTGCTCGACGCCGGCAACCAGCCGCTCGCAGGCGTGACCGTGAGCCTGTACGCCAGGGAGCGAGCCGCTACTGGCGGGCTCGCAGCTCGAAGCGCGACCGATCAGTACGGCGACGCTTATTTTGGCAGGCTCGCGCCCGGTTCTTACCAGCTCACTGCCTCGCTGCGCGGTTATGATGAGTACAGAAACGACGTTTTCATATCCCCCGGCATCACCACCGACTTCCCGCTTCAGTTGGTGGTCGCGCCAGTCATTCCGATAAACGAAAAAGCCGTCGCCCGTTACACCGTTCCCAATCTGCCGTCGAAAAATGTTCAAGCTGTCTTTCAGGACAGCGAAGGCTGGATGTGGTTCGGCACAGACAAAGGAGTCGCCAGATTCAACGGCGCTGACTTCAAGTCATCAAGCGTCGTTGGTTCCGGGTTAGAACAGCTTGCCGGCGAGGACATTCGCTCGATTGCTGAAGACCGCAACGGAACGATGTGGCTCGCAACCGCGCGAGGCGTGCGTCGAATCACCAAGAATGGCGACGAAGCGGGACCAGCGTTCGATGTTCGTGAGCCTCGGCAGCTTCTGGTTGATTCAGGCGGCGCAGTCTGGTTGGCGACGGCGGACCGCCTGTTGCAGTTTGACGGCCGAGTTCTCACTGCCCTCGCGCATTCGCAGGAGCTGCGTGACGTGGACGCTCTCGCCGAGGATGAGGGCGGAAGAATTTGGCTTGCCGCAGCAGGTGGACTCTGGATTCTCGACGGTGAGCGGCTTGTAACTTTCGAACGATGGCGCGACTCGCGAGGCGAAACCAAGCATACCCAGCAGGAGGAACCGATAAGTGGCGTTCGCTCGTTAATGACAGACAAAGCCAAGCGGCTGTGGCTGTCGACGGAAAAGGGAATGCTGCTGATCTCGAGCGGGGCCGTTCAACGGTTGCCGATCGGTGCGCTATCAAGCAATGTTCGAGCGATCGGCGAAGATAGCCGCGGTCGCGTCTGGCTTGCTCCGGATACGGGCGGCGTTGTCGTTTATGACGCTGCGCGCCGCGAGTCTCAACGAGTTCACTCTTTCGACCGCGACCATATCGCGGCAATCTTCACCGGTCGCGAAGGCCGCGTCTGGTTCGCAACCGACAACGGCGTCGTCAGCTCTGACTTCTACAGCTTTGTTAGTTTCACCACCAGTCGCGGGCTCGCTGACAACGACGTGCAAGCGATCGTCGAAACGCCCTGGCGCGGGCAGCGCAACGTGTGGTTCCTGACGGCGAGCGGCGTGTCGCGGCTGGACGGCGAGAGATTCGTTCCACTCGAAGGCTTTCGCTCAGGCATCAGCTTGCAGTCGGTGGCTTTCGACAGTTCAGGTGTGGCATGGTTTGCGACCAATCAAGGCTCGCTCAGATGGACGCGAGAAACTCTCACCCAATTCAACGAAGGAAGCGGTCTGGCTTCAAACAACGTTCAATGGGTAACTGCGACCGCCGGAGGTCAGGCCGTTGTGTTTGCGACTACTCGGGGCGTTTCAATCTTTCAGCAAGGCGAGTTGCACGACGTGGAAGCCTTGGCAGGTTACGACACCCGACACGCTTTTGAAGATAGAGACGGCCGCCTCTGGTTCGCTACCTCTCGCGGCGTCGTTAGCTTCGATCCCAACAGCGAAGAATCCAGTTTGATAGACGCATCGCGAGGGCTGGCCGACAACGACGCGCGTTGGATTGTCCGATTGGGCGATAGTCTGCTCGTAGCCACTCACGCCGGTATTCAAGCATATAATGGAACAACGTTTACAACGCTGGACGGCGAGGCCATCAACACCTTGTTCATCGACCGCGACGGGTTTCTGTGGGCAGGCACTGACGAAGGGCAGGTCAAGAAATTCCTTCTGTTTGAAGGCCACGTACTGTCAAGCATCTATACGGGAGAAACTCACGCGCTGACTGGGAGCCGCGTCAACTCAATCTCGCAGGACGGCGAGGGGCGAATATGGATCGCGACAAACAAAGGCGCAGTTTGCCACACTCCAGTCACTGTCGCGCCTTCAGCCCAGGTTTCAGTCGAAGTAGATGGTAGCGCACAGGAGGCGTCCGAATCAGGCTCGTACAATGTTTCGGCTGGGCGACACAAGATTACGTTTCACTTGACTCCGGTGACGATGAGCGGCCAGACGCGCTGCCTCTATCGTATCAACTCAAACGCGAACGAGCAGCGTTGGGAAATCCTGCAGCCGCAGCAGGGGGCGCAAAGCGAGGTGTCCCGCTTGGGCCTGGATGAAGGCGCCTACAGTTTCGAGCTTATCGCTTTGAACCGCGACCTCTACGGCGCTAAGAGTCCGGCAGCAACTTTGTCGATGCGGGTGGCCGCGCCGTTCTGGAAGAACTGGTGGTTTTACGCGCTGGCGATAGTAGCCGTAGGACTGGCTCTGGGAGCCACTTTTGCGGCGCGCAGAATGCAAGCACGCGAGTATGTGCTTCCCAGAGAGCTGCGCAGTTACGTTCCGATCGAGCCCAATCCGTTCATCGTCGGCAATCCGATTCGCGGGGAGAAAATGTTCTACGGTCGCGAAGACGATTTTCGTTACGTGCGCGTGAAGCTTGAGGGCGCCAGCCAGGGCGTGGTGATCGTCTTTTGCGGCGAGCGTCGCGTAGGCAAGAGCTCGATTCTTTATCAGGTGGCGGGCGGAAGATTGGGCGAGCGCTTCATCCCGGTGTTTGTTGACCTTCAGGAAATGGTCATCGCATCCGACTCGGAATTCTTCTCACGCCTGGCGCGATTGATTGCAGAAGCTGTCGCGCGCTCAAAGAGCCGCGAGCCCGCCGCCCCGGTCGCCTCCGCCGCTACGCTCGCTACCGTCCAGACCGTTCCGGTTGCGTCTAGCGCTGAGACGCTCAACTTGCCTCGATTTGAGGGCCGAAATCCGTATCCCGTGTTTCTGGATTTCCTCGATGGAGTGCTCGACTCAATCGGCGACCGCACGCTGTTGATCCTGATGGACGAGTATGAACTACTCGAGGGAAAAGTTGACGAAGGCAAAATCTCAGGTGAGTTGTTCACCTTCCTGGCCGGACTAATGGACAACAAGGAACACCTGGCGCTGATCTTCACCGGCTCGCGCAGGTTGGAAGAGCGTGATCGAAAATACTGGCGCGAGTTGCTCAGGCGCTCGTTGTTTCGCAAAGTGGGGTTTCTGTCAGAGAAAGACACGGCGCGGTTGATCACCGAGCCTGTAGAGGGCCGCGTCGTTTACGGCCGCGGAGTGGTTGGTGGCATCTATCGGCTAACTGCAGGCCAGCCATTCTATACACAGGTCATTTGTCAGAACCTTGTAGACTACTTAAACGAGCATCGGCAGAACTGGGTGACGGCGGCTGATCTCACCCGCGTGATCAGCGAGATCGTGGACAACCCGCTGCCGCAAATGATTTACACCTGGGACGCGCTGTCGGACGATGAAAAGCTCGGGCTTTCACTGCTCGGAGAAGCGTTGACGGACGATGCGTCCTATGCAACCGCTCGCGAGCTGCGGGTCTCGGTGAAGTCCAACGATTACCCGGTCAACCTGTCTGAAAACACTTTGCGGCTCACGTTGGAAGAGATGTTCCGTCGTGAGTTGTTGGAGAAAGACGCGTCTGTGGGATTCCGTTTCAAGATTGATTTGCTGCGCCTTTGGATTCGGCGATCGCATTCGATCTGGCAGGTTGTGAAAGAAGTGCGCACGCTTTAAACCTATGAAGCTGGCAAATCCATACCTGAACCGCGTGGCCATCAAAGACCCGGCGCAGTTCTTTGGTCGCGCGCGTGAGGTGTCCAAGATCTTCTCCCGGATCGGCGCCTCGAGGCCGCAATCCATTTCCGTCGTAGGCGAGCGACGAATTGGCAAGTCTTCGCTGCTTTGCTTCATCAATCATCCACAGATCCGCGAACGCTTTCTCGACCGCCATGAATCTTACGCGTTCGCATTCATCGATCTTCAACAAAAACGACGGCTGACGCTAACCGAATTCTTCAAAGAGTTGTTCGCCCTGCTTGCGAAAGAGACCGGCGATAAATCCCTCAACAAGCTGCAGCCTTCATTCGATTCGCTGCGGTCGATGCTCGAAAATTTTCGCCGCGACGGGCGCAAGCTGGTTGTGTTGTTCGACGAATTCGATGCGATCACGACAAATCGAGCTTTTGATCTGGAGTTCTTTTCGTTCCTTCGTTCGATCGCCAACAATTATGACGTTGCTTTCGTGACCAGTTCGGCGCGCGATCTACAAGAGCTGTGTCACACTCAGCTCATCGCCGACTCGCCGTTTTTCAACATTTTCACCAACGTCTTCCTTCGGGCCTTCACACGAAAAGAAGCTTTGGAGCTGATCACTCGGCCTTCAGCCGAAGCGGGGTTGCCGCTGGATGGCTACGCCCGGCGAATAACGGAAATAGGGGGTTACTTCCCTTACTTTTTGCAAATCGCCTGCTCGGCATATTTTGATTATCTGCTGGAGAACGACGGTAAGCTCGATCGCCAAGAGGTCGAAGCTACTTTTCTGGACGAGGCGAAAGGTCAATTCCGCTTCATCTGGGACCATTTGAGCGAGGGGCCGCGGCGCGCGATTCGGGAGTTCATCGAGAACGGGCGCGTCGAGAAGGAACACGAACACATCTATGAGGACCTGAAGCGTGCGGGTTACTTCATTCATGACGATCGGGGCTCGCGCATCTTTTCGACGCTGTTCTCATCGGTGATTTCCAGGCCTCGCGTCATCACAACCGAACTGCGCGAAACGGACCGGGCGGCGATGGCAGTTCACGACGGCAAGACCGAAAAGGTCGGCGCGCCTCCGCTCATCGAGCCTGAGGGTCATATCGGAAGATTCGAGATACGACGTTCGCTGGGCGCGGGCGGGATGGGAGAGATATTTGAATCATACGACACCGACCTCCAGCGCACTGTAGCGATAAAGGTACTGGCTTCGAAGCATATTGAAGACGAATCGATGAAGCAGCGCTTCTTGAGAGAGGCGCAAATGGCGTCGCAGCTCAATCATCCGAACATCGCGACTATTCACGAGATCGGCGAGGCAGCCGGCAACCCTTACATCGTCATGGAATACGTCGAGGGTCATACGGTTGCCGAGCGCCTCGAGCGCGGACCTCTCGCAATCGGCGAGATCGTCGATATCGGAGTCCAATCAGCCGAGGCGCTGGCTGAAGCGCACGAACGTGGAGTGGTTCATCGTGATATCAAGACTTCGAACATAATGATCAATCCGAGGGGGAAGGTTAAGGTGCTGGACTTCGGGCTGGCGAAACCGCTGCCCGTCTTGAACCGACGCAGCAAATCGCGTCTCACCGAGTCCGGAGTCTTGCTGGGAACGGTGAGCTATATGTCGCCGGAACAGGCGACCGGACAAGGCGAGTTGACGCACCTCACGGATATTTTCTCCTTGGGCGTCGTGCTTTACGAGATGATCACGGGCCGTCTTCCGTTTGAGGGCGAGACTTATTTCCAAACGATCGAGGCGATAAAGAAGCGCGCGCCGTCGCCAATCAAAAAGCATCGACAGGACGCGCCCGACGAATTGGTCGCAGTGCTCGACCGCATGCTTAGAAAAGATCCTGAAGATCGATACCAGTCAGCTGCCGAGGTCGCACGGTATTTAGGGGAGATCGTTAATCACACCGACCAAATGAAGTGATGACGAGACTATCTAAAGTGATGATATAGGCAGACTCACACTGTGCGCCATCAGAGTAGCGAACAGAAATAATTCGATTACCGCAGACTTCCTCTTGAGCAACTCATCTTTCTCCTGCGCCCGTGTCTCCTCTCGCCGACTCAATCAGTCGCCGTCGGGCCCCCTTCCTTGTGATGTTCGGGGCTTATCGAAATCTCTTCTTCGTAGTGCGACTCGCGAGTGAATAGCACAAACCCAACTCCGACGATCACCAAAACCAACACGATCACAACTACCAGAAAATACCATGGCAGATTTGGCGCGTTGGGATTGCTTGGATCGCGCCCGCCCAATGCAAGCAAGACAAATGGACCCACAATCGCTCCAACCAGGCCGATTACCAGCGCGACTCGGTCGAGCACTCCTTCCTGGGGAACATTAACGTGCCAGCCCCAGTATGCTCCTATCGCTGAGGCGATGAGCGCTATGACCGCGAGCACGGACCCGCGCGCGACATTGCCGAGCAGATAGCCGCTGATGAACTGGGCCTTGTTGCCCGAAGGCAGCGCCGAGTACACCAGCAGAGCCAGAACCAGCGTTGCTAAAGCGACGATCAGCGCGTCGATTACCCGCACTTCTTCGGTGAGCCAGCCAACGATAAACCCCCCGACCAGAAACGCGCCCACCGTCAACCCAAAGGTCACGGCGACAACTGTATCAGACATTACATCCGCCTGACTGCCCTTGGTGCTATAGGCTATGCCGGTGAAGATAAGAGAGATGATTACCTGAAGCCCAAACGTGAAGCCGAGTCCCACCAGAATCCATTTGATGCGGTCCTTCATAAAGCCTCCCGATGTTCAGGCGCGAAGCATCGTCAGGACGCTAGGATTTCTGCCTGACTGTCAGCGAGCGGTAACGCGCTCGCGGCATCCACTTGTATTATTATGCCACTAAGCTAACGAGATCGCCCGTCAATGAGATCGATCAGGAATGCGCGCTGAGGATCTTCCAGACCGCTTCCGGTCTCACCGGCATATCAAGGTGCCGGACGCCAAAAGGCGACAACGCGTCGACGATCGCGTTCACGATTGCAGGCGTCGCGCCAATAGTTCCCGCTTCGCCCACTCCCTTCACGCCAAGCGGATTCACCGGCGAGGGCGTCTCCGTGCGATCGAGCTCGAACCAGGGAATCATTGCCGCCTTCGGTAATGCGTAATCCATCAACGTGCCGGTCACGAGCTGACCCTGCTCATCGTAGACTACTTCTTCGTACAGCGCCTGTCCGATCGATTGCACGATGCCGCCCTGCACTTGGCCGTCGACCATCATTGGATTGATCACCTTGCCGCAATCGTCGACCGCGACGTACCGCAAGAATTTTATCTCGCCGGTCTCTCGGTCTA
Organism: Blastocatellia bacterium; assembly: GCA_036505875.1. Taxonomy (GTDB): domain Bacteria; phylum Acidobacteriota; class Blastocatellia; order UBA7656; family UBA7656; genus Onstottus_A. Next base: position 4,689 of record DASXSR010000240.1, on the reverse strand, counting down.
TCTCGACAACCGCAATGTGCGTTCCGAACGGGAAAGTGAAATTCGTCGGCTCGAAGAAATAAGTTGCCGACAGGCCAGGCTCCGAGCCCGGCGGAATATCGCGTGCGATGTGAGCGGCCAGGGCGACGTCTTGAATCGAGACCGTCTTGCCTTCCGGTTCAGGATCGGGCAACGCGCCCGCGGGCGCCTGTCCAGCCGGTATGGTCGGCTCAGGCACCGCTGACGCAGAAGCGGCTCTGGCAGCGTGTTTGGAGAACTTCCCTTCGTTGAATACCACGTTTGAAGACTCAGCCTTGAGCATGTGGGCCGCGATCTTTGTGGCTTTCTCTTTCAATTTCTCGATAGCCATCAGAACCGCGGTTCCTCCGACCGCGGTGGCTCGGCTTCCGAAGGTCCCGATCCCGTACTGAACAACGGCTGTGTCGCCATGCACGACGGTTACGTCGTTGATGTCAACGCCCAATTCATCAGCCGCGATCTGCGCAAACGAGGTTTCCTGTCCTTGCCCGTGTGGCGAGGCGCCGGTTAGGATAGTCACTTTTCCGGTCGGCTCGATCCGAACGGTCGCGCTCTCCCATCCACCGGCGGGCATCGCTGCCGAAGGGCCAAGCGCGCATATCTCAACATAGGTCGAAACGCCGATGCCGATCAGCCGACCATCGTTGCGCGCCTTTTTCTGTTCGTCGCGCAACTTCTTGTAATCGCTAATCTCGAGCGCCTTGTCGAGGGCTGCATCGTAATCGCCGCTGTCATAGAACAAACCCGTTGCGGTCTTGAACGGAAACTCGTTCGACGCGGGGAAGTTCTTGCGCCGCACGTCGACCGTGTCCAGCCCAAGTTCGGCAGCCACCAGGTCAACGGCGCGCTCGACGACGTACGTCGCTTCGGGCCGGCCCGCTCCTCTATAGGCGTCAGTTGCCATCTTGTTTGTGAAAACGCCGGTGATGTTGATCTGAATCGCCGGAATTTTGTAAGCGCCGGAAAGCATCAAGCCTGTCAGCGTTGGGATCGCAGGAGTGAGTAACTGATGATATGCGCCGAGGTCTGCGAACACATTGTAGCGAATCCCGGCGATCGTGCCGTCATTCTTGCAGCCGACCTCGACGTAGCCGACTTGTCCGCGGCCGTGAATCGTTGCCTGAATGTTCTCACGGCGACCCTCGATCCATTTGACCGGCTTGCCGAGCTGCATCGAAATCCAACCGAGCAATGCTTCCTCGGCATAGACGTTCAGCTTTGACCCGAACGCGCCGCCTACTTCTGGTGTGATCACCCGCAGTTTGTTTTCTGGAATCCCGATCATCAGTGCAAGCTGAGTCCTCAGCAGGTGTGGTATTTGAGTTGACGACCAGATGGTCAGCTCCTGCTCTCCCGGGAAGTACCGAGCCAGGACGCCGCGTGTCTCCATCGCGATGGGCGCGAGGCGCTGATGGACCATTCGCTGCTTGATCACTCGATCGGCAGACTTCAGCGCGGAGTCAATGTCGCCTTCGCCTGACGTCAATTTATAAGCTATATTATCGCCAAACTCTTCGTAGATGGCCGGGCCGCCTTTCGCGGCGTGTTCCACATCCACCACCGCGGGCAATTCTTCGTAATCGACCATAATCAAGTCGATAGCGTCGCGCGCCGAGTATCGATCCGCCGCTACGACTACTGCAATGGGGTGCCCGACGAAGACAACGTGATCGGTGGCGAGCACTCGATAGTCCGGCACCTTCAACCCCGGCAGCGCGCTCGCGCATGGCACTGCCCCAATCTTCGCAGCGACGTCTTTGCCGGTGTAAACGGCGACGACGCCTGGCGCGTGTGAAGCTTCGCTGGTATCGATGCTCTTTATCCGCGCGTGCGCATACATCGAGCGCAAGAACGCGACGTGTAAAGTGTCCGGCAGCTTGACATCATCAACGTAATGGCCGAGACCCTGTATCAGCCGGGGATCCTCGGTGCGCTTCACTCTCTGTCCAACGTACTTAGCCATAATCTGCTTCTCCGTGATTCGTGATTCGTGATCCGTGATGCGTGACAGAATTGAGGCGCCTCCGGTCACGCATCACGTTTCACGCGTCACTACTTAGTCACCCGTAGCCGCTTGATCTTTCATCTTGCGCGCGGCGTATTGAACCGCTTCGACGATGTGCTGATAGCCGGTGCATCGGCACAGATTACCTTCAAGCCCGTGACGTATCTCTTCGACGGTCGGGTCGGGATTGCGGTCCAGAATCTGCGCCGCGGCCATAATCATCCCCGGCGTGCAGTAACCGCATTGCAAGCCGTGATGTTCCCAGAACCCTTCTTGCACGGGATGCAAATCGCTGCCCGCTGCCATGCCTTCGATCGTTGTGATATCTGTGCCATCGGCCTGAACGGCAAACATCGTGCAGGACTTAACTGACTGTCCATCGATGATGACTGTGCAGGCGCCGCAGATAGAAGTCTCGCAGCCGACGTGAGTGCCGGTCAGCCCGAGCACGTCTCTGATGTAATGGACCAACAGCAGGCGCGGCTCAACTTCGTCTCGATGAGTAACGCCGTTGACGGTGATGCTGACAGGTTTTTTCATTGAAGCCACCTCGCTCAGTCCGACAAACTTCAGTTTGTCGAGGTATTCACAGCAATTCAGGAAAGGTCTAACTGATCCGTCCAAAAAAGACCGGCCTGCCTTTTATACAACTGAACGCGGCGAGTTACAAGCGCGTTTAGTCGATCTCGTGCCGGGGTTCTTAAACGCCGAGTGAAGTTCACCGCTTGCTAAGCGAACTCCAACTCGCGTCGCACCTTTTGCATCTTGAAAAATCTGACCGCGCGTTGGTGGTCCTGATCGATTTGATGTCGCAATGCGTCAAGCGATTCAAACTTACGTTCGCCGCGCAGCCGGTGCAGGAATTTCACTCGGATCTTCTCGCCATACAACTCGCGATCGAAATCCATCACGTGGGTCTCAACTGTTACCTCTGGCTCGCCTCCCACCGTCGGCTTGTAGCCGACATTGGTTATCGAACGCCGCCAGACTCCCTCAACCAACGTAAGTGTAATGTACACGCCGTTTGCTGGAATGACCGTGTTGTGAGGCTTGAGGTTAGCCGTCGCGTATTTCAATTGCGCCTTGCCTATCTTGCGGCCCTCGATTACCCGGCTCTCGATTCCATACGGGCGATCAAGCATTCGCCGCGCCAGGTTGATGCGACCTGCGCCCAACAATCTTCGAATCATCGTCGAGCTTATTCGGTGATTGTGAATGAGCACCTCGGGAACTTCTTCCGCGACGCGGGCGAGCCGGTCCGCCACAGCCTTGAGCAGCTCGAACCTTCCCTCTCGGTTGTGGCCGAACGCGAAGCCGTGACCGAGATATACCTCGCGAGCATCAAGCTGTCCGAAGATGTATTGAAGCAAGAAGTCCTCGGCGCTTACCAGTGACAACTCCGGCGTGAAGTGGAGGACAACTGTCTGATCGATGCCCAGGCGCTCGATCCCCTGCATCTTTTGCTCGAAAGTTTGAAGCAGGGGCGGCGCGGTCTCGGGATGCAACACCGCGCGCGGATGTGGATCGAAAGTAACGACCGTTGCCGGCAGACCCAGCGCTCGAGCCCGCTCGACGACCCGTCGCATGATTTGCTGGTGCGCAAGGTGAAGGCCGTCGAATACGCCAAAAGTCAAGACGGTGGGCGTCTTGATCTGCTTGTCATTTATATCGCGGAAAATTCTCATCGACGGTCAACACCTGCTGCATAGCTACTTCTTCGGCTCGGATGGCCGGAGCTCGACACGGCTCGGTAACGCGCGTGGTTCCATCTCCAATAGATTCACTACAACAACCGCTACGTCTTCAGACAAGAGCTTCCACGTCGACCCGCGGTCTTCCTCGCGACCTTGACCAAAGTTTGTGTTCACCGAACCGGGCATAACGTAGCTGACTCGAATATGATCGTATCGCACCTCTTGCATTAGCGCTTCCGAGAAGCCGATCAGCCCGAACTTCGACGCGCAATAAGCCGCCATTCCGGGAATCGCGTTCTTGCCGGCCAGACTGCCGATGTTGATGATGTAGCCGCCGCTTCCCTTCATCAACGGCAGCGCTTCGTGGCAGCAGTAAAAGACTCCTGAGAGATTAGTCTCGATCGTGGCGTTCCACTGATCGGGCGACGTCTGCTCGACCGGGCCGTGCGACCCGATACCGGCGTTGTTGATCAGAATGTCAAGCTTGCCGAACGCATCCGAGACTTTGCCGAACAGTGCGCGCACGTCGTCGTAGCGTCGAACATCGCAGGTCGCGCCTTTCACGCGCTCGCCGTGTTCTTCTTTTAGAGCAGCTACGATTTTTTCAATTTCGTTCTCATTTCGAGCGCAAATGAAAACACGCCCGCCTCTCTCTAGCAACGCTTGCGCAATCGCAAGCCCGATGCCTCGCGTCGCTCCGGTGACCAATGCCGATTTACCTTCGATGTTGCTCATTGCTCGTCCCTTTCGGCCCACGACTCAGACTATAGCTAAAACACAAGTCGGCTAACAACGGTCGGCGCCAGTTCGCCATTTCAAAGTCGGGTCCGAGTTGCTCTGAAAATCATTCGTATCAGAGAGGTTGGCTAACTCCGTCAGGAGTTGAATGTTTGTAGGAGGCGTTGAAGAGGTTGACCGACTCCGCTAGGAGTTGAGTGTTTGTAGCCCTATCTGTAACGTTCCTTCACCGGA
>DASXSR010000239.1:0-4673 GCA_036505875.1 Blastocatellia bacterium | reverse complement strand
AATTCTGGCCACACTTTTAGATAAAACAGGTGGAAGCATCGCTCTACGTACGATTTTTCCAGCCACTGAAACGCTTGTTCCTTCTCGCCAAGTGCGACATAGATTGTGGCTATTTCATACGATGATACATAGTGGTGCTTTGAAAGCTCTCCAAGGTCGTCGAGTACAATTAGCGCCTCATTTTTCTTCCCAGCTTTCGCATAAGCGTGGCCAAGTGCAGCCGTCATTAACGGACTGTCGCCCGAAAGAGCGATAGCTCGCTTAAACTCATCGATGGCTTCGTTGACCATCTCCTTCTGTACATAGGCCAGCCCGAGGTGCCAATGCGCCACGGCGAAGTTCGGGTCCATCTCTATCGTCCTTTGGCATTGTTCTATCGCCTGGTCGTAGCGACGTGCAAAGTAGAGAGCCGCTCCCAGAAACGTATTCATCACCAGTGACGCAGGCTCAAGCTCCTGAGCTCGTTTCATTTCCTGGATAGCTTCATCGAATTGCTCCCTGGGCGTAAGATAATGAATTCCGTACCATTCGTGAGCTGTCGCGTAATCAGGGTTGAGGCCTATGCTGCGTTTAAACTCTTTTTGAGCATCTGCCCAGTCCCAATCGTAGTTCACTCTGACATGGGCCAGCGAGGCGTGCGCTTCGGCGAGCGTTTCATCAATTCTGATTGCACTCATCGCTGCCTCTTTGGCTCTTGGCATTGCTTCATGGGGAGCAGCAAGGTTATAAAAAGTAAGTCCGATGTAAGAATCCGCCAGCCCTGCATAGGCAAGCGCGTAACTAGAATCTTTCTCAACGGCCTGCTTGAATAATTCAACACCTCGCTTGAATCCATCTTCTGTTCTCTTATTCCAGAAGTAGCGGCCTTTCAGATAAAGCTGGTAAGCCTGGGCGTTATCCGTGTAGCGCCTTGTCAAACTCTCCTGCTGTTTGCCGGAGAGTTTCAGGGCCAGAGCTTCTACGACTCTTCCAGAGATTGAGTCTTCGACCTTGAATATATCTGTAAAGTTATCGTCGAATTTATCCGCCCAAAGCAGAGAGCCTTCTCGCACACTCACCAGGCGCGCTGTAACTCTTACTCGCTCACCGACCCTTCGGATGCTCCCTTCCAACATCGAATCCACCCCAAGTTCTTGACCGGCGACAACAGTTCCCTGCTCTGACGCAGTGTACTTGAGAACGGCGCTTGTTGGGCGCACAGTCAACAGTTTGAGGCTGCTGAGCCTGGTTGTTAAAGTCTCAGCGATTCCGACCCCTAGATACTCATCAGCGCCATCTCCGCCCAGCGATTTAAACGGAAGCACTGCTATTGATTTGATGGCTCGGCCTGCGCCCTGTTCAGGCTTCCTTAAGACAAGAAAGTACAAAAGCACAGCGACAACTACGGCCAGCGCCAGGCTCGCAACCAAGACTGCTTGCTTTGGCCTTCGCCTCAAGGGTTCATTCACGCGGCTGCTTGCCGCAAGCGCCTCCCGCTCACCAACTTGGCCTGCTTCAGCAAATCTCTCTGAAATGCCCGGCTCTTGGGTCGCTTCGCCGACGATAGCAGTTTGGGAATGCTCCTGTACCCGGAGGGCGGCATCATCCTGTAACTTTCTCACGGGCACGACGAAGCGATAGCCGCGACGCGGCACGGTCTCTATGAACCTCTGATCGTCGCTCTCGACGAGCGTCTTTCTCAGCAGCGAGACGTTCTGCGCCAGGCTTCCTTCCTCGACGAAGCTGTCGGGCCACAGCCTTTGCATCAATTCCTCCTTCTCAAGAAGGTGCCCGCTGTTTTCTACGAGCGCCAGCAACAGATCGAATGCTTTAGGGGTGAGCGGAACGATCTCTTCATCGCGCAACAGAAGGCGTTCTTCGGGATCGAGGCGAAAGCGACCGAATTCGTATAAGCGCTTTTCTTGCCGGCTCATAACCGCTGTCAGAACTCCATGAGGATTTTGTGAGGATCTTATCAAGGCTGTCGCAGGACTTCCAGACCGGTCGCAGAGTATCGTGAGCTCGTTACGAGGGCGGTTCTTGAACAGAAGATGAATTCACTACCAGAAGGAGGAAAGTACGATGAAGAGAATGAGGAGACTTGCTTGCACAGCCGCAAGCTTCGCAATGCTAATTTGGAGCTGCGCTCCGACGTCGCACGCCACCGGCGTGGATGCAACTCCGGTGATCGACTGGAGCAACGAAGCCCGGCGCGCGATCGTCCCGGCCGCCGCGGGGTCAGAGAACTACGGGAACAAGTTCCCCGGCGAGGCGGCCGTCTACATGGGGATCGTCCACGCGGCGATCTACGACGCGGCGGTGGCGATCGAGGGCGGATATGAACCGTACGCGATCGCGCTCGCCGCTCCGGCGGATACATCGCCTGCGGCCGCGATTGCGACGGCGGCGCACCACACGCTTATCGGGCTGCAGCCGCAGCTTGGCCTCAGCCCGACGCAGCAGGCGACCCTCGACAACGACTACATTGTTTACCTGGCCGCCATCTCGGACGGCGCGGCGAAGACGAACGGGATCGCGATCGGCGAGCAGGTCGCCGCGGCCGTGCTCGCGCTCCGCGCCAACGACGGCCGGGAGAAGAACCCCACAGTCGCGGACCTCGACCCGCCCGCGCCCGGCCCGGGCGTCTGGCAGCCCGACCTCTCTCGGCCGGTGCTCGGTCTTCGCTTGCCGGGGATCCGGCCGCTCGCGCTCGAGAGCGCGTCGCAGTTTCGGCCCGACGGCCCCAATCCGTTGACAAGCGAGGAGTACGCACTGGACTTCGAGCAAGTGAAGGAGTTGGGTCGATTCGACAGCGCGACCAGGACCGACGAGCAGACAACCGAAGCGCTGTTCTGGACCGACCACGACATCAGACAGTGGAACGACGGCATGCTCCGCCTCGCCGCCGCGCGCGGACTCGACCTCGTGCAGACGGCGCGGATGCTGGCGATGGCACACGTGGCCGGGGGCGACGCGATGATCGCCTGCTTCGATGCCAAGTACCAGTACTGGTTCTGGCGCCCCTACCAGGCAATCCCGCAGGCAGTCACCGACGGCAACCCGGCGACGGTGGCCGACCCGAGTTGGAGGCCGCTGCGCGCGACGCCGAACTTCCCAGAGTACCCGTCGGCGCATGCCTGCCACAGCACCGCGGTGACTAAGGCGCTGGACGCGTTCTTCAGCACCGACGAGATCCCCTTCTTGCTCGACAGCCGAGTCACCGCGACGACGCGCGAGTACGATCGGCTCCACGACGTGGTCAAGGACGTCAACTGGGCGCGTGTCCTTGTCGGCTTCCACTTCCGCAACTCCGACGAGGAAGGCTCGAACACCGGCCGGAAGGTGGGCCGGTACGTCGCCGGCCACTTCTTCCAGCCGTCCAGATAGCCCGGGAATTAACGGCGATCCGTGCCAAACTGGCACTCAGTCACAGTGTTGATGATAGAGGCGGCCCTCAGTGGCCGCCCCTTCCTGCAATCCTCCTCGTTCCAGCGGGGGGCGGCCACGGAGGGCCGCCCGTACAGGTCATCAGAATGAATGTGACTAACTACCAGGTTGAATTCAGCGAGTGATGGAATATGCTACAATCGAGACCGTGGTGGTGGGGACAAAGAATCGCGTCATGAGTTTGAGCTCTATTGAGGTTGCGTAAGTTCCCCGTCACCAGACTCGATTGGCCTGACGGTTGTTGAACTTGTAAGCCATGACGGCGCGCGGTTGCACGTTCGAGGCGTTGACATGCTTGACGGTACGCCGATCCTCGATATAAAGCCTTACCTTTCCAGCATCGCGGAGGAGAAACTCAAACGCGGCTGGCTGGCAGAAGCTGAGGCGCGACGCCGGAAATAGTCGCTCGCGCCTGTTGATCGTAGTGAAGGGGGAATCACAATGAAGCTTGCAAGGTTTTTTATGATATCTATCGTTGCAACCGCACTGTTCGCCTCGGGCTACGCTCAAGAACATCAACATCAGCACGAGCACGGCGATCACGAAGAACTGGGAGAGGTGAACTTTCGAGTCTCGTGCAACACGCCCGCGCAGAAGCAATTCAACCGCGCCGCCGCGCTTCTGCATTCGTTTGGCTACGAGCAGGCGGAGAAAGCTTTCGCAGAAGTCCTTGCGACTGATCCAGATTGCGTGATGGCTTACTGGGGTCTGGCAATGACTCAGAATCATCCGATCTGGGCGCCTCCAACCGTAACCGAGTTGAAGAAGGGAGCATCGGCGGTTGAGAAAGCAAAATCACTGACGGTTAAGACTGATCGCGAGCGAGGTTATATCGCAGCCATTGACGCCTTCTACAAAGACTACGACAAGATCGATCATCCGACTCGCACGTTGGCTTATGAGAAGGCGATGGAGCAAGCGTACAAGCGCTATCCCGACGACCGTGAAGCGGCAATCTTCTACGGGCTCTCGCTGCTCGGCACCGCAAGCTCGCGTCCGGTCGACAAGTCTTTCGCAAAGCAGAAGCAAGCTGCCGAGATCCTAAACAGCATCCTTCCAACAGAACCGAATCATCCCGGCATCGCTCACTACATCATTCACAGCTACGATTATCCTGAGCTGGCGAACCTGGCGCTGCCTGCTGCGCGAAGCTATTCGAAAATCGCGCCGTCTTCACCTCACGCGCTTCACATGCCGACGCACATCTACACTCGTATCGGCGATTGGAATGGAGTGATTCGTGGAAA
>DASXSR010000238.1:0-6023 GCA_036505875.1 Blastocatellia bacterium | reverse complement strand
GGCGGCCTGCGGGAACGTTGACCGCCCGCATTGTGCAGTTCGCCCGGAGGATGTGAACAGGCAATCCGTCCACAAAGGCTCGCCAGCCGGGATAGTCGTTGTCGCTGAGCACCAGCGTTTCAGCGCTCTGGTTCTCGGTCTCAACAGCTACGCGGTTACGCTTGTCTTCAACAATTCGCGCTACGCCTGAACTTGGCTTATCCAGGTCTGAATGTAACTCGTCGGCTCGCTGCGCCAGCGCTGCGAAAGTCGGCCCCGCATCCTCAATAACCGCGGTCTTCCTTGGGTCGAACGCCCGGTCTTGCAATATGTTTAGAGCCTCTTCATGACTTGAAGCATCGATAATATGAGATACAAAGAATGCGCGCGGCAGAGCTTGCACATTCTCATACAACGAAACACCTTCGGCCTGTCGAAGCAGTTTGTAGCCCGGCACCGGCGTCGACTCGTGTGTTATTGCGTATCTCACATTCAGCAGATCGAAAAGAGGTGAGCGGGACGTATCGAACACGACGTGGCTGAGATTCGGCTGAGGCTCTATCAACGAGGCGAACTCACGATACCATTTTGGAAACTGCTGATTCTTCCCCGTCACCGTTGAAATCCGATAAGGCAACAGCGTGTTGGGCGGCGCGATTATTTTCTCAGTAGCAGATCCCGCCGCCGCGCTGCGATTAGTCTCCAGCTCTGACGGGACTACCAGAACACGGCCGGGCGGAAGCGATCTCATCAGATCGGTTATCTCGGTCTTCGGAAATACGCGAGCGCGATCGAAGCTATGATCGAACTGCGTGCTATCCCAATAAAGATCTAAAACCAGCAACGCGGTCAGCAGTGCAAAGAAGGCCTTGCGGGGGAGCAGTCCTTTTGCAAATGCCCACAGCGCAACGACGACAAGCACAATGAAAATCAGCGGTAGAACTATTCCAACACGTGGCGGGGTCATTTCCGCGCTCAAAGCTAAAGCCGCGCGACCGATGAAAGCCGTACGTCCCCGCTGAGCCGGATCAACCGAGAAGCCCGAGGCCCTGAGCAAATAAGATCCTGCAGTAACAAGCAACAAGCATCCTGTGACAGAGATCGCGACATTCCGAGCGTGCCGATGGAATCGTTGAAGCACGTCAGCGGTAGACGCAAGAAGCATGTCAACTCCAAATGCCACCAGCGCCGCTGCCGCAAAGAGAAACAACACGCCCGCGCGAACGGCCACGCGAATGACTTGAAGAATTGGAATGTATCGTGTTACGGGGACGTATAGCGGCGCCGCCATCATCAGGAAAAGAGAGATTGATGCCAGGATCACGAAAAAGACCATGCGATTACGAGACGCTAAACAAGCCGGGTCAAGTCCTTCGATGTTTCGTCTCAACCAATAGACGCTGAAGCAAAGTGGCACTAGCGCCGCAATGCCTAGATACAAAATATGATCGTGCGAGACCCCGATTCCGGTGAACAGCGTCAGCATCCTTGCGTCATAAGCCGAGCCGAACAGGTTCGGAAAGACAAGGGTCGCGGCATACCACGGCGGCAGCCAGACGTAACCAAGCTCGGCGCCGACTATTTTGCGATTCGAATAGGAGAGTAATTCGAGCGACGGCGCCCATTGCGTTGCCGAAAGCGCAAGGCCGACCGCTAGCGTCACGATCATCATCGCGACTCTGCGCAGCACAATACGCGGCGCACTGTCGCCGCGACCCCGAAAAATTGCAAAGAACAAGTAGTACAAGACGACAGCGCCGACGTAGTAAACTGCATTCGGCAGGTATCCACAAAAGAACTGCAGCGCGAGGAATACTCCAGCCAGCATCGCGTAATACAAGCTGCCGGCGTGGCGATTTGCGATGATCGCCCGATCTGCAAACAACAGAATCAGAGGCAGCCACATAAGTCCGCCCCACCAGCCCAGTCCAGTCAGGTGAAACATCGAGTGCGCCGAGAACCCAAAGACAAGCGAGCCCATCAACGCGCCGTTCGCGCTCGCTCCAATCGCGACCAGAAAGGCGTACATGAAGACGATCGCCAGCGCCAGTTCGCTGATCCGTGCGAGTGAGTATCCGAGCGGGACATCGAAAAATTTGTAGAACAGCAAGAATGGCGAAAGCGTCCTTGTCACGCCATCGGCGTAGATCGGGTGGCCCGCCATCGTATAAGGATTCCACAAAGGAAACTCGCCATCCCGATAAGCCGAAACGACAAAGTATTCGCGTGTGACGTAAGTATCAGTGAGGTCGCGCCGATTGTAGGGGTAGTCGGATGGACCCGCGTAGTAACCCCATGGCAGTTGGTTGTTCAGCGTATTGACATCGACAAGCGTCTCGCCGAGAAAGCACACTCGCCAGAACAGAGCAACAATAGCGAGAAGGATTAAGGTGATATTTCGTGCGTGCCGCGCTAAAGGAAGGGCTGCCCTTGTTGGCGCGGGTTCTACCGCTGCGCGAGGTTCGACTTCCAGCTCAGCATTCATCCTTTGCAACTCATCCATCACATATAACCGAGGCTGCGCAGCTTTTCTTCCACGGCCTGCTCCTCGGCGGCGCTAATCTGAATCTGGCCTTGAGTCGAAATCGAGCTCGCTTCTTCGATCTGAACTGGACGCTCCGCGAGGAACTCTTCAGTAAACGCAGATTGGATCACTCGTCCGTCCAGCTTATCGGGCACCGGCAAGCCCGCAGCATACGTGATCGTCGGCACCAGATCGTACACCGTCTGTGCGGCGCCCCGCGTGTTCGACCGAATTCCTGGCCCCTTAATTATCAACACGCCATCGGGTCGATGGTCGCCGCTCCACCAAAATCCTCGCGCGCGAACCTCCTCGGGCGGCTCGCCGAGGTCGGCAGCGGTGTTCCAATGTATGAATAAATCGCTCGCGCGTTCTACAAACGGACCAGAGTAGGCCTCGTCGCGGCGGACCACTCTTTCGACCACGGGCGTTCCCGACACGTCCTTCCAGTTGTTCAACTCAGCGATGATTCGAAGGCAAGTCCTATCATAGTCAGAGGGCGCAACGATACCGTTTGCGTTTCGCCCTTCGAGGTTGATGTTGATGACGTGCCGTCCAGGCTCGGTGTAGGCGACCGTGTGCTCCCAATCGACCGAAGCATAGAAGGAATCCTTCTCCACTGCCCGCAATCTCTGCAGCCGTTCTTCGCCGATTCTCTCTTTCGCTCGCTCTCTCAGCGAGGCAGGAACAACGCTGCGAATCGCGTTTCGGCTGGCGCTGATGACGGATTGAGGCGAGTGTGCACGACGTCTCCTAACCAGGTAACCGCTAGACTCGAGCCAATCCGCCAGATGATAAGACGCGCCTGTGTGGGGTCCCATCCCGTGGTCGGAGATAATGTAAACCTGAGTCTCCGAATTCGCGTGCCGGAGCAAGCGAGCAATTGCTCTATCGAGCGCGGAATAGATTTCAAGAATTGGATTCTTATCGGCGCTGGCTTGACTGAACTTCCACAAGTTGTGACCGGCCCAATCGCTGGCCGTGTAAACGATCATGAACAGATCCGTGGGTCTGCTGTTGATCAAGTACTCCGCCGCTGACGTTTGGATCTCGACTAGATTCAGCCACTGGCGGGCCGCGTCCTCGAGACGGCCGCTTCTCATCAAATCGCCAAGCCGCCTCGGCGCAAAATCATAATCAGGAAATCGGCGGAGCAATTCCTCTCGAAGCTCTCCGGGACAAAATGCGCGGTCATTTAGAGACGGAGCGTCGAGGCCGCTGACCATGAAACTTCCTTGCGCGCATTGGGCAGGATAAGTCATCGGGACGTTGAGGAATCCCGACGTAAGCCTGTGCCTCGCAAGGTGCGAGCCGATCAACTCGCCGATGCGATCGCCGCCTTTGAAAAAGATTTGCTTGCCGCTCGCGAAATCTCGATCGGAAAAGACGAAGAGGCCGTGGCGTCCGGGATTCAGACCAGTCAGTATGGAAGTCCACGCCGACGCGCTGTGCATGTTCGGCGTGGAAATGAGTCGCGCCGACGTGCCTTCATTGATTAATCGCGTTAGCGCCGGAAGGTGACCAGCCGCCCCCCAAGGCTCGATCAGGTCGAAGGTTGCCGCATCAAGACCGATGACTAGGATCTTCATCGAATTTCAGCGAGACCTGTAGTCTCACACAAATTCGTGATTTTTCCAAAGAAGCTTCCCGGAAGCAAAGTCCTTTTCGGTTGGCTCCCTCGCGTAGGTTGGCAAAGCTGGGCAAGGGAGAACTTTTTGGTCCCACCGACACCGGGCTCGTGCGATGGGCCAGACTCCTTCGCCCGCTTCGCGAGATCCCTCAAAACAAGTTGTTGACTTTCACGCTAACTACTACCCTCCGCGAATTGGGTAGCAGATACGCGGTCTATTCGATATAACCCAAAGCTCGCAGACGTTCCCTAAGTTCCGACTCTTCGACCAAGCTGTAAACGGCTTCCTTCTCGGTCAAGGTCCGTTTATATGAGCTTCCGGTTCTCGCAGGCTCGCCGGCATCTTCGCATACTTCCATCAAAGCGCGGCCGTCCATATCTTGCGTCAACACACATCCCAACGACACCAAGGCAGTCGGTCCGACGTCGCGCAAATTCGGCCGCGAAGTGAAAGATACGCCGCTCTTGATCCCTCTTCCCCACGCGATGAAAATCCCGTCGCGCGAGTGAGTGCCGGTTGTCGAGTCCGCCGGGACGATCACGTCGCCGTAACTCGGACGCTCGTTGTAAACGTACTCGTCGCGCCGAGGAACCATCACCAAGTCAGGAAGCCTGTTTGACCATTCGCCTCTGAACGCCTCTTCGCGGCGCATCACCTGCTCAAAGACCGGCTCTCCATCTTCGCGTGATGTCAGGTTGCGCAGGGCGCTTCGAGCTTCCTCGATCACTGAATCGAAGTCGCTCTCCGAGACGCTGCCTTCGCTTTCTCGACCGACGAGATTCACCCATACGCCTTTATCCTGAGCGAAGAAAGCACGAGTCCGCGACCAGTCGATCTCATCAAGAAACGCGCTGCCGTATTCAACTTTCTTATCGAGCACATTTCCGTTCGATGATGGCGTTGAGAACCGTCGCGCGATCTTTTGTTTGAAATCCCTCACGCGGGCGATGCTCTTACGCGAGGCGGTCGACTTGAACGCGAGCAACCCTGCCGAAGCGAGAAACTCATTGACGCGAATCTCAAACAGCTCAGCGCAGAACCCGTGATCTGAAACTACGAACACGCGAGTCTCGGCCGGCAATTGCTCGACCAATCTGCCGACCGCCGCATCGAGCCGCTCGTAAATCTCGTGAATGAACTCGCGGAACTCGCGCGGCGTCTTCGAGTCGTGACGCGGATGCGAAGGGTCCATGTCGGCCCAATAGTCGTGCTGCGCTCGATCGAGCACCGAAAACACGACCATCAAAAAATCCCACTCGCCGCGCTGCATCAGGAACCGCAGCGCTCGCTCGCGCACCTCAATCGTTCGACGGAACTCTTTCGCTCGTGCGTGCTTGTCGGGAATTCGCTCAGGTTCGATCACGTAATTGGGAAATTCCGCAAGCAGCTCATTCTTCAGCGAGGCCGGATAAGTAAACTCGGAAGCCCGGCCCGGCGTGAGCATCCCCGTCACCATCAATCCGTTGATCGGCTCGGGCGGATAGGTGGTTGGAACATTGAGCACAACCGATCGCCCGCCGTGTTCGGTGACGATGTCCCACACAGGTCGCGTCATTATGTCGCGACCGCTCATCGCGCGAACGGTGTAGCTTCCCGGATTCTTGATAAACGGCGAGAAGACGCCGTGCATTCCTTCGCTTGTACCTGTCGTGCAACTCGCCCAGCCGGGAAAACTGTTTGGCAAGATAGTCGAACGGAGAGGCGCGCTTGTGCCTGCCTTCATCAAGCGCGAAAGAACCGGCAAACGGCCGGCGCTTGCGAGAGGATTGATTATGTCGAAAGTCGCGCCATCAAGGCCTATGATAACGGTCTTCATCTCTTGATTTTAGATTTTGGATTTTGGATTTTGGATTCGTGAGAGGGTTGGATCGCGGCGCGAAATCCAAAATCCA
>DASXSR010000237.1:0-7263 GCA_036505875.1 Blastocatellia bacterium | reverse complement strand
CGACGAAGAGGCCTGGACTCGTCGAGGCACCGCCAACAAGAACGAGGTGTCGGTCAGGGGGCTAGCGTTCATCGTCGCGGGTCACGAGCGACACCATGTCGAGATATTGCGGACCCGTTATCTGTGACCCTGCGCTTCGTTGACTGAGCACAACGCGTTGTTGGTTCTCCCGTGAGGTTGGAACCCGGGGCGCCGGTGATGGCTCTCCCGAGTCCACCAATCTTCAACTTCATACTGACCATCGTACTTTCCGCAAATACATTGAGTTGATTGAGTCCAACAAGTTGACTTTGAAGCCAAGCGGAATAATAATCGGTGCCTGCTTGCGAGAGTTTGAGGAATGACTAGCCGAAAGGGAGGAAACTAAATGGCAATCACCATTAGGGCAACAAAGTCGGGACCAAATAGTAGGCCGGCAGTTGAAATCGCGTTCGATCCCGGCACGAAGCTTGATCAGATTCTAGCAGCTCAGAAACGCGTTTTCGGAGACAAGAATCTCGCGAAGGCGATCGGGTTCAAGTTCCACGAGGGTTGCTACTCGGGACTGGACCTGGACATCAGGCAGAAGTACGAGAAAGTTATTGAAGGTTGAGACAGAAATTCCATCCGCGCCGAAGCTGGGCGTGGGTCTTCTTTTCAACCGCGTTCTTCCTAGCTTCATTGGTGCGCAACCTGAATCGTTCGACTATCTCGAGATCATCCCGGATCGTGAATGGCTGGACAGCGGCGTGAATTCGACGCCGCGATATTCTGTTCTCGATAGGTCGCTCGACTTCTTTCGCCGCGTACGCGACGACAAGCCCCTCTTGTGTCACGCGATCGGGCTGTCTATCGGCAGCGCTGGAATATTCGATACCGGGCACGTCGAGCAAATCCAGCGCATGCATGAGGCGCTGCGCTTCGCATGGCACAGCGATCACCTCTCTTTCGCGCGGCTTCCGGAGGGCGACCACGAGATGCACGCTGCCATCTCGCTCCCTCTTCCCTACGACGAGGAAGTCCTGGACATGCTGATTGCGCGATGCAGGCACGTTCGATCAACTGTTAGGTGCCCGTTCTTGCTGGAGAATAACGTCTACTATGTCGATGTGCCGGACCATGAAATGAATGAGGCTCAGTTCCTGAACCGCCTCTCAAACGAGTCCGGTTGTGGGGTTCTCTTGGATCTGCACAACGTTTACGTCAACTCCGTTAATCACGGTTTCACCGCAGAATCCTTTCTTCGCGACTTGGATCTCTCTCGAGTTGTTGAGCTGCATATTGCGGGCGGGGACTATCTGTTGAACTTTTACACAGACGCGCATGCGGGTCCGGTGGCCGAACCGGTTTGGGGCCTGCTCGAGGACACTCTGCGGTCCGCTCCCTGGATTCGAGCCGTCACGTTCGAGTTTCACGAGTCCTCGTACTATCTTCTGAAGAGCGAAGGAATTCGCGCGCAACTTGACCGCGCCCGCCAGATTTGGGAACGGTTCTGCTGAGGTCATGTCGCTTGAAGCCTATCAAGAGATATTCTGCCGAATGGTAGCGTCGGCTGCATTTCGCGATCGCGTGATAGGGGACCCGGACAAAGCATTAGACGGATTCGATCTGACTGAGCGCGAGCGGAGGCGGCTTCTAACGGTCGCGTCTCAGCCTGGCATGCGGGTCAACACCGCCATTCATCGAGCCAATCGCCTCACGCCTTTAGATCAGACTTTGCCGCTCACGTGCTTCCTGCTCGGCGAACGACTGCGGGTGCTGCTCGATCGATATTGGTTGGAGAATCCGGCCGAGAACCTGCAGGCGCCGTCGGAGTGTGAACGCTTCTCCGCATTCCTCGAGAGAGAGATGCTAGCCGGTCGCGTAACCGATCCCTATCTTGAAGAAGTTCTGAGGTTTGAACGCACGTGCACTCAGTTGAGGTTCTTCACCGAAGCGGAGCTCGGGCGCCGCGGGCTGATCAGTCGTGGCCTGCCACCGCTGGTCAGCGTTGTTACCTTTCGACATGACCCTTTGCAATTGCTTGAAGCACTCGCGAACTTCGCGATGCCGCCTGCCAACATTATTGAGGGTGAGTTCCCTCTGCTGATCGATTGCCGCTCGGGGGAAGTGGACTTTCGTTTACTCGATGCCGCCGCAGTCGCCGCCATCCGTCAAGCGGTTATGGATGAGAGCGCATCGCCGGGTCCAGTTCGGTAAGCTCTCGACAACAATTGCGCAAATAGGCAAACTCTTTGAAGAACTTGCGAATGGACGGTTGTCGAGTGGACCGAAACACCGGTTCTTAGCTTGGAGGGGTAGAAATGAAATTCAAAGCAAACGCAATCGTTAGTGCGGCCGCGGTAGTGCTTCTCACCATCGGACCATCGCTCGCAACGACGCAAAGCAAAAACGCCAACCGCAAACCCACCGTCAAAGGTGAAATGAAAGAGACCGGCAAAGAAGTAAAGAATGCAGGCAAGGGCCTGGGCCAGAATGTGAAGCACGGCCGCGTCGTTCGCGGCGCGAAGCACTTCGGCAAACACACAGGCCGCGCGGGCAAACACCTCGGCAAAGGCTCGAAAGCCGGCGTCAAGAAGACAGGCGGCGCGGTGAAGAATGCTACCAAGCCCTGAATCCGAGCGAATCAGTACCGCGAGCGGTAGCGAGCGTGCTGTTGGTCAACGGCAAACTCCGAAGTACACGCTCGCTACCGCTCGCGTACTGAAATCAGAGCATTTCTCACTGCGGTCGTTTGTCAACCACCAGGCGGTGATCGAGGTTGGCGACTCGCCAGCCGGTAGCGAAAATCATCTTGTCGATCCGCTCCATCTTTTCGAAGTCGATCTTGTCCACGACGTCGCTCGGCCGGTGATAGTCGCGATGCACGCCGGTAAAGTAGAAAATAATCGGAATGCCGTGCTTCGCGTAGTTGTAGTGGTCTGAACGATAGTAAAACCGTTCCGGGTGCCTTTCGTCGTTGTAGGTGTAATCGAACCTCATCCGAGCCGTGTCGAGGTTGGTCTGCTCACTGAGGCCGTTTAGCTCGGTTGAGAGCTTGTCCGCGCCGATGATGTAGATCGAATCCTTGTCGGTCAGGTGAGCGTCGCGCGGATCGTCGTCTCCGGGAGGTTTGCTGCGGCCAACCATGTCGATGTTGAAATCCGCCACCAGTTTCCCGAGCGGCACGACCGGTTCGTAATCGGTGTTGAACTCCGAGCCGAACAGCCCGAGCTCTTCGCCGGTGTGAAAGACTATCAGTATCGACCGCGCGGGTCTTGGCCCTATCGAGAAAGCTTGCGCGATTTCCAGAACCGAAGCTGTGCCCGAACCATCATCATCCGCGCCGTGATAAACCTCACCTTTGTCGTTTGTCTTTAAGTGATCGTAGTGTGCGCTGAAGACGACGTATTCGTCTTTGAGTTTCGGATCGGCGCCGTCGAGGATGCCCACAACGTTTTGAGCGGGCGGCGCTTCAGTCACGTCGACGCGAAGCTTTATTTCGGCCGTCACTGCGATTCCCATTGGCTTGAGATCATTTGGGGCCTTAGTCAAGTCGGAGCTCTCTTTGCCCATCGCCTTAGCGATGGCTTTTATCAGATCTGGGCCAGCCACGATTTCGGAGAATGGCTTTCCGGACACAGTTGGCTTGGGCGGCAGGCCAAGATGCTGCTGGCTAACAACCCAGCTCTTCAATTGCTCCCAGCCGACCAGCGTCGTCGCGTCGGGTATCTTGATCGCTCCGATCGCTCCGTGAGCAAGCGCCGCCGATTCCGCCTGTTCGTCATCACCCAACCTCACGTTCTTAAGCGACGCGGGCACGCCGCTCAACATCACGACGATTTTCCCCTTCACGTTCGCATCTGCATAGTCATCGTGATTATTCTTTGGCGACGAGACTCCATATCCGACGAAGACCACAGGACCGTTGAAATTCATATCCGTCGGAACCTCCGCCAAAAACGCATCGCCATAGTTAAAGTCTCGTTTCGCTGCGTCGGCCGTAATTGTCACGCGGCTCGACGCAAGATCGATTCTTCGATAGCTGAGGGGCACGCGTTGGAAGAACGAATGGTCGCGAGCCGCACCGCGATAGCCGTAGTATTCGAGCTGCGAAGCCAAATACCTGGCGGCTATTCGATTGGACGGGCTGAGAGTGTAGCGCCCGCCCAACTCGTCGGACGCGAGAAAAGTTAAATGCTTTTTCAGATCGCGAGCAGTTATGCTTGCTGTCGCCTCCGGAGCCGGCAGCGGCAGATTTGCGGCTCGCGCGGCGGATGCCAGCACAAGCGCCGCAAGAATTACAAACGCGAGCGCCCGTCTGAAACGATTCTGGTGATTCATGAAACTCCTTCTTCTTTATGCCCGTCGAACGGCGCGACGACGACGGTGGTCAGGTTTCTCGGGTCGATGTACTTGCGAGCGACCCGCGTTATGTCTTCGACCGTGACCGCGCGGATCACCTCGGGATAACGCTCGGCGAAATCGAAGCCAAGATCATAGATCTCGCATTCAATCAGGAACTCGGCAACTTGTGCGTTCTTCTGAAATCGAAACACAAAGCTGCCCGTGAGATAAGACTTCGCAACATCGAGCTCCTCGGCGGTGACCCCCTCCTCGACTATCCGCGCGATCTCGGTCTTGAGCCCCCCAATTGCGCGATTGACGTTCTCGGGCGCGGTCCCTATGTAAGCAATGAACCTGCCCGGATCAAGACCCGCGCTCGAGGTGATGTTGCTGAACGTGGCGTAAGCAAGTCCCTGTTCGTCTCGGAGCACGCGCGGAATTCGCGAGGTGAAGCCGGGACTCGAACCAAGGATGGTATCCATCACCAAAAGCGCGTAAAAGTCCGGGTTGTTGCGCTCGATCCCGACGTGCCCGACTATGATGTTCGCCTGTTCCTTTGGCGCGACGACGAATCTATCAATCGGAAGAGTCTGGCGCTGAGGTCTCGGCACCGCCGGTGCGTCAGGCCGCGGAGCGCGTCCCCATCTCCCGAACGTTGCTTCGAGTTTGTACTTTACGACATCTTTGTCGATATCGCCGACCAGGGCCAGAATCGTGTTATCGGGAGAAAAGAATCTGCGATAAAAGTCATAAACATCTGAGCGCGTCAGCGTCGCTACCGTGCTTTCATAGCCAATTGGCGGGCGATGTTGCGGCGTGCCGGCGAACACGATCTCATTGAAGACGTCTGAGGCTCGCGTCCGAGGAACGTCCAGCCGCGCCTTTGTTTGTGCGACTCGACGGCCGACTGCCTCGCGGACTTTGTGCTCGGGGAACGTCGGGTTCATCAATACATCGGACGCTACGTCCAGGCCGAGATCGAGGTCTTTAGAAAGCAGGGCAAGCGCGATTCCGCTCAGTTGGTAATCGCCGAAGGTGTTGAGCTGCCCTCCGACCGCTTCGATCATTTCGGCGATCTCCTCCGAGCTTCGAGTGGTCGTGCCGCTGTCCAAAAGCTCGCCGGTGAGCGAGGCGAGTCCCGCCTTATCATCGCTCTCAAATCGAGAGCCGGCGCTAACAATCGCGTTGACCGAGACCGAGGGTGTGGCGTGATCCTCTGAGAGGAGCACTACCAAGCCGTTGGGCAACTCGGTGCGCTGGACGTCGAGTTTGGGATGAGTCGCGTGAGACTCGCTATGCTCCAAGTTCACGCTCCCCCTCGACGACCGCGTCGTCGTTAATCAGATATCCAACAGTCCGGTTGTCTACGGTGAAGTATTTTCGAGCGACGTTAGCAACATCTTCGACGGTGACGGCGGCGATTCGCTCCAGCAGCCTGTCCAGATAATGATAGCCGCGCAAGTCTGCAGGGACCTGCTCATCGAAAGCGATCGCCTCGTACTGCCCGAGCAGCATTGCTTGTTGCAGCGGCTCCTCGCTGGCTAACACCAGAGCAGCTTCGATCTGGCGCTCGGCTTTCTCGAGTTCGGCGGGGGACACAAGGCCTCGCCTGACCATCTCGATTTCCTCGTAGATCGCAGCTTCGACGTCTGCAAGCTCAAATCCCGGCTTCAGCTCGGCTTGAAAATAGAATAGCGAGGGATCAATGTGATCGTGATAACTGGCGTCTGCCTTAGTCACCGATTGATCTCGCTCGACCAGCCGCCGGTAAAGGCGCGATGACTTTCCGGCTGAAAGCAGCGCCTCGGCGATCTTGAGTGGGTAGGAATCCGGGTGAGCAACCGCAGGGGCATGATAGCCAATCAGGAGGCGCTCGACCGGCGTTGGTTTCTTAACGATCACCCGCTTCTCGCCGTGCTGCGGAGGCTCGACTATGGCGAGGGCTGCGGCGGCCGGCCCGGGCGGGATTGGCCCAAACAATTCCTCGACGCGGCTGAGCGTTTCGGTCGTGTTGAAGTCGCCGACGATGACCAGCGTCGCATTCCGCGGATGATACCATTTGTCGTAATACGCCTTCATATCGGCGTCGGAAGCCGCTTCCAGGTCTTCGAGCCATCCGACGGTCGGCCAATGATAAGGATGCTGGCGGAATGCTGTCGCCCAGACCTCGTTCTCCAACGCCTCCCACGGACCGTCAAGTCCAATCCGCAACTCTTCTTCCACGACGTGTTTCTCGGGAATGAACTCTTCTTCGGCAAACGTGGTGTTGCGCATTCGGTTCGCTTCGATCTCGAGCGCGACTTGCCAGCGGTCGGGCGCAAACACGAAGTAGTACGCGGTAAAGTCGAGCCAGGTCATCGCATTGTTGACCCCGCCGTTTACGTGAGTGACCAGATCAATGTCGCCTTTCTGATACCGATCGGTGCCTTTGAAGAGCATGTGTTCCAGGAAGTGAGACTTGCCGGTTTGACCAAGTTCCTCGTTGCGCGAGCCGACCCGATACCAGATCATCGTAGCAACCACGGGCTTGTCGTGGAGCTCCTTCGTGAGCACGGTGAGTCCGTTCGACAGGACCAGTTTTTGAACTCCCCGAGTAATGAATGATTTCGATTGCGTGTCGGATTCTGGTGCTGCGAGCGTGGTCATAATTGGTAAGAAGCGCAAAGGCTAAAGTCGCAAGAAAAATTCTAGAGGGCTCAAAGAAGCGGTGTCAAACAGGCCACCGAAATCCTTGCACATCATTCTGATCCGACGCTACCTTAGCCCGCTCAAACCTTGGGTCCAGCTGAAGGTCGAGCTCACGCTACATTGATGGCACTGCTTGCTTACGGCGCCCATCCTTTATTTCATTAAGGTCACTAGGAAGAGAGGCGCAGGTTCATGGGCGAGTGACTCTCGCGAGCGCTACGCGTCGGTTAGAGAAAGCAGTTTCCGTTAGATTGATTCTCTGACTGACGT
>DASXSR010000236.1:0-7866 GCA_036505875.1 Blastocatellia bacterium | reverse complement strand
CTCGCCTGAAAACACAGCCTCAAGTCGGTGCTACCTTCCGCGCGCGATGATCTTCTCTATTTCCGCGTTGGCCCGGTTCATCGCGTCTTCCGCAGTTAGCTCTCCGCTGTTAGCGCGGGACAAGAATATCCCGAAGATGTTCTCAATCTCGTTCCATTGCGGCGTTCGCGGGCGAGGCTTCGAGGACTCGAGCGAGCGGAGCTGAGCCGGATACGATGGAAACTTTCCCAGAAGCTCCGGATCATTGAACACCGAGCGCCGCGTGGGCGGATTGCCGGCAAGAGCCGACTTCTTCATCTGCTCGGCGGAAGTTGACGATAGCAAAAAGTCGAACGCGGCGTCGCGCTTCTCGGAAGCCCGTGGGATCGCAATCAGCCAGTTGCCGATTTCGGCTCGACCCTCACCCCGTTCGCCCGGCATCGTAGCAAAACGCACTTTTCCAACAACCTTGGATTTCGCCGGATCGTTGAACGCGCTGATCCACGCGGGCCAGTTGATCGACATCGCCGCAGTACCCTGAAGCAAATGTGCCGAGACTTCGCTCGCGTTGAAGCTTACATATCCCGGCGGCGAGTACTTGCCTAGCTCGAGCATGAATTGCAGCGCGTTGATGCCATTCTGACTATTAACCGCGGGCTTGCCGCTCGCATCAAACATCTCCGCTCCGAACGACCAGAAGATCGGCATGAAATCGGCCACCGCAGAATTGCCGCGAGCGGCCCGCATCACATACCCGTAGACTCGTCCTCCGCCCGGCGCACCGTTGCGCTCGCGCTCGTCGATTGTCTTTGCGGCAGTCAAGACATCGTTCCAGGTTACCGGCTCCTTCAAATTGTGTTTTTCGAACAGATCTTTGCGATAGAAGAACAACTGCGAGTTGCCGACATAAGGCAAAGCGAACAGATTCCCCGTTTCATAAGGATGCTTACAAACTGCGACAGAAGAGCGGACGAAATCATCGTCAGGGCCCGATTGTCCGCGCGCGTTGTACAGCGGCGCCAGCTCGGTTAGAAGCTGTTCAGTTGCGAACCGCGGGAACCAGGGATCGTCAAGCATGATCAGGTCGTAGGCTCCCGTCCCGGCAGTCAGATCGATCAACTCCTTCTCGAAAAGATTGTCGTAGGGAAACTCGGCAATGCTGATGTGCACACCGGCGAGAGCTTCGTAATCGCGCGCCGCTTGCTTCAGCGCATCACCCTCGACGCCTGAGTTCACCGCGAGAGTCAGTTGCTTTGCTCCTGTTTTTGAACCTCCGCAACTGATAAAGGAGAGGGATAGACACAAAACAAGCAGCAACGCAAAACACGCGCGAAGATCTTTGAGGTTGCGTATGAGCATACGCATATCACCGGTTGCTTTCACGTTCTTACTTGTTCTTCGGCGCCGGTTGACCGGGGTTGGCTGACGGCGGCGCACCGCTCATCACATTCGCGAACGGGCGGAGCGCGTCGGCGAAGCTCGACATTTGTTGCTTTGCTTCCTGCCCGGAGACCTTCTTCAGACCTCCAGGCACATCGAACTGCGTCCGGTCAGGATTGAGCTGAATCTCGCGTTCTTCAACAATCACTCGCCACTTCTTGCCGTCCGGCTGAGTTGTGGTTACCTCAGAGCGAAGAGGCAGGCCCGTCTCCTGATCGACAAAGATAAGGCCCTCAGTCTGCGTCGAAGACTCCGTTCCGCTTCTTATCCTGTGCTCAACCGCAGTTCGTCCATTGATTGGCTGCGGTCCAACCCTTTCGACCCGCAGACGCGACTGCATCTGCTGCGGGAACGAGATGGGTGAAAGCGCGGCGCCAACCTGGAAACCAAGCGCGTCGGGCGTCAGTTCAACGTATTGTTTGCTTCCCAGAAGAACAAGATATTTCAGTCCGGATTTTTCCAAATAGACTACCTGCCCCAACGGCGGGGACAGCGTGAACGCCCACCGCCGGTCGGCGTCAAACCGTGAAAAGCTGAACTGCAACGTCGACATCGGAGTCGGCGCTTCTGATGCAGTCTCTTGCGCGCTGATTGTCATCGCGACGCTGTAACGGTCGGGCTCTCTGATATTAATGTCAGCTTGACTGCTCGGCGCCTGCGAACTCGCGTTGTTGTTAACGGGCTTAGCGCCTGAAGTCACTCTCGCGTTCGCATTGTTTTGCTTAGCTGGACCGCTGCACCCGAAAACAAAGGAGATCATGGCAACTGCCAGCACGGAGAGCATTGGTCGCCCGGCGTGAAATCGCCGTAGTCCGTCGATACCGACCGTGCGTGGCCGCATCTGGTCCCCTTAGATGAGTAACAATCTGAAGTCGTTGCGACGTGAGGCGATCAACACCTCATCAAGTTCGCGCCGGACTTGAATCAAACTGATTGATCTGCAATCTGTCGGCAGTAATCCAGAGCTACTCGCCACGGGCTACTGACCGGGGACTGCGAACTAATAGTAATCATCATCGGCACGCGTTCGCTTGCCGCGCTTGCGCGCGCCCCTGCCGCCGCCAAGCTGAGAGAATTGGTCAGTTCCATAGCTCCCCAGTCCCGCAAGTGTAAACGTGAACGACCACGCGCTCTCGTTGCGGAGTCCGGCCTTGAACGTACTGTAGTTGAACTGGACGCCGCAACAATCCCACGAATAGCCGATGTAGCTGCGCGAATTCATTAGTCGCCCGCGTGAGATCTGAGTGTCGGTGATGAATCGATCGGTGAAGTCATAAGTCATCCGCGAGCCGCCATACAATCCGCGCAGATCATTCCCAAGCTGCAACGTGGCGCTGACTTGATCGCCTGGAAACGTGCCGGGCTCGAATCCGGTGGTCGGCAGCTTTGTTTGACGCGACAGATAATAGCTTGCCGACACCGTTACCTTGTCGGTTCTCATCCCTCCGCCGACAATAACATTCCTCACGACACCCTCGTCATTGCTGAAGTCCATTCGCAGATCGGCATAAACCGACGACAACGGCCGATAGCGCACGGCGAGGTTGAGCGGAGAAAAGGCGCGCTCGCGTCCGCCAAACGTGAAACCAGACATCGTGTTGATCGGATAAAACTGGTTGCGACGCCCCTCAATCAGCGCACCGCCGAAAGTACGATCGAAGAAGTATTTCTGCGCGACTCTGATCGTCAATAACTCGTAAGCTTGCGGCGCTGCATTCTCGCTGTTGGCCGTCTCTGGGGCGGCAGCCTCGTGATTGTCCGCGCGCGGGGTCCCTGCTTGTTTCTGCTGATTGGCTCTGTCCTTCGCGTTCAACTCCTGCTGTTGACCCGTTTCGAGCTTCTGTTTCGATTCGGCTGTCTGCGCCGGCTCCGATTTGCTCTCAGACTTTGCTTCGCCGGCAGACTCGCTCTTTTTTGGAGCCTCGCCTTTATTCTCCGCTTGACCCGGTGGTTGTTTGTCGCGATCCAGGTTTTCCTTGTCGCTTGGGCGCACTGGCTTCATTCCCGATGGCGGACGACGAATCCTTGGTCGCTTGCGAGTCACATCCGCAGCAAGCTGTTTGGTGAAGAATCGATTTACCACCGCATACTCGACCTCGTTTGTGTCGGCCACCGCATCGGCTTCATCGAACCGGATAATTCTGTTGAACTCATTACCAATCCCGCCGATCAATCGATAAGTAATGTAAGGCTCTATCACGTGTTTGAACCGCGTCGAGCCGTCCTCGTTGGTGTAAGTCTTCTCGAGCGCCGGCGGACGAATATCCACCGCAAGCTCAGCATAGTGACGCGAAATATTCTTCTCGATGATCGGGTTCAGCAAGTTGCGATCGAAGAGCTTGAGGTCAGGCTTGAACTCGACACGACTGGGATTGAGCCTTGGATCGGCGGGATCGAGCGTGAACTTGTCGGGATCGAAAGGCCGCACGTTGGGATCCAGACTGCTTGTGTAAAACGTTTCGCGCAGCGTTAGGCTCGGAGTGACCGCCACTCCCGCCACTGTCGCAAGCGGCACCGTAATCTTCGGCTGAAAATCGAAGCGCTGAACCGAAGCGGGCGTGGCAAACACAACGTTCGGGTCGACCGTTTCTTCTTTCTTTAGCGCGCCGACGCTCGAGTCAACGGAAAAATAAATCGGAATGTTTCCGAAGAACCGGCGCGGATAGACGGTAATGTTTACCTCAGGCGCCTGTCTAACTTTGATGTCGAAATTGGTTCCCGCGCTTGGAGTTTGCGGATTGCGACTCGGAGCGAACAGCGTCGTCGTCTCATTCGACGCGAGAAAGTTGAAGCTGAATCCGTTCGAATTGTTGTTCGCATAGAAAGTCGATTCGCGTCTCGGGTCGATGACCTGGGAGATGTCGTCGGAAAAAATCTGGCGAAAAGCGAGACTCGAAACCAGCGATACGTTGCCAACTGCCAGCCAGCCGTGAGGGAGATGCTGGATGCCTTCGACGATAAACGCGGTTCCGCCTTGATTCTCGCCCGGCGGCCCAAACAGTCGGTCCTTAACTGTGAACCCCCCGAGTCTCAGATAAGATTTCTCGTCGGTCTGCGCGCGAAACTCGGCGCCCAACCCGATACCGCGCCGAGTGTAGATATCGCCCCGGAAGGTTATGTCCGCCGACTCGCCGAGCGTCTGGTAATAAGCGAGCTTGAGCGTGCGCCCTTTTTGGTTTGACGTGCCGGTGCTCGGCAACAGAAATCCTGACTTGCGTTCTTTTCTCGTCGCCGGTATCCAGGCGTAGGGCAACACGAAAGCGGGAAGCGTCTTTATGTGGAACACCGCGTTGTGCATGATCACGCGGTCACCCATTTTCAGCTCGGCGTGCCTGACCTTGAATCCCCACTTGGGAACGGCGTCTTCACACGCGGTGACCTCCGCGTCGTACAGCTCGTACGTATCTGGGCCTGTCTTCTCGACGCGCGCCGCGGTGAAAAAAACGTAGTCGCCGGTCTGGGTGCGGTTGGTGAAGCCGGTCGTGTCCCAGAAGACGCCTTTCTTGGTGTTCCAATTGATTTCCGCGCGGCGGGCAGTCACTCGCTGATCGGCGCCTTGATCGTAGATCACGTTGCCCTCAGCAACGGCGTCGTTGGTCGTGGTGTTGAGCGTCAACCGATCAGCTTGCAAGCGATCCTGGTCTTGCGTTGCGTTGACGTAGCCTTCGTAGACGACTAGATCGCCGGACTTTGATTGTTTGTCGGCGACAATTTCAACCACCTCATCCTTCGCAGCAACTGCTTTCGAGGGTGAGCCTTCTTCTTTCTCAGCCGGCGCCTCCTTTTTTCGTTCAGCCTTTTTCGCACGCTTATCTTTCTGATCTTCGGATTCCTGCCGTGTTTGTTGCGGCTGTTGCCCGACGACCTGAGGGGCTTCGGGTGGTGATGTCGGCGGCAAGTGTGTAAGCATACTCTGACTGGGAAAGACGCTGGCTATCGCTCGTGGTACTGACGGGAATGCAATAAAAACGACCGATATTGCGATGAGAAACGGCTGCCGAAAGCGGAGCATCAGATTAAACCAACCTCTGCACGGGAGAGTCGATAGTAGCACGCCGATTTTGGGCCGGGCAATGTCAGTGGTAGTATCTGCAAGGATGTGTTGAAGGCAATCACGAGGGGGCGATGGTAAGCAGAACATCGAACGCGGTTGATGAAGCTCAGGCTCGCCGATTGAGGCAGAGGTTTCGCAAAGGCGTGTTCGTTATCCCCAGTCTGCTAACGACCGCGAATATCTTCTGCGGCTTTTATTCCGTGATGGAATCGCTTGCGGGCGCGAGATGGGTCGCACTCGCAGGGTTGGGCAACGGCTCGGAGAGCGCAAATCCGGCGGCGATCGCCTCAGCGACCGAGCACTTCGACCGCGCAGCGATCACAATCGGGCTTGCGGCGCTTTTTGATTTGCTGGATGGCAGGGTGGCTCGAATGACCAATGCCACTTCGGAGTTCGGGCTCGAGCTTGATTCGATCGCCGACGTTGTTTCATTCGGAATAGCGCCAGCGGTGATGGCGTTCGCCTGGGGCTACGGTGAGGTTCCGGAACTTCACAACGTCGGCTGGGCAGCCTCGTTCTTGTTTCTGATCTGCGGCGCATTGAGGCTGGCGCGATTCAACGTGCAGGCGCGTCGTCCGTACTCAAATCTGCCTCCGAAGAATCCGAAGGTGGATAAGAAAGCTTTCGTAGGAATGCCGATTCCCCCAGGCGCGACGATGATCGCCGCGATCACTCACTTCTCACCTCGCCCCGTTGGCTATGTCGGAGACAGGCACCTGTGGTCGCTCACGATAGGCCCACAAGTGTATGCAACCGCGTTGCTTGTGTTGGTGGTCTGCCTTGCTTTTTTGATGATCTCGACGTTGCGCTATTCGAGCCTTAAGAACCTTGGCGTTGGCAATCGCAATCCGCGAATCTTGATAATCGGGTTAGCGCTGGCTGTGGTGCTGATCTGGTTTTATTCGCAGTGGTTCTTGCTGATAATCGCCACGATTTATTCTTCACACGGTTTAGTAGCAAAGCTGTGGTCGCTGATGAAACCTCGCCGCGCAGGGAATCGCCGCGAGTTGGAGCTTGAGACTAAGCCGCCGAGGTGAGCCGTTAGCGTCTGATGAAGTAATCACGCCGCCGCAAACTCGGTAGGGGGTGTCAAAGACGATGCCGGACATATTCTAGAGCAGTCTCTCGCGGCGGGCCTCGTAGATTCTCTTCCAGGCTTCCAGCATGAGATCGTTGGCGGTGGGCTGCGGGCGTTCTTCCTTCTTTCTTCGCTCACTAGCTGGCGCGCTGCTTGGCTTCGGTTTCGACGGA
The DNA here is from genome assembly GCA_036505875.1 of Blastocatellia bacterium. Lineage (GTDB taxonomy): Bacteria > Acidobacteriota > Blastocatellia > UBA7656 > UBA7656 > Onstottus_A. Next base: position 1,142 of record DASXSR010000236.1, on the reverse strand, counting down.
GTTCTTTTGTTACGTCTACCGTTGTTATTGATCGATTTCATAATCAACACTCGTATGTCGAGTATTACAAAACATGCTCTTCAAGTCAGCAAATCTAGTCGGGCACAAATTTAGTCGGCCGTCGAAGTCACAGGTAGTGCTATTTCAGAACTCTTCGTCGGCGTCTGGCGGCTTAATCTCCTGAGCGACCAAGTCATTCCAGGTAGCCAGCACTTCAGGCTCAACGGCCGCGGCGCGAATAGCATCAGCTACCGGACCGGCCTTGCCCTTGAGATCGGGGAATTGGAGCAAAAGCATTGCGATGTCTCGCCAGTCTGTTCCCGATTTTGGCTTGCCGCGTCGCCGATAGTAAGAAATCACTTTGCTGGCAATCAATTCAGGAGGCGCGATCACAAGCACGCCCTCGACTCTCCGGGCGGAGGGTAGCGAGGCAATCGGCCTGATATCGACTAGATGGCGATTGCCAGACTTGCGAATCTGAAACAGCCGATAACCGCGGCCACGCGCGATCTTACTCACACGCAGGGCGATGTGGAATCGTTGACTCAGGTGCTCGCGCAATTCCTCTGCTAGCTCTTTCGCGCGCGTCGAAAGAAGATCAACATCCTGGCTCATTCGCGGTTCATCGACATACGCGTTAACCGCCTGAGCTCCGAACACAACTCCGTCATCACGACCACGCAAGAATTCGAACACCGCATTCTGAATAGTCGCGAGTGGCAGAGGTTCGCTCATTACAAATTCTCTAAATGTCAGCGCGCCAGCGTCGAACATTGTGGAATTCCCGTGGCCTTACAAAGGTTTCGGCGAACTAGATTCTATCACGGAGAGGCCTGGCCTGTCGGGAGTCCGAGTCAGTATCGGACTAGATCAAGAATTGCTCGGGCCACATCATCAACCTGCGGCAGGATCTCATCTTCAAGCTCAGGCGCATAAGCCACAAACGTATCGAGCGCGGCCACTCTGCGCACCGGGCCGTCGAGATACTCAAACAACTCATCCGCTATGCGGGCCGCGATCTCCGCGCCATAGCCCCAGGACCGGGCGTCTTCGTAAACTACCAGTGCTTTGTTGGTCTTTTGAATCGAGCGCGAGATCGTCTCCCAATCGTAAGGACTCAAGCTCCGCAAGTCGATAACCTC
>DASXSR010000235.1:0-8654 GCA_036505875.1 Blastocatellia bacterium | reverse complement strand
CCGCAAGTCACGCTCGAGCCGCTCCAGGGCAACACGAACAACGTCGCGATGGTGCACACGTTGGCGGGCTGGGATCTGGCTTACACGAAGCCAGATCCTGTGAATCAAGCTGATGTCCTCATCCGTCAGATCTGGAGCGTGGGCACCGAGGGAGACGCTGTATTCGCGGTTCCGCGGGCCGAGAATCTTGAACCATACCTGACGCCGCGGCTTTTCCGGCAGCCGCTCCCACGCGCGACCCAACTCGCGCGCTTGTTCTAGCGAGGACAATTTCGAGGAGGCCCCGGCAACGATCTCCGACGCATCAAGGCGCAGCGCCGTTTGAGCTACGGCGTCGAAGATGTTTGTCGCGGGAACGACCACCAGCTCGACCGGCTTGCCGTGCTTTTCGGCAAGCGCAACCACGCGCGTGAACAATCGCTGCTCATAATCGGTAAAGAGGGTCGTGTCGTAAAGATCACGCTCGCCGGCGTCGGGCCCCCTTATCAAACGCACGGTCATCACCACAATATCTTGAATTTCGGGGTTCGTTCGCTCCAACACGCGGTCCAGATGCGAGAGGGTGTTGTAGTCTCGCGCCGCGACAAGCACACAGCCAGGCCTCGCGCGAACCGAGTCAAGGCTCACTTCGGGCTGATAGCTCAGCGTGAACTGGTCGAGCGCCGCCAGCGACAGATCGAGCTTTCGCTGATTGATGCGCTCGGAGACGGTGAAAATTGTGAAGAATACAATCGTGAATGCGCCACCGGCGATCGTCGCCACTTCTTTTGTAATCAGGTTGATTCCTGCAATGGAGAACAGCACCATCGCTATCAAACCTAGTCCAACCGGAATCTCGTTTGAGTCGATCTTGATGTTGAAAGGAACCTTCCACTCGCGCGGCGATTTATCTTTGAAGCGCAGCACGAGCATCGCCAGGCCTTTGAAGGCAAAGGACCAGATTACTCCGAACGCATATGCCTCACCCAGCGCGTAGGTGTTTCCGCGCGATCCGACGATCGCCACCAATTGCAGGAACACTATCAGGTTGATCATTCGGTAGGTCGTGCCGTACTTCTTGTGCGGCGCGCGGAACCAATCGGTCATCACTCCGTCTTCAGAAACTCGATTGAGCACGCCGTTCGCGCCAATGATCGAGGTGTTAATCGCGCCTGCCAGCATCAGGAAGCCGACTATCACTATGAAGGCCTGAAACAAGAGCTTCAGCGTGAGCGGCCCCGCCAGGTATAGCGCTATGCCGCTGATCAAGTTGTCCTTAAACTGCATTCGCGTTTCGTCGGGTATGAGCGCGAAAGCGAAGAAGGAAACAAGCGACGTGAACAGCAGCGAGTACACAAAAATCACAAACCCGGCGCGCATGAGGTTCTTATGCTTTGGATATTCGAGCTCGCGGTTGACTTGCGCGAGCGATTCCTCGCCGGACATCGCAAGAAATGAATGCCCGAACGCCATCAGTATTCCGATAAGCCCCAGCAACGCTCCCGCGTTGGGAGCCAAACCGAAGCGAGGTTCGGACGTAGTTTGTTCGGGCTCTGCGCTTGTGGCCGGAGAAGTTTCTTCCGGTGGCAACTCGCGCAACGCGCCCGGCGCAATCTTTGGCAACCAACCCACCGCGTCTCGATTGAACGCCAGATTGTGCGGGGCTGGCGAAGGTGGCAGTTTTTGCGCATCAGGCTTGGTGAGGATGCTATACCCGGACCACAGAATCAACACGACTACCATCACCGTCGTCACATACATAATCCGCAGCGCATCGTCGGACGATTCATGTATGCCCATCGTGTTGCGCCACCAGAAGTAGACCGTTATGAGAATCGCGAAGCCTGCCGCGATGTAGTTGGTCAGCGCAGGAGATGGGTTCCAGGGGTGACCGAAGTAGGTAAAGGTCTGCGCGAACAGACCAACGATGTATTGCCCGGCCGAGACGCCCGATATCGGTCCCGTCAGCACATAGTCAAACATCAGCGCCGAGACCGACAGCTTGGCCAGCGTCCCACCCATGGCTTCCTTCACCACGCGGTAAACTCCTCCGCGTGTGAACATGGCGCACGACTCAATGTACACCGCGCGGACGGCGTAAGAGAAAAGCATGACGCCGAGGATGAACCAGGGAGCGGCTCGACCAACCGCTTGTTCTGCAATGCCTCCTACATAATAAGCCGATGATCCGAGGTCGTTTAGGACAATAGCTGCTGCGCGCCAGAAAGAGATGAACGACAGCATCACCGTGGTTGCGACCACGACCTTGACGCGGCCCTGGAACTTCGGGGGATCGGGAGTGGTTTTTGAACCCTTCATTCGGTTGCGGATTGATCTAAGGAGTTGCGCGCTTGCGCGCTAAGGAAGCTTCCGTTCGACTTTCTGGGCTGCTTACACGCGAGGGAAACTGCAGTACCTTCCCTCTCCTCGCCAAATCAAAGCTTCCACACGCGGGGCATCGATAGACGTAGCGATACATGGATGAGCGGCTCACCTTGACGAGACCAGTCGAAAGCTCGGCTCCTGCTCCGTCCCACGAGCATTGGCGGCACAGGACGTCGTGTTCCCCGATCTTGAGTTCGCGACCAACTGAAAGCATTTTCGATCTAGCGGCCGTCGCGGGACGGTCTCAGCACGCTACTCGCCCCATAAACATCCTAGGCGCTCCGGCATAAGGAAGGCATAAAGATTCCATAAAGATTTCGTAAAGATTCCAGCTTGTGTTTGACGGCTAAGAATGGACGATCGCCCGAACGAGAGCTAAACGCCGGGATCGAAGCGATAACCAATCCACGGTTCAGTCAGGATGTAGCGCGGAGCGGCGGGGTCTGGCTCGATCTTCTTTCGGAGTTGTCCGATGAACACTCGCAGATACTCGGTCTGCTCGGCGTAGTTTCCGCCCCAAATAGCCGTGAGCAGTTTCCGATGGGTGAGAACTCTTCCAGCATGGCGGATGAGATGAGCAAGAAGCTCGAACTCCTTCGGCGTCAGATGAATGTCCTTGCCTTGCACTGTGACACTGCGGGTCTCGAGGTCCAGTCGGAAGTCACCCGCCTCCAAAACCGATGAAGCCGGGTCATCGGCCGCAGAAGGCGCGCGTCGCAAGGCGGCGCGCACGCGCGCAAGCAATTCTTCTATTCCGAATGGTTTCGTTACGTAATCATCGGCGCCGGCATCCAGCGCCTCAACCTTGATTTTTTCTTCGCCCTTTACCGAGAGCACAAGTATCGGAATCTGTGATAACAGCCTCAGTCGTCGGCAAAGCTCCAATCCATCCATGTTGGGCATCGACAGATCGGTAACTACCAGATCTGGATGCCAATCATTGAACGTATCAAGAGCGCTCTCGCCGTCCGCTGCAGCCCGAACGTCGTAACCGCGCGTGGCCAGACCAGTGCGCAATACTCGCGTGATTTGGGGTTCGTCGTCGGCTATAAGGATACGTTGCTTTTGAACCACCGTTTCATTCTATTAACCGTCAGCGCCCCGGGCAACTGCCGTTTGGTCTTCCTGCAGATAATCGGCTTCTTCCTCATCGCCGATCGGTACGGTGAAGACAACTTGTGTCCCGCGCCCGCTTTCGCCGCTTTCAATCCATATTTGTCCGCCGTGCGCTTCGACTATTCCTCGCGCGATGGCAAGTCCCATCCCGGTTCCAGAGGGCTGCCCCTTTTTTGAGTCCGCCTCCCGGGTTGCTCGAAAGAACTTATCGAAAACACGCTCGCGCAATTCGAGCGGTATGCCTCGTCCGTGGTCCCGAACGCTTACTCGTATCATCTCATCACCGTCTCGTCCCGCGTTGATATGGATTGGCATGTCTGAAGCCGAATATTTCGCTGCGTTGTCGACAAGCGTATATATAACCTCGCTGACAGCCCGCGGGTCTACCAGCACAACCGGCAGATCGGGTTCGACCTCGATTCTGACGTGGCGCCCGTTCGTAATCTTTCGTGCTCGCGCGAGGGCAGTCTCGGTCATCTCCTCGATGGTTCCCCAGCGGCGCCTGAGCCGCAGCTCGCCGGCCTCTATGCGCGCAAGCTCGACAAGCCCTTCGATGAATCGATTCAAGCGATCGCATTCCTCGTTAATAACCTCGAGCATTTCTCGCCGGGCTTCATCATCGAGCTCGACTGACGCCTTATCGTCCATCTCGTCAAGCAGAGTGGTGACCGAAGCTTTGATTGACGTAAGCGGCGTGCGCAGATCGTGGGTGACCGCGTCGAGCAAGGCGGACTTCAGCCGCTCGCTTTGCCGCAGCGCTTCGGTGTGACTGGCCCTCTCGAAAGCGTCGCGCAACTCGTCATACAACCGCTCGATCTCGCGCCGTCCCGCTTCAGCTTCTTCGGCTCGGTGTTTCACGCGAGCCGAGAGCTGTCCGGCGGTGACGGCGGTGATCAGAAAGGCGAATAACGCAATCCAGTTGTCCGGGGCATCGATGGTAAACCTCCCGAACGGAGGCAAAAAGAAAAAGTTGAAGCATAGAACTCCAAACAAGGAAGCGACAATCGCTGGCCGCGCCCCCCAGCTTGCTGCCGTGAACAGCACCACCAGCAGCATCGCCAGAGCGACTGTCGTCGGATTGATGCTCTGGCCGGGAAGCTTGAGCGCGAAGGTCACCGCCGCGATTCCAAGCACTGCCGAAACGTAGCCGACCCACCTTGCCTTGAGCGACGTTAAGGATAAGAAAGACGAGAGGGACGTAAAGGACATAAGATTCTGTCGGATTACCTGCTGCTGCTGGATTTCCTGGCGCTCAAGGTCCCAGCGGTATTCGCGTGACAGATTGCCACGGCCAGCGCGTCCGAAGCATCGAGCGGCTCGGGCGCCTCCTTGAGCTTAAGAAGCAGTCGCACCATCTCTTGCACTTGCTGCTTTTCCGCGCGACCGTAGCCAACCAGAGCAGACTTGATCTCCAGCGGAGAGTATTCAAACACCTCGACGTTTGCCCGCGCCGCTGTTAGCAAGACTACTCCGCGCACCTGTCCAAGCTTCATCGCGCTCTTGACATTGACGGCGTAAAACATATCCTCAACCGCGCAGACTTGGGGACTCAGGCGCTGGATCACTTCTTCAAGCTTTCTGCTGATGAGGAGCAAGCGGTCGGCGAAACGGGACTTTGAAGAAGTTCGAATGGCGGCGTATTCGACAACCTCGTAACGCCGGCCATCGGTTTCGATGATGCCATAGCCGGTTATGTCACTTCCGGGATCGACGCCCATCACGCGCATGATTCACCCGACTCCATTTCAACCTGCTGCTTCCATTTCTTCTGCCGGGATGTCGAAGTTGGCGGCTACGGTAGCAACGTCGTCGTGGTCTTCGAGGGCTTCCATCAATCGAAGCACCTGCTGGGCGGCTTGTCCGGTCACTTGAACTGAGTTGGTAGGACGCATAACAAGTTCGGCCGATAGCGGTTCGAGGTCTGCGGCCTTGACAGCGTCAAGCACCGAGTTAAAGTCCTCGGGCGAAGCGACGACTTCCCAGGATACTTCGTCATCGCTCACGTCCTCGGCGCCGGCTTCCAGCGCCAGTTCCATGATCTTTTCTTCGTCAACCGCGTTCCGGTCGATGATGATCGTGCCCTTCTTTTGAAACATCCAACCAACCGACCCGGTCTCGCCGAGGTTGCCGCCATGTTTGGAGAAGATGTGCCTGATCTCGGCGACGGTTCGCGTGCGGTTATCAGTTTGACATTCGATCAACATCGCGACTCCGCCCGGACCGTACCCTTCATAAGTTATATCCTCGATGGCCGCGCCTGCGATCTCGCCGGTGCCGCGCTTTATCGCGTTGGTCATCGTGTCCTTTGGCATGTTGATGGCTTTGGCGTCGTCCATCGCTTTGCGCAGGCGAGGGTTTCCCGCCGGGTCACCGCCGCCCCGCGCGGCGACCGTTAACTCTTTGATCAGCTTTGAGAACATCTTGCCGCGCTTGGCGTCGATCGCTCCCTTTTTGTGCTTGATTGAATGCCACTTTGAATGTCCAGACACGCCTTACCTCCTAGCAGATCGCTCGAGCGGAAGTTCTTTTCGACTCCGTGGAAGGTATTCTTTCGACTCTCGCAGTATAAAGTAAGCTTTAAAGGTCGGCAATGGAGTCGCCGCAGACGTTAATCCGCTGTTCGCTGCATTCTCATTGCTCAAAGACGCGCAGCCTTTCGTCATCCTCAAGCTCAGTCGAGTAGGACTCTTTCTTGAAAGGTTTGAAGCCGCGCTTCAGGTAGTTGGGCATCGCCGCCGCATCGTCCAGCGTGCACGTGTGCAACCACACCCGATTCGCGCCGTCTCGCCAGGCCTCCTCAGCGGCGATTGTCAGAAGGTGTTTGCCCAGCCCCCTTCCGATGTACTCCGGAAGTAATCCAAAATACGCGATCTCAACAGAACCGTCATCGTGGCGCTCGAGCTCGAAGTAACCCGCGGGAGCATGTTCGACATACAACACCCACAAAGTTATCTCCGGACGCGAGAGATGAGCGATTATCTTGTCGTCAGTCCACGGAAGCCTATCGATCCAGTGATAGAAACGGCCCACCTCGCAATACAAGTAACGATAGAACGACGCCGGGCAATAGCCCAGGCGCTCGATTCGAACCTCCGGGTCGTCGATACGAGCCGGACTCAGCTCGTCGGCACGGTCAAGTTGCATATATGTACGAGTGACTTCGACGTTCACGTGGATGACAATATCAAACACAAGGACGCGAAGCCATCTTTGAGGGCCTACTAAATTTTCGCGCAGGCAACTGATATTATTTCGTTCTCACTCAGAAACGTTCTTGCCGGTATATCTTGATGTCGAGGTCTAAATGAGAAGACTGCTCGCTCTTACATTACTAGTTGCTGCGGTTGGCGCCGAGGCGCTGGCTGCCGACCAATCCGCTAGCAAAATCGTCGATCGCTACAAGAAGGCATCGGGCGGCGCGGCTGCGTCGCGCGTCAAGAGCACGTTCATCTCCGGAACCGTGAGCGCGGCAGACGGTTCGACTGGCCGTTTCACTTATCAGCTCTCTTCGCCTAGCAGCATGCGGATTGACCTGGAAGCAGGCTCTTATAAGGAGAGCGAATGTTACAACGGCAAGTCGGCGTGGCGGCTCGACGCACGTGGGTTGAGAACCCTGCTGGGCGAAGAGGCCAAACGGCTGAGACTGGAAGCTCTCCTAGCGAACAGCCGGCTGAGTGAGCTTAGGCGCAATCGCATTGTGCCACAACTCGTCGGCAAAGCATCGATTGAAGGACGCGACGCCGACGCTGTTGAGTTTCTCAGGGACGGCGTTCGAGTGAAAGTGTTCTTCGACGGCACAACAAACCAGATCATCAAGCGAGAGAGCGGCGACGGAACTCAGCAAGTATTCTACGGCGATTATCGCGTTGTGGACGGTGTGATGGAACCGTTCTCGATAAGGGTGAAGAAACCCGGCGCGCCCGAATTGCTAATCGCAGTCGATCGCGTAGAGCACAACCGCGGCGTCGACGCGATTGCGTTCCGTTACCCGCAAACGGAAGGTGCACCGCCCGTGCCTGATCTTGACTCGTTAATGAAGTCGATCATCGCAAATCAAGACAAGATTGAGGAGATGCGCGAACGTTACACGTATCGGCTCACGCAAGTCGAGAGAAAGCACGACGGCGACGGTCGAGTGAAGGAAACAGAGACGCGGATCTACGAAGTAACGCCGGTTGCCAACCGGTTCGTTGAGCGGCTGATCAGCGTCAACGGCAAAGAGCTATCCGCTGCCGAGCGCGAAAAGGAAGACAAGCGCGTGCAGAAAGAAGTTGAAGAACTAATCAAACGCCGGGAAAAGAAGCTCGAGGAGAAGGAACGCGCCCGCGCGCGCGGAGAAGAAGATAACAACAAGAATCAAATCACGATCAAGGATTTTCTGCGCATCAGCGAGATCACGTCTGTTCGCCGCGAGATGTTTCGAGGTCACGAGGTGATCGCTTTTGACTTCGAGCCGCGCAAGGGATTCAAGTCCAGGACGCGCGCCGAGGACATCGCGGGTAAGCTGGCGGGGACGATTTGGGTTGATGAGACAGCGCTGCAAATTGCGCGATTGGAGGCCCGGCTGACGGACTCATTCAAGATCGGCGGCGGAGTGTTAGCTTCAATCTCGCCCTCGACGGCCTTCGTGTTCGAGCAGGAAAAGATCGGCGACGAAGTGTGGCTTCCGTCGCTCATGGAAGCGAACCTCTCAGCAAGGCTCATGCTACTCGCGAAATTCAACCGCAGCATGGAGCGCCGCTACAGCGAATACAAGAAGTATCAGATCGACAGCCGCTATGAACTAACCAAGCCCGTCCACAGATGACACAGGTTTCGTGGAACTTTGGAAGCTGTGTTGCGACTCTGGTTTACTCCGTACTCAAGGCACCTCTCAACAAATGCGTTTTTTCTCTTATTACTCCTCTAACGGGTGTCATCTGCGCAGTCTGCGGATAGTTGCAGTCAATCCGTCAGATTGACCGGCTTACAGCTTTCCGCCTGATTGATTCATTCTTTCTTACCGTACTTCAAGCGGCCCGCACCCTAGTATCTCACGCGTTTACTTCATTTAGCAGCGGCGCAAGCCACAGGCACGGGCGTTGCCACGTTCCGTGAGAGTTCGCATCAGAAAAGTTGGTTTCGAATGAAATCAAAATCGCTGTTTAGGAGTATCAAGGTGAACAGGATAAAGG
>DASXSR010000234.1:0-4531 GCA_036505875.1 Blastocatellia bacterium | reverse complement strand
CGAACCATCAACATCCGCATCGAGGAAGAGCGACGCACGCTCATCGATCGAGCCGCTGAAGCTGCCGGGAAGGACCGTACTCAGTTCGTTTTGGACGCAGCAACCCGTGAAGCGACAACTGTACTTCTCGACCAGCGGTATTTTCAGCTGGACACGGATGCGTTCGCGAAGTTCAACGCTGCCCTGGATGCGTCTCCCGCCGAGAACCCGCGTCTGCGGGCGCTGCTCTCTAGAAAAGCACCCTGGGAGCGATGAGTGCGGAAGGAATTAGCGCTCCAGAGCACCTGACAGCCGAGCACGACGTTAGCGGTTTCGACTCCGGTACGCCTGAACTCGACAATTGGCTGAAACGCCGAGCGCTTGCGAATGAGGCGCTCGGCACGTCGCGGACCTACGTCGTGAGAGACGGCGGACGTGTAGTCGCCTTCTATGCGCTCGCAAACGGCGCAGTGGCTCACAAGGACGTGTCCGCCAAAACGAGACGCAACATGCCGGATCCAATTCCGGTGATGGTGCTTGCGCGTTTGGCCGTCGATTCCGCCTACCAGAAACAAGGTCTTGGTTCCGCGCTTCTAAAGGATGCCCTGCTCCGCACGATCGCGGCCGCTCAAATCGCTGGCATTCGCGCGGTGCTGCTTCATGCGATGTCGGACGACGCGAAGCGCTTCTATGCTCGTGCGGGATTTTACGAGTGTCCGGTCGATCCAATGATGATGATGATTACGCTCGCAGAGGTTGAGAAGAACCTCGGCCCGCCCAGCGCGAGCTGACGATCTTCTTTGGGGAACGGATCTTCGCGGTACGTCTCATGCCCGCAAAGCTGCGCTGCTTCTTCGCGATGGCGTTTGGTCAAAAGGACACCGATGCCATTTTCAAGATCTTGAGAAAGACTCTCGCCCCTCTTGGAATCAATGCACAGCGCGTCGATCGCATAGAGCACAACGACAACATCGATACAAGAATCATCTCGGAGATCGAGGCAGCCGACTTGGTCATAGCCGACCTCACCTACGCGCGGCCATCTGTCTACTTCGAGGCCGGCTACGCTCAGCGGGCGATACCGGTCATCTTCACGGCCAGGAGCGATCACTTCAGGGAACGCGACAACGACCCGAACGGCAACCGCCATGTCCACTTCGATCTCAAGATGCGCAACATCATCGCTTGGTCATCGCCGAGCGACAACGCATTTACGGAACGACTGACAAGGCGCGTTACGAAGGTGATCGCCCCGCTCGTGCGGAGCAGGGTCGCGAGTGAAGCCGCCAAGGAACGCCGTTTAGCGTTCGAACGGCTTTCCACCGTCGAAAAAGGCCGGGCGCTGTTTGATACAGCCTGGTCTCACTTCAAGCGGGCGCGGTACAAGGAGCTCGATCTTCGCAGCAGACAGGGCGAGAACCTTTCGACGCGATCATTCTCGATACATTCATCGATGCTCCACAGCGCGTTTGTTGCGACGAAGCGAGTCGGCCGAAGATTTAAGTTCGTGTTTTGTCAAACCGTGTTGGCTGTGCCGCCGCATCTCCGCCAAACCTACTATCCGTGGCTGGCATTCCCACCGTACCATGGCGATGGATTCAATTTCTTTGACGACAGGCCTGATGAGATCGACGAGGACATTCTTGTGCTCTCGCTCGGCTCTGGTGGCATGAAGCGTTTGCAGAAACAACTACCCTCCGCGCGGCCAGGATCATTCGAAAACACGCTCACGTACGACACCGAAACAGATTTCTCGACCTACAAGCGGAAGATTCCAAGCATCACAAGGCACATCACCTTCCACGTTTTCGAATCGGCCGACCGGCTTGCGCGACTGTCCGAGATTCTCGCGGAGCGTTTCCCGTATCGGGTGACGTCCAAAAGCGGCTGACCGGTCAGGCTTAGAGATGTCTGGTCGGCTCAACCCGCCGAAGCGTGCGGGGCTTCGCAACGCTCAGTTCCCGACATCAGGCGGATATACGACGACAATCGTTTCACTCGGGAGGATGGGGTCAGCGGCCCGTAGACTGCTTGAGCTGGGGGCGGGTTGCGTCGCGCTTCGAGACTCACCTCGCGAAACCCTGGCGAACCTGTCAATAACAGGCCATTTACGCTGCTTCTCGGATCAACCAGTTGCGGAAATCGTCCAGTGCGGCGAGCCAATCGGCTTCGTGGACTCTTGCTTATCGCTCTTGTCCGCTGCCGGCAATGGCGCAACGGTCAATTTGCCGGTCGCAGTGTCAGCGACGAGTTCAAGGTGACACACGTGGCAGCGGTAGATGATGTTCGGGCGGGGCGTCTCCTCGCTGTGCTGAATGGCGATACGGCAGGCGGGACACGTCCAAGGCATTGCGGTGCTCCGCTACGCGAGCATACGCACCTTCGTCCACGCCCGTTTGATGTCATCCAAGTCCGCTTGGATCTGCGCGATGCGCTTCAATTGGATTTCGCTGGCGTGTTGCAACTCGGTGATGGCGTCTCGGTGTGCATTGAGAATGTCGTTGCGCTGATTCAGGATGTTGATGATGTCGTTGTATTCTGCTCGCGTCACGTCCTTGCGGCTCAGGGCGGACGTTCGCAGCCGCCGTGCCTTCGGAATGCGCGTGGAACGAGAACGGCGTTTACCCGGCATCGAAGAGGTTAGTTTGAATGTCAGTTAAGAGCCATGAATGCCAAGTGTGGGGAACTCTACCACACCTGCCCAGCGAACGCGGGTTTGTGTGTGCGCCGGAAGTGTCTGAACCTAAAACGCCTCTCCGACGGATGCTGCGCTCAGCACGACGGCACCGTCGTGTTCGAGCATCGCCGCCGGATCTGATCTCGAACGCGATCAGGTCACGCTGGAAGGCGGCGCGCCATTCAGGTGCGCCTCCTGAGAGAGCAGATCGACTCGATCCTCACCAGTCGGTCGGCGCGAGCAGCATCCCGAACAGATATAGAGGAGGAAGACGGCGAGCGAGCGCCTCGAAACGCGATGCCCTAGATGGTTTTGGCGGCGAGTGAAATCCGGACCTCGCCGAGCGTCACCTTGGCAGGACCTTCGAGGAAGCTGGCCAAGTGCGTCGCCGACCAATGCTCCATGGCCGCGTCAGCTTCTTCCGCTCCTGCTCGGTCTCGATACACACCGATCGAGACGATGGCTTGAGTGCCGATTTCGACCGCCTGATACGACACGAATCCACGGACTCGGCTGATGATCGGCACGAGTTCCTGTTCGGTCAATCGGATCGCCTTGTCAGCCTCATTGAGCTTCACGCGATAACGACGGATGGTGGTGTGCATGAGAAACCCGGAGAATTACGCCTCTGCGACGAAGGCCCCGTTTCGCCCGCGCCTCAGAAAAGTGCGCGTCCTGCAACGCCTCCAACACGATTCGGCATGTGTCGTGTTCCAGTCCTGACAGCTTCGACGCATCGTCGGCTGTCAGCTGCAATCCAGGGACTTCGAGATACAAGCCTTTGAGACGCTGAACGGCATCTATGACGGATGGGCGTTCGTGCATGGGCTTTTTGGACTGAAAGTTCTCATGCGGGTCTGAGCAGGACGCGTGCCAGTTTCACGTCGCGAACACGCTGGCGACTATGGTTGACGCGAGCGTGCGAATCGCCAAAGGATTTTTGCTCCGGCAGCAAGCTCTTTTTCGGTCGATTTGCCCGAAGCGCCTCTTGGAACCTCGTCTGGTCGCAGTTGTAAGCGCTTGTCACATTCTGCGACGCTCCCGGCGCAATCGTCTGAATTCAGAACAGGTTTTGGAGTCAGATCGCCAAACGACGGCTTGGTCTAATACTCAGCCTTGGCACTCCGGTTGCTTTTGAGAACGCCGTACCGGAAGGAGAGGACGTGGAACGCGCTGACGTCGAACACATCGCACGATTGGTTCTTCGCGACTACGGATTGCCTCTGAAGATTCGGACGGTGTCCTTTGAACGGACCGGTGAATGCACAATCGGATTTGCCGACTCGTACTCGGGTCTTGCGACCGTGTCGGTCGGAATCTGGTGCGACGCGAAGGTCTCGCCCTATGGCGTGCGCGAGTCCCTGAAAAAGGCCTTGGAGGTTCTCGGCTAGCTTCGTTCCAGCGAGCACGCCCGATCAAACCAGCCAGGCGGGGACCAAGTCGCCACGGTCAGGGCGTAAAGAGCCCGCGTCCCGTCGATCGGATCGTCCCGTTTTCATTGCCCATCGAAAAATCGAGCACCCGGCCGTCTGCCAAGCGGAACGTTAGTTCGGCTCGTCGCCGATGGAGTTCCGCAAGATCGAGATACTCCACGAGTGATTCGCCCTTCGACCTCAAGATAAGGCGCCACAGGTTCGTTGTCGGTCTCGGAGAAGTGTTGGTAGACGGACAGGTGGTACACAGCACGCGTCCCAGGTACGAGCGCCCCTCAAGGACGTCGCCTTCGTCTGCCGGTGCGGGTTCCGTAAATTCTGACCGCTCCTTTTCCGGAAATTCTGGCCGCTCTGAGCTGACCCCTTCGGGGCACACACTCGCTGCTCCAAGCAGCGAGGGAAGGGATGATCGAGATGCTCAAGCGGCACGCAATCCAAGTCC
>DASXSR010000233.1:0-7771 GCA_036505875.1 Blastocatellia bacterium | reverse complement strand
GAGAGATTCACGCGCCAGAAGAAGCTGGCAGCAACGCTTGGGAGCGATACGCTGCCAAAACTGGAAGCACCACCAGAGCAACGATGGCTCGCAGGCTCCGTAGCGAGCGTCAGCGAACACACAACCGAGAGACTGCATGAGCATTCGCATTCGCCGGAGAATCCACGGCCACGAGATGCCTAAGGTTAATTCAAAGACTGCCAGCATCGGTCTGCGTGCCAAGACGGGGCGAGCCATCGTAGTTGTTCTAAGCGATCGGCTTGATTCGCCCTGCGTGCTGAAGCGCGCCGTGTTGACGCTGACTGACCCGGCCGTTCCGGCGACGTTCCAGCCCTACCATGAAGTTATGGATTTGCCGTGGGAGCAAGCGCAAGTCGCCGTGCGCAAAACTGCGGCTATCATCGAGCGCATAGCATCCAAGAATCTCAGGCGCCTCATTCAAGAAGTGCAATCCGAAGGACTTAAAGTATGCGGCGTTGGAATAGTGGGAGCAGGCAATCGCAATCTCGAGAAGATCGGCAGCACTCACATACGAGCGCACGCGGCTGAGGGAGTCCTGTTCCGTCAGGTTCTTGAAGTTGCCGCGAAGGCCAATGACCTGTGGATTCGAACGTTCGACGAGAAAAGACTCGACGAAATTGCAGAGCGCGAATTGAATCGTTCAACGGCGAAGCTCAAGAATCGGCTCGTCGAAATAGGACGTTCAGCCGGTAGCCCGTGGCGAGCCGATGAGAAGGCCGCAGCCCTATCCGCGTGGCTCATCCTGGCAGCGAATCCTGAGTGAACTTTAAAAAGATCGGATCTTCATGGGCCCGCGAAAATGAATTCCTCCGAGATCGCGCCGTTGGAGTTTCGCACCTGAAGCTTGTCGCCAGGTTGGATCCGCTTCCCAACTTTCTTGCCGATCAATGTAGTTTTCGGGCTCTGGCTATCGCTTACAGTCCTCTCTTGTACCCCGTTCAACAATATCACCGCGCCAAGCTCGAAGTTTTCACCACGGACTATAAGATGTTTGCCCGACACCGATGCGCTCCGTTGTTTTCACTAACTTCGCGGAAGTATGCGATCTTTCCGTTTGCTACAACTCGTGAGCGGCTTGAATAAAACGCTCGTTGAAACCGTTCGCGTAGAGATTGATGGCCTGCCTTATTTCGTTGAAAAGCGAGCGTCGGAGGCTTTCCTTACGGATTAGGTCGAGCAGATAGCGCAAGGCATTTGCTTCGCCTCGGTACTCGCGGTCCTCAGAGATTTCTACGGGCGTGCCATCCTTGTCGGGGATTACTTCGCGGATGGCGCCGTCAGCGGTTTCCGCCGAGGTTTGGGATTGATCGGTCGCTTCAGAGCCGACATGTTGCGCCCCAATTGCCGAGAGCTGTGATCGAGATGAACCTTGTATCCTTTGGCGTTGTTTCGTTGACAGTAGAGCGCCTGACCGCGAGTCCTCTCTGCCGTGTGCGTTGAGCTGCCGCGGAAGCGCGAGCGACAAAAGAAAAACAAGCAGTATCAAGGATGGAACCGTCCTGTGAGCGACCGTGATCGCGTTGCTTCCCCGGGGACCGGTGACACCTTCTCGTTTCATATAGCCCTCCCTTCCGTTACTAGCGGACAGCGCTTTGGCGCGACACCTAGACACGCGGTAAATGCGAAGAAAACCTCTAACGACGCTCGCGATTTTCAACTTGGGAAATTGGGCTGAGGATGAAGGTCAGTCAATCCTCAGCCGTCATTGCAGAAGCAGATATTTGGGTAGGTTACTATTCCCCAGCGAAAATGAACTCAGGCGAGACGGGGCCGTTCGGGTTTCGCACCTGTAGCTTGTCGCCGGGTTTGACCTTCTTGCCAGCCTTCTTCGCGATCAACGTAGTCTTTGGATCTCGGTGGTCGTTCTTAGTTATCTGCTCCTCGCCGTTGAGCAATATCACTGCCCCGGGATCGAAGCGTTCACCAAAAACGAAGAGTTGCTTGCCTTCGACTCGAACTCCGAAGATTCGAGCGGGTGCTCCGGCTTGCGCGACAGTAACGATGTGGCCGGCAACAATGAACCGTGCAGTTCGCGAACCGCTACGGTCGTTGGCCGCGACTGAATAAGAAACGCTCCCGTTGCCTGCGCCGCCGCCCAGGGTAATGTTGATCCAGCCGACGTAGCTAACGGCGGTCCAACCGCAGTCGCTGGCGGCTGTGACTTCGATGCTGCCCGTTCCTCCTTCAGCTTCGAACGAGACATCCACCGCCGAGACCGAGACGGCGCAGCCGCTCACGACGATGGGCTGCCAGGACGGGCTGAATTCAATGATGTCATCTGTGTCCGTGATCTTCGTCATCCCGCCTTTGTCGGCGTCGACGACAAAAAGATCTGTATCACAAGAGAGAATCTGATGGCTGTCCGGCGACCACGAAGGGATCAACGCGCTGACGGGACGGTCTAAAAGCTGCCGGGGATTGCTGCCGTCGGCGTTGACGACCCAGAGCTGTTCGCTCTTGCAGTCAACCAGTTCAATGTTGCAGCCGAGGAATCGCGTGAATGCGATTCTGGAACCGTCGCTCGACCAGGCGGGCAGGGCGTCAGATGCAACATCAAACGCGCTATTGACCGGCGGAACAGTGAGCGTCCTCAGCCCGCTTCCATCGGCGTTGATGATGTAGAGACTCTCATACGAGCTGACGGCGAGGCTGGAGCCGTCCGGCGACCACGAAAATCCAAAAATGATTCCGCCGATTCTCTTTTCCTCGCCGTCCGCCTCGATTACAAAAAGACTCTCGCCGTACCTGGAATACCGCAGGAAAGCAATCTTCTCTCCATCCGGGGACCAAACGGGCGAATGGTCAAATTCGTCGGGATGAGTCAGACGTCGGCGATTGCTTCCATCGGCACTCATCGTGAAAATCTGGCCATGAGTGGGATCACCTTCCTTCACACCCCGCACAAAAACCAAATGCTTTCCGTCAGGAGACCAGGCAGGAGACACGTCGGACTCCTCGGGAGGAGTAAGACTCCGTTGGCCGCTTCCGTCAGCGTTCATCAGTTCAATCTCATATCGCTGACCCTGCCCGCGCATGAAGGCGATTTGTGAACCATCCGGCGACCACACAGGTGAAAAGTCCTTTGGCCCGGACGTGAGCTGCACGTGATCACTCCCATCCGGGTTGATGGAATGAATCGTGTATGTGTCGGCGTTGTTTTCTCTCTTCTGGCTGACGTATATGATCTTTCCATTAGCGATTACTCGTGAAGGCTGCCCGTCGTAAGCTACACAGCGCGACGCTCTCACTGACGGAACCCAAGGCCCCGCCGGCGAGATATTCCAAGCGGTCATTGCGGTTAGTATCAATGTCAAGGTGAATGATCGAGTTTTGATTTTCATAAATCCTCTTTCTCTGTGCAGCGAGCGAGCATTTTTCCTGCTCCATCTACTCACGCGAGAAACCCAACCTGAACCTCTAAGGAGAAAGGGATTCTTTGAGCAGATAGCCGCCCGCAAAAGATGGTGGTATTATCTGCGTTACCTATACTTCATCGATCACGCGAGCGGAGTTGTTATGACCGTTTCCTCTCAGGATGAAGTCACCCGGTTGCTCTTGGATTGGAGCGACGGAAATAAAGCGGCACTTGATAAGCTGATGCCGCTGGTCTACGACGAGCTGCACAAGTTGGCTCACCTGTACATGAACCGCGAACGTCCCGGTCACACGCTGCAAACATCCGCGTTAGTCAATGAAGCCTTCGTCAGACTGGTCGATCAGCGAAGCGTAAGGTGGCAGAACCGCGCGCACTTCTTCGGGATAGCCTCGCAGATGATGCGACGCATTCTGGTTGACTACGCGCGAGGTCGTCACTATGCTAAGCGCGGAGGCGGGGCGAAGAAGGCATCGCTCGATGAAGCGATGATCGTATCTGAAGCGCGAGCCGCTGAGGTCGTAGCACTCGACGACGCGCTGAGTGCGCTGGCAGAGATTGACCAAAGAAAGAGTCAGATAGTCGAAATGCGGTTCTTCGGCGGGTTGAGCATCGATGAGACGGCTGAGGTATTGGGAGTATCGCCCGGCACGGTCATGCGCGATTGGACACTAGCCAAAGCCTGGCTGCACCGCGAAATCAGCAAAAGGGAGCAGAATGAAAGCTGAACGGTGGAAAGAAATGGATGACCTGTTCCACGCCGCCCTTGAACAGGAGCCTTCAGGGCGCGCCGCCTTCCTGAGCAGAGTCTGTGGCGGCGACGAATCGCTGCGCGAAGAAGTCGAATCGCTGCTGACCTCACACCAGCAGGCAGAGAGCTTCATCGAAGCGCCCGCCGCAGACCTTGCCGCCGACCTGATTGCCGAGAAGCCGACCATATTAGCAGAAGGGCAAGTGGTTGGCCCTTATAAGATAGTTGACTTGCTCGGGGCGGGAGGGATGGGGGAAGTATATCTCGCGCAAGACACTCGATTGGGTCGCCGCGTCGCGCTCAAGATGCTGCCGGCGCATTTCTCTCAAGACCCGGAGCGGTTGCAGCGCTTCGAGCAAGAAGCTCGTGCAGCTTCGATGCTCAATCATCCCAACATAGTGACCGTTCATGAGATCGGGCAACTGGGCGATGCGCACTTCATAGTCACCGAATTCATTGAAGGTCAGACTCTCCGCCAGCAGATGACGTCGGCGAAGATCAGATTGCGGGAGGCGCTGGATGTCGCGATCCAAGTGACGGCAGCGTTGGGAGCGGCACATAAGGCAGGTATCGCGCATCGGGACATCAAACCCGAAAACATCATGCTCCGCCCGGATGGTCTGGTGAAAGTGTTGGACTTCGGGCTTGCCAAGCTGACCAGGGTGCAATCGCTCGACCCCGATGATGAAGCATCAACGCTTGCCAGAGTTACCACCGAAGCCGGGTTGGTGATGGGCACGGTCACCTACATGTCGCCGGAGCAAGCGCGAGGGCTTGCCGTGGATTCGAGAAGCGACATCTTCAGCCTCGGCGTAGTGCTCTACGAGATGGTTGCCGGCCGAGCGCCGTTTGACGGTACAACCGTGAGCGATGTGATAGCCGCGATACTGAAGGAAGAGCCTGTGCCACTTAAACAATACTCCCGAAGAGTGCCTGCGGAGCTCGAGTGGGTGATGAAGAAAGCGCTGGCCAAAGACCGCGAAGAGCGATATCAGACAATCAGGGAGTTGCAAATCGATTTGAAGCGGCTGGCCCAAGAATTACAAAGCCAGGCTAAG
Source organism: Blastocatellia bacterium (assembly GCA_036505875.1). Classification (GTDB taxonomy): domain Bacteria; phylum Acidobacteriota; class Blastocatellia; order UBA7656; family UBA7656; genus Onstottus_A. The sequence continues at coordinate 2,568 of DASXSR010000233.1, read as the reverse complement.
CTGGAGGACATTCCATCTAGACGCTCCGACGAGGTTATGCAGGATTCGGCGGCACAAACAGATTCTGTCGGTGCTGATAGCAACGTCGCCCGAACGTCCGCGGACCCGCGCACCCTGATTATCGAGAGTGAAGGACGCAAGCGAAGATTTATTCTTAATTGGATGACAATCGGAGCAGCCGTTGTCGTCATTGCGGTTTTCTCGGTCGTATCGTTCTTCGCGGGTCTGAGGCAAGCGACTTCTTCCAGGCCCTCATTTCGACAACTCACTTTCCGAAGGGGCACTATAACTTCGGCCAGATTCGTCCCACCAGATGGACAAACAGTCGTCTACGGAGCGGCATTCGGCGGACGGCCGATCGAACTCTTTACCAGCCGATTGGAGAGTCCGGAGTCCGGCTCGCTCAAGCTGCACGGGGACATCAAGTCAATTTCACCCACCGGGGAAATGGCAATCCTGCTTGATTGTGAACTTGACTGGGGCGAATGCCACAACGGAACGCTTGCACGGGTGCCGGTGGTAGGAGGTACCCCGCGCGAGATAGCTGACAACGTTTATGAAGCAGACTGGTCTCCTGACGGCAAAGAGTTGGCAATAGTCCGCGTGGTAGATGAGAAATACCAGCTTGAGTACCCTATCGGTAATATCTTGTATACAAGACCTCTGGGGTGGATTGGCTCTATTCGCGTATCGCCGAAGGGAGACCTTGTCGCGTTCATCGATCATCCAGTTTTGGGTCAGATCGAAGGATTGGTAATGGTTGTGGATCTGACTCGCCAAACAAGAGTATTGTCCGAAACCCCCGGAACCAGAAATCTCTCCTGGTCGCCGACTGGTGACGAGATATGGTATTCCGCAGAGATACTCCACGCCCGAGGACAAGGAAAGCTACGGGCAGTCACGCTCTCCGGTCGCGAGCGATCAATGCAAACGGAGGAGGGGGCACTCTTTATCCACGATACGTTTCGTGACGGGCGGGCACTCGTGTCTAAGGTACAGGGCGGGGGGAGCCGCATGATGGCTTTCAGCGCCGGCTCTCAGAAAGAGGTAGATCTATCCTGGTTTAATTGGTCCACCTCGGCTGACATTTCGGCTGATGGAAAGATGCTGCTTTTTTATGAATGGCACTCGCCATCACATACTACTCCTTATACGTACCTTCGAAAGCTGGACGGATCAAACGACCCATTTCGCATCGGCCAGGGAAAAGCCCTTGCACTTTCACCTGACGGTAAATGGGCTATCGCGCTGCAAGAGGGACCTCCTCCGCAACTCGTCCTTCTTCCAACCGGAGCGGGAGAACAACAGGCGCTCCCGCGCGGCAATATCGCGGAATTTTACTATGCTACGTGGTTTCCTGATGGGAACAGAATTCTATTCACTGGTATCGCGGAGGGCCACAGCCAGCGCTCTTATATTCAGGATGTATCAAGCGGGCAGATTAACCCTATTACAGACGAGGGAGTCATTGCACTCCTTGTCTCTCCGGAGGGGAAGCGTCTGCTAACCTGGGCGCCTGATGGCCGATACTACGTCGCGCCCACGACTGGCACGGCAGCAACTCCGATTAGTGGCCTGGATCTGGGCGAAGTCCCTATTCAATGGACTGCTGATGGGCGGGCTGTTTACGTGCGCGGGCCTGATGATTCCGACGTTCAGATTTATCGGATTGAGCTAACTGATGGCCGGCGAAAACTCTGGAAAGATCATATTGTACCGGACCCGGTTGGTCTGATGGATCTGGAAGTTAAACCTGGGGGCATCAAGATTACCCCGGACGGCAGATCATACGTCTACACGTATTGGAGTAAACTGGATCGGTTGTTTCTCGTAGAGGGGTTGAAGTAAGAAATCATAACTCAATGGACAAAAGGTCCGTGAGTGCCGAAGTAAAAGTAATTGAATTATTCTACTAAGCCGTCGCGTCCTAAAGGATGGGAAGCAAAGGATAGTTCTTGACTCCATTTTTATGCGGCTGTAGTATTTGCCGCAGTTTAGCGTTATCTGGCGGGGTGACCAACGCGAGTTCGTCAATGCAACCCGCTTGTTCTTCCGCCAGAGATCAGTGAAGTTTTCCAGGGGAAAAGATAGTAAAGGAGGGTTCTCAGATGCGAAGAACCATATTTGCGTTGGGAATGATCGCTGCAATGCTGCTGTTAAACCTGACGGCAGCATTCGCATGCGGTGATAAGTCGCTCAGGATAGGTCGCGGGGTTAGGTTTCAGCGTACTCAGCACCCGGCGTCAATCCTGATCTATATTCCTTCGACCGCTCCAGGCAACGTTGCGAGAGTCGAACCGCTTAGAACATTGCTAAAGAAGGTAGGCCACAAGTCGGCGCGCACGGTTATGGGCGTCGATCAGCTGGACGCAGCTTTGCAGTCCGGGAACTACGACCTTGTCCTGAGCAGTCTAACCGAAGCCGGCGGATTGCAAAGTCACATCGCATCCTCACAATCGCGGCCGGTGCTTGTGCCCGTAGCTTCTTCGAAAGTAACAAAGACTGAAGTACGCGCCGCAGAGCGACAGTATAAGTACATCGTTAAAGATTCCGGCGACCCCGGGCAGT
>DASXSR010000232.1:0-10494 GCA_036505875.1 Blastocatellia bacterium | reverse complement strand
CGCCGCTTCGCATCGCGCTTTCCTTGTGAAAGCTGCGTTGACACGGGCGCCGTATTTCGTGCAGACTGTTTCCTACTAATCGTTTTTCTTCTTGCCGAAGAGTCCCTTGATCTTGTTGACCGCTCCGCCGACAGCGTTGGCGGCGTCACCAATCTTACTTGTCTTGTCCTTGCCGTCCGACTTTTTCTCTTCTCTTTTCGCTTCCCTCTTCGCGGTGTCTCGCCCAGAGTCGGACCTTTGCTCGCGTTTGGAGGCCGAACCTTTGTCACCTTGTGAAGCTTCGCCAGAACCAGCTCTCTCTCCTGATGAGCCGCCTCCGGAGGACGCATCACGGGCCTGACCGCTGCCGCCGGTGCGAGCGCGCCCGCCCTTGCCGCCGCTCGAATCGCCGCCAGCGTTGGAGTTGTTGGGTTGCGAACCTCCAGAGGAAATCGGCGTACCGGGCTGATTTGGAACCTCTACAGCTTGCGCAGGAGGTTGCTGAACTGGAGCGGTTTCGGTCGCTGGCGAGCGCGGTTGCGTAACTGCCGGAGATTGAGACGCGGGCTTGCCTCCCCCTCCTAGCAGCACAATCGGCAACGCGATTAACGCCACCAGCGCGGCTCCGGCTCCGGCATAATGTTTCCAGTTCAACCTGCTCAGGAAGGAAGGCGTAGCTTGCGTCGCGTGCGGAGACGCCGCGTAGGAGGCCGGCGAAGCCTGCGCGTAAGCCGGCATCGCGTTCGCTCCTCCGAGTCGCGTCTCTTTCAACTCGCTGCCGGCGTCGGCGTCGAGTCGCGTAGCTTTGACCTCATCCGACGGCGGCGCTCCCACCGGTATGTCCAAGACCGTTGCGGGCGCGGCATAAACGCCGGCGCGCGGCTGGGTGCCTGCAACAGCGGTGATGCCGTTGGTCAACGCCGTGCGCATCTCGGCGGCGCTCTGATAGCGCGCCTCGCGCTTCTTGGCAAGCGAGCGCATTATCGCCTGCTCCACCGGAAGCGGAATGTGCGGCGCGAAGGTTCTCGGCGGCGTCGGCGCGTCCTCGATCTGGCTTCGCATCAACTCGTACTCGCTGGTGCTGTTGAACGGCACTCGGCCGGTCAGCATTTCGTAAAGCAAAATACCGAGTGAATAAATGTCCGAGCGCGCGTCAGTTTCCTCGCCGCGAACCTGTTCGGGCGACATGTACTCGACGGTGCCGATCAAGTGCCCGGCACGCGTCATGCGATCCGTCCCGAGCACGCGCGCGATGCCGAAATCCATCACCTTGATGGAACCCGACTCGGTCAACATCATGTTTGCCGGTTTTATGTCGCGGTGGACGATGCCCATCTTGTGCGCGTGATCGATTCCTTCAAGCGCGTGACCGAGCAACTCGACCGCCCGGTCGCAAGGCATCGCGCCCTGCCGCTTTATCACGTCGTCCAGGGTCTCCCCGCGCACGAATTCCATCACCATAAAAAAGTCGTTTCCCTGACGGAAGAAGCTGTGAAGCGTCGCGACGTTCGGATGATTGAGCTTGGCGAGAGTCACTGCCTCTGAGCGGAACCGCTCGACTACGTTCGCCTGGCTTGCCAGCTCCGGCCGCAACATCTTTATCGCGACCTCGCGTTCGAGCATCAAGTCCACGCCTTTGAAGACCGAGCCCATCCCACCTTCACCGAGTTTGTCGACGATCTTATAGTTCCCAACTACACTGCCGATCATTTGTACCACCTCATCTATTGCTCTGAGTTCGAGCTTGAGCTTGCGCAACCTACTGACTGCTGCTGATCAGACTAACGATCAGGTTAGACTCGTTCTTTTGCCTGGTTGCCGGTGCGAAGTTGTAATTGTTCCCTTTGCCCGCACCGACTCTCAGATGGAACGCACCGAACTGCGACCCCACGAAGCCGTTGATCTTCGCTTCTTTTATGTCGCCGCGACTTGCCTCGAACGTGTGATTGCCGTCGTCCGCTTTATAAGTGACATTGCTCTTTGTCACGAACAGCGATCCCTGGCACCACGAATTAAAGAAGCCGTCGTGATCGTGATAGACGCGAAACGGCGCCCCTCCGCCGCGCTGGATAGCCGCCCGCATCGAACGCTCCGCAGAAAGAATGTCGTGGCTGCCGTAAAGCTGAGCGTAGCCAAGCAGCCCATATGCCTGCGGCTTCGTTGAATCGATGTTGATAGCCTGCTGCAAAAAGTTGATCGCGTTGTAAGAGTTATTTGCTTGTATTGCCGCGACAGCCTTGTCGGTCAACTCGTCGTAATCGGGCCCGGCCGGAGCAGGCTTGCGGGCGGGGCTCGTGGACGTAACCGGAGCTTCGGTCGCTTTAGCGGTAATCGCGCCGATCAGAGCGTTGTTGCCGCCCGCTTCTTTGATCTCGCGCGCGATCTGCGGAGTCATCGCAAAGCTGACGCCACGCACTTCGACGAATTGCTCGACGCGAGTCGTTGCAACGCCGCTTTGAAGCATCGTGATTATCTCGGCTTTAGACAGCGGCGCGCCGGCCGGAACGCCAGGCGCCGGTTTTGAAGGCGTTGTTGTGGTTGTACCTGTGCCGCTAGTCGTACTGCCGGTCGAGCTGCTGGTTGCGCCGCGATAATTAGCTCGTATGGCGTTGATGACCTCAGGTCTCGCGCCAGCGCCGCGGAACTCCGATTCTATTTCGGAGTTCATCTGGAAATCGACTCCGCGTTGCTCGACGTGACTGACCACTTCGGTCGTCGGAAGAGCATTCAACTGCACGACCTTCAACAGCGTGGTTTTGTCGTAGGGTCTTTTGGCTTGCATGCGAGCGACGCCGCCCATCGTAAACAGCGATAGCGCCGACAGGACAACAACGATCGCACGGTTGCGAGATTGGGTTGTCATTGATACATCTCCGTCACTGCATGATACTCGGTTGTTGATAACGCCCCAAGAAAAGATTGGCGCGCGCCTCACTGATTCAAAAGCCTCCTCGCCTCTGCGGCCTTGCGCTCCTTCTCTTTGCGAGCCGCTGCTTCCGCGTCGCCCTCTTTTCGCGCGGTCTTAGTAACCTTGCCCGCATTCTTGTTGGCGGAGGGCGAGTCGCTCCCGCCCGCCAGTTGGTCCGCAGGCTTGACTGGTTCAATCTGCTGGACCGGCTGAGGCGGAGCCTGCGGTGTGGGCGTCGCGGGCTGACTCGCCGTCGATGAAGGAGGCGACGAAGGAGCGACTGATTCAACTGGCTGCGTCACCGGCGGAGGCGTCTTCGCAGCCGGCTTCTTCCCGCCGCTGAGCATGACAAAGGCAGCACCAGCTACAGCGACGATCACTACCACAACCGCTGCAAGCGCAATGAACAGCTTCGCGCTCGACTTGGCTGGGGCGACCGGCGCAGCCGTTTGGAACGCAGGCGGAGCTGGATAAGCAGCTGGAACTGGCTCCCCACCGGCAAGCCGCGTCTGTTTCATCTGCTCTCCCGCAACCGGAGCGGAAGCACCCGCAGCCAGTCTGGTCGCTCTTGGTTCCACGGCGGCAGTCGGCGTAGCGGCGATCACCGGCTCGGTTGCTCGCACTGGTGGAGTCGTCGCCACAATCGAAGGCGCGACGGCTGGTCCTGTTGCTCCCAGAAGCATATTTCGAAACTCCGCTGCGCCTTGGAATCGCGCATCGGGTTTCTTAGCCAGCGATCGCATGATCGCCTGTTCAATCGCTTGTGGAATGTGAGCGGCAAACACGCGAGGCGGAGCGGGCGCGTCTTCGATCTGCATCTTCATCAAATCGTACTCGCTGTCGGAAGCGAAGGGCACGCGGCCTGTCAGCATTTCGTAGAGCAGAATACCAAGCGAGTAAATGTCGGATCGCGCGTCGGTTTCCTGTCCGCGGACCTGCTCGGGTGACATGTACTCTATCGTGCCCACGATGTTGCCTTGCTTGGTCATCCGGGCGGTCCCAAGGACGCGAGCGATTCCGAAGTCCATCACCTTGAGCGTGCCGCTCTCGGTCAGCATGATGTTTGCCGGCTTGATGTCGCGATGAATGATTCCCATCCGGTGCGCGTGATCGATCCCTTCCAGCGCCTGGCAAAAGAGGCCTGTTGCCCTGTCGCAAGCCATCGCGCCCGAGTTCCGAATCACGTTATCCAGCGTCTCGCCTCGGACGAACTCCATGACCATGAAAAAGTCATCGCCCTGGCGCACGAAACTGTACAACGTCGCGATGTTGGGATGATTGAGCTTGGCAAGCGTTACTGCTTCAGAGCGGAACCGCTCGACGATGTTCGGCTGGCGCGACAGCTCAGGGCGAAGCATCTTGATTGCGACTTCACGTTCGAGCATCACGTCGGTCCCGCGAAAGACCGCGCCCATTCCGCCTTCGCCGATCTTGTCGGTTATTTTGTAGCTGCCAACCATACTGCCAATCATACTCGCGCCTCCATCTCCCGAGTCTCGCGCACCGGTTTTTCTTCGGCTTCGGCAATCGGCTTGATCGCGATGATGCCGACGCTGATATTATCGTGACCTCCGCGTTCTTTTGCGAGCGCAATCAGGCTCTCGCACGCACCTTGAGGCTCCGCCTTCTCCACTTCAGTCTTGATCTCCTCGTCCTCAACCAGGTCGTACAGTCCATCCGAGCACAACAGAAAGCGATCTCCCTCACGAACCGGCATCGGCTCGTCCCAGGTCGAAACCTCGACCTGAGGATGACTCCCGATCGCTCGCAGGATGACATTCTTGTCCGGGTGATGCCGCGCTTCTTCCAAGCTGATCAGCCCGCGTTTGACCATCTCCATCACCTCGGAGTGGTCTTCGGTCATCACGTAGATTCCGCCGTTGCGGATTAGGTAAAGTCGGCTGTCGCCCACGTGCGCGGCGAGCGCCGAGCCGTTCTTCAAAACCAGCGCCGTGCAAGTAGTGCCCATTCCTTTGAGGGCTTCGTCCTTCTCGGACATCGCGAAGATTTCGCGGCTGGCTTGATTGAATGCCTTCTTGAGCGCGGACTGCATCGCCCCGTTTTCTTCGTAATAGACGCGGCTGATCACGTCGATTGCTTTGTTGCTCGCGACCTCGCCCGCGGAGTGACCTCCCATTCCGTCACACACAAGAACCAACATCCCTTTTTTGGCCACGACTTTGGGATCGCCTGGTTGAACGAAGCGTATGCAGTCTTCGTTTACCTCACGAACACAACCAACATCACTGAGAAGGCTGGCAGCAATTTCGTATTGTGGCCTTTCAGACTGCTCCCCGTCAGAAACAGTTTCTACACTTTCTTGGTCGATACTTTTTCGCTTCCGCTTTTTCCAAAAACTAAACATGTTCCCTGGTGTTCCTTAATCGGCCCGTCACTTTTTTGTGAGTGAGTAGTTGTACTCGTGTTTGCTGACAGTCACCGTAAACTGGTCATGCAGATCCTTGAATCCGTCGCGCTTGAGCACGACGTCGAACTTCTCGCCCACCGCGGCGTCGAACTCGTAAGGCGTCTTTCCGACGTGCTTACCGCTGCTTCCGATGATCTCAACGATTGCAGCGCCATCCATCATGTCAATCTTGTAATGTTCGATAGGAACTTGCGGGCTTGGCGGCGTGACCTTGCCTCTGTCGGAAGGTTTCGAAGGCGGGTTCACAGCCTGCCGGTCTTGCTGTTTAGACTGACCGACCGATGAATCATTCGAGGGCAGGATCGCAAAGTAGATGATGAGAATCAAGACGAGCGGGATCACGACCGCTGCCGTCACCTTCCACCAATGTTTCCTTGCTCCCGCTAGAAGCGATCTATTGTTAGGCGCAGTCAGGTTCGGCGCGGCGACACCGGCCGTAATGCGTCTTGAATCTTGAAGAACATCCCAAGCGGTTTGATACCGATCGCCGGGTTTTTTCTTCAGGCATCGCGAGATCATGGCTTCTACTTCACGCGGGACGGAAGGATTGACGCTCGCAATGGGGGCGTAGTCGGCCTTACACAAATTGTCGCAAAGCTCCCCGATGCTGGGCGATTTAAACGGCACCTGACCCGTAACCATCTCATATAACAAAACACCAAGCGCCCAGATGTCCGAACGCGCGTCGGCGTTGCCGCCTCTGACTTGTTCGGGCGAAAGGTACTCCAAGGTGCCGACAACGTCGCCGGTCATCGTCAGGCTCGGAGTGTCACCCGACTTGGCTATTCCGAAATCCAGAAGCTTTACTTCGCCGGTCGAGCTGATCTTTATGTTGTTCGACTTGATGTCGCGATGCACGACGCCGTGGCTGTGAACGTAGTGTATGGCTTCGGCCGCCGCTTGAAGAATATAAAGAGCTTCTGCGATTTGCAGGATGCCAAAAGACTTGATTCGTTCGTGGACCGTCTGCCCGTCGACGTATTCCATCACGATACAGGGCTGGCCGTTTAGTTCGAGGAAATCATAAAGCGTCGCGATGTTGTGATGATGCAGGCTTGCCTGAATCCGCGCTTCGTTTTGGAACCGCGCGACCCAGCTCGAACCGGGGACCGATTGCGTCAAGACCTTAATTGCGACAACTCTTCCGATTTTCGAATGAACGCCACGATAGACCTCACCCATCCCGCCCGCGCCGATGTAATCTACGAGGCGGTAATCGCCGATCGATGCATTTATCAGGTTCGGCCTGGTCATAAAGATGAATCAACCACGGGGAGCACGGGGAACACAGGGCAGGAAAAATTTTCTTAAAGTATTTCTCCCCGTGTGCCCCGTGCTCCCCGTGGTTTTATAGTCTCACTACTGTCTCGGGGTTGTGGTCATCAACTCTTGGGCATAGCGGATTGGCACCGCGAACGAGACTTGTCCGCTCGCTCCGCCGCCAAGCGTGCGGCCCGCGTAATAGATGCCGATCACGCCTCCGCGATCGTCAAACACAGGCCCGCCGCTGTTGCCCGATCCGGGGTTTGCCGTCAATTGATACGCATCGCCGAAGCTGCTCGTCTCGTCATCCTTCGAGCCTTCTTTGCTGCGTATTACTCTTCCAATGTTGCCGGTTGTTACGCTGGGATCGGGAACCATTTTATACTGGGCCTCGCGATTGAAAACGTCCTGAGACTTGACAATCCCATAGACAATCGGTGACACGGCAGGATAGCCGAGCACGGTGATGTTGTCGCCAGCCTTGATCGAGTCATACGTATCGTGAAGCTCCACCTTCGGGACCCCCGACGGAACATCAATCTTAAGCAGACACACATCGTGCCGGTCTGAGACTCGCGCCACCTTCGCCGGGAAGGGCGTCTTGTTCCCGGGAAAGGTTACATTCATATACTCGTGCCTGCCGTCAACTGCATAGCGAAGCCCATCCCGCCCGAACTGCCGGGTATTTGAAGGAACCCAACTAGTCGGTATGTTGTATGTGACGGGCATTCCCGTATCGGGATTGGTCCTCAGCGTCCATTTGCCATCCGGACCTACAATCCACAGCACGCCCGGATAAGCGTCGTCAGGGTACTGATACCTGGTGTTCCAGCCCGCGCCGACATGCCGCGCAGTCAGGATGAACCCGTCGCTGGTGACGGTGAAACCCGTTCCGCTGCCTCCGCCGCCAATCGGGTGGCTGCCGGGATTGTCGCTCAGCGCCGGCTCGTATGTGCCGTCATTCAATACCCAGTAGGTCGCCACTTCTTGCCGGCCGTCATTCACAATCCGGTATTTATTGCCGTCCTTGGCCTCCCACACATTCGGAACATATATGTGATAAACCTGACGCCCGCTTTGGGTGTTGATCAGCTTCCAACTCACGTCGATCGAGACGACCGCGGGGCTATATTTGTCGACGATCTCGCCCGGGGCCATCGGAGCGGCTGCTTTTCGGGCCGCTTCATCCTCGGCGCGTTTGCGTTCCACGTCGCTGAGGCCGCCTGCGAACTCTTGCTTGGACTTCAGATTCTGATAGATGAGGAGCCCTGCGACCAGCGCAATAATCACTATGATCGCGCCGCCCCCCAGAAGAATGTACAGCGTTGTCTGACTCTTTTGCTGGCCGATCATCCGCTCGACCGTGGCCTTACCAACTGTTGTGCCGGGTGCTCCTGTCGTCGCAGGCGGCGCTGCGGTCATCGCTGCGGCATACGGAGCCGTCCCTCCGCCAACCCGAGTCGGCGGCGGGCCCGATGCAAGCGTAGGCGCCATCGTGTCCGCGCCTAGTCGCGTCGGCCGAACCACATCCGCCGGACGAGGCTCAAGGTCAAACTGAAACTCCGGACCGCCCGCGCCGAACTGAACCACGTCGCCCGGCCTGACCTTTGCGGTGCCGACGATCCTCTGCTTGTTGACAAAGGTGCCGTTGCGGCTGCCAAGATCAGTAATCAAGAATTCGTTTGGACTTGCCGTGTCGCGAGTGACCTTCGCGTGCTGACGGCCCACCAGGTCGTCACGATCCGGGTCGTACTTTACGGTCGACGACGGATCGCGTCCGATCGTCAGCTCATTGAAGTGGCTGAGCGGAAACTCCTCGACTTGATTTGCTTTCGAGCCACTCAGATGCCTGAGAACTATGCGCTCCATAGATACTCTCCTTTTACAAAATAAATTCAGGGCCGGAATCTGGTCAGTACCGCGAGAGCCAGCGAGCGCGTCGCGCTCACCACTCGCGGCGCTGATTCTGAAGCGGGCGCCATCGATCGTGAGGAACTATGGCAGTGCCGGAGCGGCTGCATCCGGCATCCCGCTTACAAACAAACTTCGCAGGAGTATTCGCTGGCGCCCTCACCAAACAACGTGAGAACCCATTAAGTTGGGGCCTCACGAGATCATTATCTTTGTTAAAAGTGATTAAGGACTCCCCAGCGGATGCCGCAAAGTCAAAGTGAGATTCTATCCCTAGTTAAATCTCAAAAGCAAGGGATTAAATCGAGGGTTTCGGGCAAAGGCACAGCTTCACATTCGAGTTCGGATCGACTATTATTGGCCGGCGCTGGTCGTCCGGCTTCAACACTGATATGACCGAGGACCACAAATTCGCAGTCGAGATGCGCGGCATCACCAAGCGCTTTGGAGAAGTGCTCGCCAACGATCACATAAGCCTCGCCGTGCGCGATCGCTCGATCCACGCGATCATAGGCGAAAACGGGGCTGGCAAGTCCACCGCCATGAATATCCTCTACGGCTTTTATTCGGCTGACGAGGGTGAGATTTTGATCGACGGCCGGCAGCAGTCGATCAGCGGGCCGGGCGGCGCGATCAAGCTTGGGCTCGGCATGGTGCATCAGCACTTCATGCTGGTCGAGCCGCTAACGGTGACTGAGAACATTGTCCTTGGAGCCGAGCCAACAGCCGGGCTCGCGATCGACTATCGCAAGGCGCGAACTCGAGTGCGGGAGATATCCGAGAAGTACGGCTTGAAGATCAACCCGGACGCGCGAATCGCAGAACTGTCAGTCGGACAACAGCAACGCGTCGAGATCCTCAAGACGCTTTATCGCGGCGCGCGAATCTTGATCCTCGACGAGCCGACTGCCGTGCTTACACCGCAAGAAGTCGCCGAGATGTTCGCCATTCTTCGCGGCCTGCGCGATCAAGGCAAGACAATAATCATCATCACCCACAAGCTCGCCGAGGTCCTGGCGCTCTCGGATAACATAACGGTAATGCGGGACGGCAAAGTAGTCGGCAACCTGCCTACAAGCGAAGCGACGGCGGAAAGACTCGCGCGAATGATGGTCGGTCGCGAGGTTTTGCTGAGAGTCAAGAAGGATGAAGCGAAGCCGAGCGACCCAGTGCTCAGCGTGGGAGCGCTGACGCTTGGCGGCGCCGAGCATAATGCGATACTGGACGACGTTTCGTTCGAGGTGCGCAGCGGAGAGATACTGGGAATTGCGGGCGTCGAAGGAAACGGGCAGACAGAACTGATAGAGATACTTGCCGGACTTCGCAAAGCTACCGCTGGCGAAGTGCTGCTTGAAGGTGAGCCCATCGACAAGCTCGATCCGTACCAGCGTAAGCGGCGTGGCATCGCTCACATTCCGGAGGACCGCCATCGGCGCGGGTTGCTGCTAACGTTCGATCTTGCGAGCAACAGCATTCTCGGCGTGCATCGCGATCCGCCCATTTCAGGCGCCTTACTCCTGGACAACGGCGTCATCGTGAAGCGAGCAGAGCGGTTGGTGGCTGAATACGACGTTCGGCCGCCAAACATCAGCCTGCCCGCGCGAGCTTTGTCCGGAGGTAATCAGCAAAAGCTTATTGTCGCGCGAGAATTCGATATCAAGCCGCGATTGATACTCGTGTCCCAACCGACTCGCGGCGTCGACATCGGCGCGACCGAGTTCATTCACCGAAAGTTGATCGAGCTTCGAGACGCTGGCGCGGCGGTCTTGCTGGTGTCGGCTGAGCTTGACGAGGTGCTGAGCCTTAGCGATCGGGTGATGGTGATCTACGAAGGTCGCATCGTTGGCGAGGTCGATCCGAAAACGGTGAGCGAAGAACAAATTGGTTTGATGATGACGGGCGGCTCTTCTTAGCGTCTCTGCGGTCCTTGGCGTCTTTGCGCGATACGGAAACATACGACGGAGTAACATAATGCATGAAAACGAAATAGCAACCATTATCGTCG
>DASXSR010000231.1:0-5007 GCA_036505875.1 Blastocatellia bacterium | reverse complement strand
CCCTTCCCATGATCCGCCACCAAAGGTGACGACACAGGAGCCCGAGCAGTTGGGTGAGAGACGCCTGGTTGTGAAAAAGTACGCTCAGTTGCCGATCTTGATGATCTCTTATCACGTTCCGCAAACTGCGAGTCCTGACTACTACGCGCTGCGAGTGCTCGAGACAATTTTGCTATCGGGTGAAAGCTCGCGCTTGTACCAGCGCGTGGTCGACAAGGACCAGCTTGCGATTACGATCGAGGGCGGTTTCGAGTTTGCCATCGATCCAACGCTGTTCACGATTACTGCGCAGCCCAAGGCCGCCATAGAACCTGCGTCGATTGAGAAAGCTGTCTACGAAGAGCTGGATAGACTGAAGTCGGAGATGATCACGGATCGGGAGCTGGAGAAAGCGAAGAACATCTTGCTTGCGGGCTTCTATCGCCAGATGAAGACGATCGATGGTCGCGCTAACACGCTTGGTACGTATGAGATATTTGTTGGCGATTACAACAAGTTGTTCAGCGCTGCCGCCGAGTTCAGCAAGGTTACCAAGGATGACGTGCGGCGCGCGGCGCAGAAATACTTTGCGGATAAGAATCGCACGGTGGCCACGCTTGTGCCGGAGCCGGCGGAAGCCAATCACGGCACGGGAGAAAAGAAGTAGACTCTTGATGCAGAAATGATGCAGAAATCATGAAGCGACTTCTCATATTTTCGATTGTTGTACTGCTCGTGATCACGGCAGCCACGCCTGTCTACGCTGCCGATGGCACATTGAAGCTCCCGCCGTTCAAGAAGGTGAAACTGAAAAACGGCATGACCCTGCTTCTGATGGAGCAGCACGAGGTCCCAATCGTCAGCTTCAACTTCATCGTCACAGCCGGGTCTGTTTCCGATCCGACGGGGAGAGATGGAGTGGCATCCATTACCGCCGGGCTTTTGAGGAAGGGAACCAAGACTCGCAGCGCTGATCAGATTTCATCGGAGCTCGATTTCGTCGGCGGGATCCTCGACGCCAGCACGGGTCCCGATTATACATCCGGCGTTGCCGAGTTTGTGAAGAAGGACATCAGTGCAGGCTTGAATCTTTTGTCCGACGTATTGCTCAACCCGACGTTTCCCCAAGACGAGGTCAACAAACTCCTGAAGCAGCGCGCCGATGAGATCACCGCGGCGAAAGATCAGGCGCAAGCGGTCATCGGCAATTATTTCAATGCATACTTGTATGGCAATCATCCTTACGCGCGCCCTTTGAGCGGAGACGAGAAAACTGTCGCTTCAATCACACGCGATGACGTGCTGAAGTTCTATCGGGCTTACTACTTTCCTTCGAGCACGATTCTGGCGGCGGTGGGAGACTTCAACACTGCCGAGATGGAGCGCATGCTGACGGATAAGTTCGGGGCGTGGAGCGGCTCATCGACCCCAGCGCCAGGCGTTCCCGATCCGACAACCTTCGTCGGCAAGAAACTGCTGCTGATCGACAAACCGGATTCAACACAAACGTTTTATCAAATCGGAAACCTCGGCATCTCTCGAACCAATCCCGACCGGGTTTACATTCAGGTGGTCAACACACTGTTCGGCGGGCGCTTCACATCGATGCTCAACACTGAGCTTCGAATAAAGACCGGTTTGACCTACGGCGCGCGCTCAACATTCACCCAGCGCAAAGTACGCGGGCCATTTGTCATCTCGAGCTTCACGCGCAACGAAACGACCGAGAAGGCCATCGATATGACGCTCGACGTTTTGAAGCGGCTTCACGAGAAGGGCATCTCCGAGGAAGAGCTAAAGTCGGCGAAAACGTACTTGAAGGGCCAGTTTCCACCGACGATCGAAACGAGCGATCAACTGGCGTCGCTGCTGACTCAACTCGAATTCTATGGCTTGGACGAAGGTGAGGTTAACAACTATTACTCCAAGATCGACTCGATGACGATTGCCGACGCCCAGCGGGTTATCAAACAGTATTTCCCGCTCGATAATTTGGTTTTCGTGTTGATCGGTAAGGCAAGTGAGATCCAAACCATTGCCAAGAAGTACGCGCCCAGGTTCGATTCGAAGTCGATAACCCAAACCGGCTTTTGAGAAGACGAAACCATGAAAAGATTTCTAACCGCGACGACAATTCTCTTGTTGTCGGGTCATATGGTTCTGTCCATTGCCGACGAAGGAATGTGGACGTTCGACAATCCACCTCGTAAGCAGTGGAAGGAGCGATATAACTTTGAGCCTTCCGACGCGTGGCTCGAACACGTCAGGCTTGCGTCGGTGCGACTCAACGACGGCGGCTCGGGAGCGTTTGTTTCGCCCGATGGACTTCTTATGACCAACCAGCACGTCGCGAGCGGGCAATTGCAGAAGGTCTCAACCAATGAAAAGGATTACACGCGCGACGGCTTCTACGCCGCGAGTCGTGAGGAAGAACTCAAATGCCCCGATCTTGAAGTGAATGTGCTGGTTTCATACGAGGACGTGACGTCTCGCGTTCAGGCGGCGGTCAAACCCGGCGCCTCGGACAAAGAAGACAATGAGCAGCGCAAAGCGGAGATCGCAAGGATCGAGAAAGAGTCGACCGAAAAAACGAAGCTGAGAAGCGAGGTGGTGACGCTTTACAGCGGGGGCGAATACTGGCTCTATCGGTATAAGAAGTACACGGACATCAGGCTCGCCTTCTCGGTCGAGGAGCAAACCGGCTTTTTCGGCGGAGACTATGACAACTTTACTTATCCGCGTTACGACCTCGACGTTGCGTTCTTTCGTGTTTACGAGAACGGCCAGCCCGCGAAGACCGAGTACTTCAAATGGTCGGCCAATGGCGCGGCTGACGGCGAGTTCGTTGTGCTCCCGGGAAATCCAGGCTCGACGAATCGTTTGCTGACTGTCTCGCAGCTACACTTTCAACGCGATGTTGGGAATCCTTTACAGATGCAAGTGTGGACCTCGCGACGCGACGCGCTGGCGCGATATGCCGAGCGAGGAACGGAGCAAGCACGACGCGCGGGTTCGTCGAGGCGCTCGCTGGAGAACTCGATCAAGCGATTGGTCGGCCAGCAGCAGGGCTTGATGAATCCACGAATGATGGCGAAGAAAGAGGCGGAGGAAAAGGCGCTTCGCGAGCAGGTCAAACAAAAGGCGGAATTGCAAAAATACACCGGCGCGTGGGACCAGATAGCGGCGGCTTATCGTGATTATCCTCAAATGGCCAAGCGCATTGCGTTCTCGACGTTGACTCCCTCCCGGGTTGACTTATTCGGAACGCCGTTTGGCAATCCGGTCTCTCGTTTGGCGACGATCGCAGCAGCGATTGTTCGGTATTCGGAAGAGACTCGCAAGCCAAACAATCAACGTTACGACGAGCTTCGTGATTCGAATCTGGAATCATTTCGTTTCAGTCTGCTGTCGCGCGCTCCGATTTATCCGGAGATGGAAGAGTACTTGCTCTCCGCTTGGCTCGAAGAAGCTCGGAAGACATTGGGAGATAGCGATTCGTTTGTGAGAGCGGCGCTAGGTGGCTTGTCTCCAGCAGAAGCAGCCAAGCGCGCCGTTAGCGGAACCAAGCTTGCCGATGTCGACGCCCGAAAAGCGTTGATTGAAGGCGGCGCCGATGCCGTCGCGAAGTCTGATGATACGATGATCAATCTCGCGCGCAACGTCGAGCCGATAACGCGTGAGTTGCGCGCCTGGCTCGAGGAAAAGATCCAAAGCGTCGAGACGAGCGCCGGCCAAAAGATTGCCGAAGCGCGCTTCGCGGTCTACGGCAAGAGCGTTTATCCAGACGCGACCTTCAGCTTGCGGTTGAGTTACGGGCGAGTGCTTGGCTACGAAGAAGACACGACGCTCGTAGCTTACAAGACGACTTACTTCGGGTTGTACGATCGCGCGCGAAGCTTCGACGAAAAGCCTCCGTATGATTTGCCCAAGCGCTATCGTGACGGCAAAGACAAGCTCGACCTCTCGACGCCGTTGAACTTTGTTTACACGGCGGACACAATCGGCGGGAACTCGGGCAGCCCGGTAATCAATCGAAACGCAGAGATTGTCGGGGTGAACTTTGATAGCAACATTCAAAAGCTGCCGAATCGCTACTGGTACGTCGATGAAGCGGAGGGCGGACGCGCCGTCGGAGTCCACAGCGCGGCGATCATCGAGGCACTGAAGAAACTCCACGGCGCAGACAAGCTGGTCAGAGAAATACTCGGGCGATAAGATCGCGCAGAGGAGGAATGGATGGCGCTTGTAGTCTTCTTGAGGGGAGTAAACGTTGGCGGGCACAAGACGTTTCAGCCAAGCGTCCTAGCCAAAGATTTGGCCAAGTATGACGTCGTCAACATTGGCGCGGCGGGGACTTTTGTAGTTCGCAAGCCAACCCCTCAAGCAAAGCTGCGGGCTGAGTTGCTTCGAAAGCTGCCGTTCAATGCTGAAATCATGATTTGTCCTGGGCGAGACATCATCAAACTCGCCTCAGAAAATCCATTCTCACAATATCCCTCGGGCCCGGACATAGTTCACTTCGTGAGCGTGTCAGCCAAACGTCCTCGTGCGCTGCCTCCTCTTCCTCTCAGTCTGCCATCGGACGCCGACTGGCTGTTGAAGGTCATCGCGATTCAAGACAGATTCGTCCTGGGTCTGTATCGCCGGCAGATGAAGGCGATCAGTTATCTCGGCCAGATCGATAAACGTCTCGGGGTGCCGGTCACCACGCGCAATTGGAATACAATCAAGGCGATTGTCAAAGTCTTGAAGGCCGAATGAACCCCACATTACGCTGTGCTACTGAAAGCCGCGCATTTCACAGGCGCCTGAATTTACACAAACTCGGTCCGGTTCATTACGGTTCGTATTCAACGGTATCGACTACACCTACGATAGCCGAATCAATCGCCGCGCCGGGTTCGCCTGTTGCCGTCGTAGACGCGGACCAGCCTTCTCGCACGACTACGACTGTATCCCCGACACCTGCGTCAACCGCGTCGAGCGCCAGCAATTCATCGCCCGCGTCCGCGCCGTCGAGATCGATTG
>DASXSR010000230.1:0-12433 GCA_036505875.1 Blastocatellia bacterium | reverse complement strand
ACAAACACGTGGCCCTTCGAATTGACCGCGACGCCGGTCGCTTCCCCGAGATGAAGGTCGGGCGGCAGCTTGAAGAAGTTGACGTCGGCGTCAGCCTTCATCTCGGGCACGGGTGATTGCGCGAAGGTTGCTAAGGGAGCAAAAAGGAAAAACGAAGCTATCAGAAGTCTCTTCATAGTGAACTCCGTTTGAATTATTGGCTTACGGTCGAAGCGTGCCAGGCGACGACTTGCCATTTGCCATTCCGCCGAACGTAAACCTTCGTGAACCGCCAATAGTCGGCGGCCTGGTGACCCTGCGCATCGCGTATTCGTTCGAGCCGCCCCGTTACGACAGCCGCGTTATCATAGACGCGAATGCGAAGGTCCGACGTTTCATAACGCGAGAATCTAACTCTGCCTGATCGGAGAATCCCGATTGATTTTGTCTTATCGAGGACTTGCATTTCGCTCATCTGGACTATCAGATCGTCGGCCAACAAGCGATCGAGAGCATCGGCATCGCCCCGCACATACGCCTCGTTCCACACTCGCTCAAGCCGAGTAAGTTCGGCAACGTCGGCCGACTCTCGCGGGTTGACCTCCTGAGGTAATCGCGCGACAGCGCCCGAGCTTGGTATTACAACCACTGCAACTGCAATCAGAAAAGCTCGCATGAATTCTCCCTAGAACCTGCAACAACGAAACCAAATCAATTGATTGGCGCGCTGTTACGTTGGTCAAGCGTCACTGCATTTGCGCCCGGTCTTAGATCAACCCTCAGGTCCCAAAAGAACGGCTGATTGTTGTACCGTGTTGACGCAAACACGTAGTAAGTTCCCGCAGGCACCGCAGGAAACTCCGCTTTGCCGTTAGCGTCAATGACTGTTCTGCTGACAACGAGTGGCGCGGTCATCGCCATGGCCTGTTGACAGAGTGCCTGCTGACTCGCGCACGCGTTTAGCCAAACTTTCATCGCGGACGTTCCTGGTGGCGGTTGAACGCCGCCCTTCCGCAGCGCGTTCTCGAAACTGTCCCTCAGTAACAGCAACCGCGCCCCGGCTTGCATCCGCAAGCTGGTCACGGTCAACACTGCGTTTCCGCCTGCGGCGCGTTGAGTAGTCGCAGCGGGAGGATTGTTCGGCGCCAAAGCGGGCTGTGTTGTTGTGGGAGAGCCGCTTGTCCCAGGTGAGCCGGGCGCGAGGACGCCAAGCGTGCAGGTGTCCGTCATGGGCCGAAAAACGGGATCGCGAATCACCAGTCCGTTGAAAACAGGATCGTGAACCACCACCCCGTTTTCGACTCGGTCCTTCATACCCACAAACATGCGTCCGTCCACCTCGACCGATCCAGATCCAACCAGTTTTCCATCGGGTTTATATTCGAGCTGGATGGGCGTGGCCCCGTTCTGAATGTTCACTAACACTTTGTTGCCGATTGGCGAAACGCTGTAGTCGCGCGCGACAGTCGCATCGCGACAACTGACGACCGCAGAGTCCGGATAGAATTCGACGTCAAACCCCGACTGGCTCACGTAACTGCCATTGATTCTGAGACCAGGAGGAGGATTCTTGGCTTCAGCTTTATCCTTGATGCCGGACGCAATATCGAACGACTTGTTCACGATTTGCTCGAACGACCCGAGAACCGGCGAGGGCCCAGTTGAGTTGAGCACACCCAGCGTGCAACTACTTGTTTTCGTCTGCATGTAAGTGACGTCCGTCATTTCTAGTGTGCGTGGGTCCCTTTCTTTCCCGGTTCCCACGACCATGTTTCCAGTCACATTGATTGGCCCAGAGCCGGCCAACTTCCCGTCGCCTCTTAGCAAGAAGGCGATTCGCTGACCCTGCCACTCATCCGGGTTGGACGATTGAGGAAGAAGCTTCGTTATTTCCTGAGCTTCACTCCGAGACCTATGGTCTTTGACGGCACAAGTCTGACAAGCACCTGATTCTCCTTCACGTCGATTGTATAGCCGGCGTCCGCCTTCACGTCCTTGCAAGTAATGTGAGCATATTCGGGATAGAACCAGATGCTGAAACCGCTCGGCAACGAATACGCGCCAGTCAGAGAAATGCCAGGCGGCGCCGACTCATTACTGAAAAGTGGCATCATACCCAGGCCTCCTTGACCTCCTTTTCCGGTGAAGCACTGCTCTTGACTCCTTCCTGCAGCAAGGCAACGAGCCAGCTGACGGCTGATTCCCGACTGCTGTTGCTGCGGCTTCATAAGCTCCTGGTCCTGCGTCTTCCAACGCTCCTGTTCCTGCTTGGCTGCTTGCTGTTGTGCTTGCACCTGCGACTGCGCACGCGCCACAGAATCCCCTCTCACCCTGGAGTATTCAGCTCGAAGCGCCGGCGAGCCTAGTCGTTCCAAAACGTCTCCGAGCAAATCGCGATCGACGGTGTAGCCTTGGAGCTTGAACAATCTTGGACGATCCTGCGCAAGAGCCTTTTCAACCGGCTGCCAAACTTGGTAGTAAGCGACATAGTACTTCTGTTTGAGCGCCTGCTCGTCGGGAGTCAGTCGAAATTGATTGCGGCCCTGGCTTCGGGCCAGAGCATCGATGACCTCACGAAGTTGCCAGAACACGCCTGCCTGGCGCGCGGCGGCGTCAATCGGATCACTGCCTTTCACCTCGCGCATCACACGCTCGACCGTCGGCATCTGGCTAAGGTAGGGTGGATTCGTCGCCTGGGCCGCTGTCGCGCTCACGACAAAGACATCGCGGCCGTGATCAATGGCTACTGCGAACAACGCTATAATTGACACAGTTGCAAAGACTGTTATTTGCGTTTTCATTTCATTGCCTCTCTCAGTTGAACCTGTCTGAACTCTGTCACGGCGATTCTTCAATCAGGTCCAATGTTAGTCCAGCCGCCTTTTCTCCAGAGAAGAAGAATGGTCGTTGACAACCTCATGGCCGTCTCAGCTCGGACTATTTCATTTTCTTGATCTCGTCGAGAAGCTTCTCCGCCATTTCCTTATCTAACGTCAGAAGCTTTCGGTAGATTTGTTGCGCCTCTTCTTTCCTACCCATCAGGAAGTAGGTCTTGCCGAGATTGTAGTGTGCCACTGTATTATCGGGTGCCAGACGAATCGCCTGCCGAAACTGCGCCGTGGCTTCCGAGTATTGCTTCAGTCGGAAGTAAGCAAACCCCAGGAGGTTGATGGCGTCGGCATAGTCGGGTTTTAGACGCAACGCTTCAGCTAAAGTAGCTCTAGCCTTTTCATACTGCTCCATCTGAACGTAGGCGCCGGCTAAATTGTAGTGGAGTATGGCTTCGCGGGGGAGTAGGCGGATGGCTTGCTGAAACGCAGATTCGGCGCTGGGATATTGCTTCAGCCCAGCATAGGCCAGGCCCAGTCCGTTGTACCCGTCCATTGAAGGCGAAAGGGAGATCGCCTTCTTGTAAGCCTCAACCGCCCTGGCATAGTCTTCTGCCTCACGGTATTTATCCCCCTGAGCTATGTAAGCCTTAGCGCTCCCACCCGAAGCCTCGGCCAACGCCTTCTTTGCCTTTTCTATCTCGGTGTGCGCCTCTTCTATCGCCGTGCGCGCCTCCCATGCGCGGTCAAGGTCAATCTTGAGCTCCTTCGCTCTCTCTGGATCTTTGGATCGCAGCATCAGGTACACATTGTTTCCTTCCTCTATCTTGACCTGATGGGCATACGTCACGCCGAGATTGTAGAGAGCGGAGGTGTTGCCAGGGTCTAGACGGATCGCTTGTTTGAATCCGGCCTCAGCTTCCGGATACTTAACCAGGCAAAAGTAGGCTCGACCAAGATTGTTGTAAGCAGCGCTCGTTGGCTTAAGCGCAATCGCTTTCTTGAAAGCCTCAACGGCTTCCGAACAGTGTTCCGCCTTCAGATACTCGTTGCCTCGTTCATAGTAAGCCTCTGCGGTGCTACGTCCGGATGTCTGCAGTGGCGGCTGAGCTCCGGTGTTAAGCTCTGGCGAGAAGTTCTGACCGAGGATCGTGACAGTTAGGAATATTCCTACGACAGGCGTGACGGCGAGCGCCCCCAGTTTGATTCTCATTTGCTCCCCCTCAAACCTACTTCTTGACGTAACGCTTAAGCGCGCGCGGTCCGACTTCCGCGCCGTAAACATTGCCCTTCGCGTCCGCCGCTACGCCTTCAGCGGCGCTGGTGGCCGCCGTGTCGGGGTTCGATTCAGGATCGGGAATGAACGACCAAACCTTACCGTCCTTCGCGCTGCCGATCCTGATCCCGCGTTTCCAACCGGGATGCCGCGCCTTGTTCGACTCGGAGTCGGCGACGTAGAGCACGTCGTTTTTGTCTATGTAGAGCCCGCTTGGTCGGCTGAACTGCTTCCACTCTTCTAGGAACTTTCCGTCTTGATCGAAAATCTGAATGCGATTGTTGTTTCGATCGCCGACCAAGAGCCTCCCTTTTGAGTCCATCGCAAGCGCGTGCGGCGTGTCGAACTCGCCGGGCGCCGAGCCTTTCTTGCCCCACGTCTTAATGAACTTGCCGTTCTTGTCGAACTTCACAATTCGCGCGTTTGTGTTTCCGCCGTGCCCGTCCGCGACGAAGATGTCGCCGTTGGGAGCGGTGATCACATCGGATGGTTGATTGAAAGTGTCCGGCGCGGCGCCCGCGACTCCGGGTTTGCCTAAGGTCAACAAGACCTTTCCTTCCGGGCTAAACTTAACCACAAAGTGACTCTTGCCGGCTGCGGCCGGCTGATTCGCCGCGCCGGGAGGAACGCCGTCGGTCACCCAGACGTTTCCTTGCCGGTCGACGTGAATACCATGCGGAAAAGCAAACATCCCAGCGCCGAAGCTCTTCACGAGCTTGCCCGTCTCGTCAAACTTCAGAACGACTGGCAAGTTTGAATTCACGCATGAGTTGGCGCCGCATCGCTCGGCGACCCAAATCGATTTGCCGTCAGGGTCGATGTCGACGGCGCTCGTGGAACCCCACGTGCGGCCGTTGGGCATCTTCGCCCAGCCCTCGACCGTGGTGTAAGGATTTGGGGGGTCATTGACCGGTTGGATATCGCTCTGGGTCTGTACCCTCCATTCCGACAAGACAGCCAGCGCAACAGCCAGCACCAGGATGAATCTCATTCGACCAGAATGTACCATTGCTACTCCTCCAAGGTCATAATGAAACCACAGATGAACACAGATGAACACAGATCAGGAGAAGAATAGGAGACTCTTTCATAAGACCATTCTCTTGATGCTCAGCCGTGACGTTCCGAAGTTGATTCCTTCTGTTAACTCTTCTGACATTCTTATCTGTGTTTATCTGTGTTCATCTGTGGTGCTTTTCCCAACGTTGTTCAAATTCAGTTGCTATCGAGGCAGTCCCGGAATCTCAGTCCGCACCTTGTATAGCGTCTTCCCTGCGGTTATGTAGAGCGTCTTCATATCCGGGCCGCCGAAGGTATTGTTGGTAATCGTGTCTTCGGGGATCGGTATGAACTTTAGCAATTTCCCCGCCGGCGATATGACATAAACTCCGCACTTCGTATCGAGCGTCTCTGATGTTCCGCGGCGGCGGTGCAATCCGGCCGAGGCGTAAAGATTTCCCTGGACATCGATGCTCATGCCGTCCGCGCTCCGGCCCGGATAGAAGTTGTAGTGCACGCGCATGTGACGGACGGTCCCATCGGGCAGCAAATCATAGGCGCGGATCATCCGCGCGCCGCCTTCGGCTCCGTTGGATTCGACGAGGTAGAGCGTCTTGTCGTCGGGCGAGATTTGAATACCGTTCGGGCGCTCTACGTCGGGCGCCGCGAGGATGCGCGCGAGCTTGCCGGGCGCATCGATGCGATAGACGCCGGCGCCCGGCATATCGGTGAAGTAGAGCCGGCCTTTGCCGTCGATGGAGACATCGTTCGGGCCTTGCAAGGGCATGCCCTGATAGCTGTCCGCGAGGATCTCCATCTTACCCGTGCGCAGATCAGTACGAGTGACCCGAGGCTGGCCCTTGACTTTCACGCCGTTGCGCTCGAACTCCGCGCCTTCGCACGCAATCAGCCGGTCCTGCGGATCGATCAGCAAACCGTTAGCGACGTTGCTGTGCTCGCGATAAGTGGAGACAATGCCATCAGTGCCGAGCTTCATGATTCGCTGGGACATAATCTCGCTGAAATAGATGTTGCCGGCGCGATCCACGGTCGGGCCTTCAGTGAACGCCACGGCCGCCGCGATCTCAACTTCCTGGGCGGCTGCGGAAACCGGCATCACCGAACAGAATAAAAACAAGCCGATTCCCAGGCAGATAATTCCACGGCAGTCGTCTTTTCGGTGGATCAGCATCTCGAGCGGCCCAGAACATATCACTTCGCGCTTGCTTTTGCACGGTCGAGAGAGCCGCTATCTATGGCCTCACCCGCTCGGTCAAAATCTGCAATCACAGCCTGCTCTTCCTCATCGACCCTCTTCCGTCGTCGACGCAAACTGATGAGCCAAATTGCTCCCGCCGCGATCACAATCAGAATCAGCCATCGCAATGCGCTCACCAGCAAAGCAGTATTGAATGCGGGCCAACCGAATTGTCTCAATCGGCTTCCACGCTCGAGCATCCAATGCCAGCCCGTGTGCGCTACCAATGCCGACAGGATGATTGTGCCAATTCGCTCAGCGACGATGAACCGGAATAAAACCTCCAGAACCGGGATGAGCAACGCAAGCACCAAAAGCTGTCCAAGCTCGACCCCGACGTTGAACGACAGAAGCGAAGTCAGCAAGTGAGAGCCCGCGAACTGCATCGTCTGACGCAGCGCGAACGAGAACCCGAACCCGTGAACCAGGCCAAACCCTAACGCGATCATCCATCGGCGCTGCACGTTGGTCCCGACGATGTTCTCCAACGCCATGTAGATTATCGAAACTGCAATCAGCGTTTCGATGAGCGGCGGAAACCACAACGCATCCGGACCGAGGTTGTAGGCGGACGCGATCAGTGTGATCGAGTGGGCGACGGTGAACGCGCTGACGACCACGATCAGCGGACGGAATCGACGAAACGGGATCACAAGACAAAAAAGAAAGAGCAGATGATCGGTTCCGCCCAGGATGTGGAAGAACCCCGCCTTGATGAACGTCAGCGCTGCTTGATGCCAACGCGGGTCGAGCCTGACAAGTCCTGGGTCGCCTTCAAACTCAAACGCTCGAACGGCGCCCCCCGGCGGAAGGAACCGAAGTACGGTGACCACTCGCAAGCCCAGGCTCGACAGCGCGGGACGAATCGAAAAATCAGATTGATCGGAGCGGATTGGATATTCGCACAAGGCATCAAGCAGACCCTGGTTCCAATAGATCTCTGTGTCGTTCGAGAGCTTCGGGCCAGCCATGTGCGTCAACGCGTCCTCATAAGACCGAAACGACTTGTCGGATTCAAGCGAGACACGGGCCGCGACGACTTGCGGCGCTGTGAGGCGCACATCACCTTCATACAATTCGATGTTGTCGGCGATCCAGAGTGTCGTCGCGTCGCGAAGGGATGCGTCGGCGCGCGCGAGATCGAGATAGCCTTGTCCTCGCGTCGGAAAGTCGACGTCACGACAGGCGCGCAACGGCACGCGAACCAAGAGACGCAGCCGCTCGCCTTCTGGTTTGACGAAAGCTTGAACGGTAACGTCGTTCGGGACGTCGTGAGCGCGAGCGCCAGAAACCAGCACAAAGAACACCGATGCGCACGCCGCAGCGACGACTCGCCGGGCGCTTGTGCTGTCTTCACTGAGCACGGCTTCACTCCAAGACTTTTAGGTTGACGGAACGGGAACCTGTATCGGCGCGCTCAACTGCATCTTGCCCCACGCGATTCGGAGCGTTACGTCCTTAAGATTCGTTCTTTGGAACACCAGGTCAATCGTAAGCTTCTCTTTCATCTCTCCCGACTCGATCTTCATCGGCGCCTTGAAAGCGATCGGTGCACGCTCGATTTCAGAAGCATCGAGATGAGCGGATCTGGCCTTCGCCGGGTCGATGAACGCCAGACTCCAACTCGCACCGTCTTCCGACCGATGTAAGCCCAAATACCATTGCCCCGCTGGTATCGACTTCCCCGCAACAGTCAGGGGAATATCCGTGTCGAGTGTTGTCCAGTAGTTACTGCCAAGGCGATACACTTTGCCCTTCGTC
This sequence comes from Blastocatellia bacterium, assembly GCA_036505875.1. GTDB lineage: Bacteria > Acidobacteriota > Blastocatellia > UBA7656 > UBA7656 > Onstottus_A. The sequence goes on along the minus strand of DASXSR010000230.1, from coordinate 4,332 downwards.
ATCTTGTCGAAGTTGGCTGTATCCTCGTATTCCTTTCGCCACACCGGACGGCCGTAGTCGATCGCGAACTGTCCAGCACCTTGATTTTTCTCGTTGTTCCAGTAGCCGACGCGGGTCGTGCCTCTCTCAGGCGAATCACTACCGAACGCGACGATCTTCGGCCTTGGCTTGTTGTCTTGACCTTGAATCGCCGATGCGAAGCATAGCGCCATTACGACTCCAAAAAATGCGAATAACTTTGTCTTCATCTTTGTCTCCTATTGAGTGTTCGTAGTCCGGCCTTTAGGCGGAAGTTCGTAAATCGGCTATCACGTCACCCATTTTACAAACTTCCGCCTAAAGGCCGTACTACGAACATTATCTTTGTCTTCTCTGACTCGGCGCCGTCGCTTCATCGCGTTTCGCTTCCGGCGTCTTGACCGGAGCGGGCGGGCGCGGCGGCAACTTCACCACGTTATCTCTCAGCTTCTTCATGACTTCTGCGACCGCGCGCTCGAGTTGCGGGTCGCGGCCTTCGATCTCCGACTTAGGATCGTTTTCGACTTCGATGTCCGGGTCGACGCCGTGACCTTCAATGATCCATTGGCCGGCAGTGTTGGCAAATCCAAACTCCGGCACGAAGATCGAGCCGCCGTCGATCAGCGGGCCTCGGCTGCTGATTCCGACCACTCCGCCCCACGAGCGTTTCCCGATCAGCGGACCGAGTCCGGCTTCGCGAAACATCGCCGGAAAAATATCACCATCCGACGCCGAGTTTTCGTTCAGGATCGCCGCCATCGGTCCGACAAATGTTGAGCCGGGATATGTCGTTGCTTCATCGAAGGTGCGTGAGTAGCCGAGCGCCAGCAGCTTGCGTCGCACTCGCTCAATCAGCATCTGCGAAACGTTGCCGCCGCCGTTCGCGCGCACATCGACCACAAGACCTTCTCTCCTGATCTGAGGGTAATACCACTTGATGAACTCGCGAATGCCGGCCGCGCCCATGTCCGGAATGTGAATGTAACCTACGCGCCCGCCGGTCATCTCCGAGACTTTACGGCGATTGCCGTTCACCCATGCCAGATAGATCAGGTTGCTCTCGTCCGTGATCGGACGATAAGTTACAGTACGCGCCCCGCTCACAGTCGGCTCTTTGTTGATCGTCAACTGAACGGGCGCGTCGGTTTTGTTCTTGAGAAGCCGATAAGGATCATCTTTAGCGGTCAACTCTTCGCCGTTGATCGCAAGAACATAATCGCCAACCGAGACGTTGACGCCGACCTCGGTGAGCGGCGAGCGGTAGATCTCTTCTTCGTTCTGTCCCTGAAAGATCTTCGCGATCTTGAATCGGCCGGCTTTCTGGTCAAGCTCGAATCTCGCTCCCGCAAGCGCCACTCGCGGGCGAGACGGAAGCGGGATGTCCCCGCCCTCGACGTAGGCGTGTTGCACGGTCAGTTCTGCGATCATCTCGTGGATGACGTAATTTAGATCGGACCGATGCGCCACATACTTAAGCAGCGGACGATACTGTTCGCGCAGCGCTTCCCAATCGTAGCCGTGCATATTGGGCACGTAAAAGAAGTCGCGATACCGTCGCCATACTTCATTGAATATCTGATTCCACTCTTCGACCGGCACTCGATCCATCGCGAGCCCCGCGGTCGAGACCGGCTTCTTGCTCTTGTCGCCTTGCGGCGTCGCGTCGTAGAGGCTGAAGCTTGGGCCGGGTCCGGCAACAAGCACCTTCGAGCCGTCATCTGACAGCGCGTAGCCGCGAACATCTTCTGCAAGCGTTGTCTCTTTGCGGTCCTTGATAGAGTAAATGCGAAGCGAGGTTGGCCGATCGCTTTGCCGCCCGTAGTAGAACGGCGAGCCGACGAAGTAGAGCAGATGACCTGTCTTCGCCGACAACCCGCCGTAGTTGTTCGCTTCGATCGGAACGCGCGTTACTCGCGAGCCGAGACCGTCGAAGTCGATTACCAGCTCCGCGGCAGGTTTCGGCTCGGCTTCTTTTTTCTCAGGTTCTTTGGGCTTCTCAGGTTGATCTTTAGTAACGGTCACTTCATCGCTCTCGGGCGGGAAGGGATTCTTGGCATCCTTGCGAAGCGCTAGCGCGAAGATCCCGATCGACCGGTTCGACGCAAAGTTGAACTCGATCCCCGAAATCTGCGGAGCGAACTCCCGGTCGCTCAAGTAATAAAGATAATTGCCCTGCGGGTCCCACGCGGGATCATAAGCGTTGAACAACTCATCGGTAATCTTTCGTACCTGTCCATCGCTCGCGCTCCAGATGTAGATCGAGCGGAAATCTGTGTTGCTCGCCATGCTGAACGCGAGATGATTTCCGCGAGGCGACCACGCGTAGTCGCGAATCTGACCAAACGGCGTATCGACGATCTGAGTGAGCTTGCGATCGGCGAGGGTCAGCACAAATATCTTGCCGTCCTTATCGCTGAAGGCAATTCGTTTGCCGTCGGGGGCCCACTCGGGTGCGTAGCGAAATGCCTTGCCGCCGGTGGTTAGTTGCTCGGGAGCAGAGGAACCATCTTGCGCGGCGACCCAGACTTCTTCCTCGCCGCTTTGGTCCGAGATGTACGCGATGCGCGACCCGTCTGGCGACCAGCGCGGCCACTTGTCGTGAGCGCCCGATGAATGCGTGAGATTGCGCGTCTGACCTTTCTCAATCGGCGCGGTGAAGATGTCGCCGCGTGCGCCAAACAGCACGCGCTCGCCCTTTGGGCTCAGCGAAAAGTTTTCTATGAGATTTGCGACCGAGATATGGCTTGGACGGCGGTTGAGTCCGTCATCCGGGACGGCAATTGAAATCGCCGTGTCCTTCTTGGCTCTCGTATCGAGGACGTGAAGCTCGCCGTCAAGCTCGTAGACGATTCGGCCTTCGCGATCGGCGCTCGGCCATCTTACGTCCCACGGTTTGTGTTTCGTCAACTGCGTGGTCGCGCCGCTGCTAACGTCGTAGGAATAGAGATTGAAGTGGCCGTCGCGATCCGAGTCGAAGTAAATCGCGTTTCCGATCCACATCGGATCGCGATTGGGTCGTGGATTATCGCTTATTAGTTTGGCATCGAGAGTCTTCAGATCAAAGACGTAGAGCTTGTTCGCCTGACCGCCGCTGTAACGCTTCTCCGATCTGAAGTCGCGCGACTGGGGCGAATAAACCATCTTCGCGCCGTCGGGTGAAAACGCGCCCGATCCCGCTTCCGGCATCGGCAGCGGCTCGGCGGGACCTCCGGTTACAGGGACTGTGTAAAGCCGAGCGATAGGCAAAGCCCACGAATCGCGCAGCGAGCGAAACACGATTGACTTGCCGTCGTTGGTCCAGCCGTAAACCTGATTGTCGTAACCCCAGCGCGGTGTGAGCGGACCGCGTGCTGGATAAAACGTCAACTGTTTGGGCTCGCCGCCGGTAGCAGGGATCACGTAGACCTGCTCGTCGCCGTCATACTGTCCGGTGAACGCGATCCAATTGCCGTCGGGCGAGAACTTGGCGAACAGCTCGACGCCGGGATGCGCGGTCAACCGAGTCGCTGTTCCTCCGGACGCGGGCGCCGTCCAAAGATCGCCGCCGTAGGTGAAGACGACTCGGTCGCCGTGAATGTCAGGAAATCGCAACAGCTTGGTTTGCGCTGTGGCGGAGATCGAACCGAAAAAGATCGCCGCCACAACAGCGGCGTACATCGTTCCTTTAACTAACATGACTGCCCTCTAAGTCTTCTACTTGCTGAGATACTTTTGCGGGAGCGGATTGTCAGGACCTTCTCCCTGCCAAAAAACAGTGACTATCCACCAACGCTTTCCGTCGTTCATCAGTTGAATGCTGTTGATGCCGCGAGCGAACGGCGTCGGGTCTTCAGCCTTGTGACGCGATTCGTATGTGCTGAAGACGTGCGCGATGTTTCCGAAGCTTTCAGTGCGCCGCGCGACCTCTTTCTCGAAGAAGCCATTCTCCTCAAGAGATTTGCTTGACCTCTCGACGTAATCCTCGGGTGTCAAGACCCTGCTGCCAACCTCGCCGGTTTGCCGCTTGCCGGTCGGGATTAACCTGGCGCCCGGGATGAAAAGGGATTTGAATCGGTCCCAGTCGCGTTTCTTTCCTGCCGGTCCGGAGATCACGTCGTAGAGCGCCGAAACGACTGAATCCATCGACGCGACGTCGGAAGGTTTGGCAGCCGGAGTCGCCGCCTTATCCGGCGTTTGCTGTATCGTTTTGCTCAGCGACGCGCTATCAGCCCGGCAAAGAAATACGCTGACACATACGAGCACCACAATCAATGGCGTTCGTTTTACTGAAATCTGATTCTTCATTTCCTCTCCTATCTTGATTCAAGTCATTCC
>DASXSR010000229.1:0-3110 GCA_036505875.1 Blastocatellia bacterium | reverse complement strand
GTGCAGGGCACGGGAATCGCTCCTTTGATGGGACGGTTGGGTCTGACTCATGGCGGTTTCTATGCACACTTCGATAGCAAGAACGAGTTGATCGCGGAGGCCACCGGCCCGATGTTCGAGGACGCTCTTTCGCGGCGGATGCTCGCAGCAGCGGAAGCCGCTCCGAAGGGCAAGGCAGTTCGGGCCATTGTCACCCACTATTTGAGCGCAGAGCATCGTGACAGTCCGGAAGGATGTCCACTCGCTGGCCTAGCCGGTGAAATGGCGCGTCAACCGAGACCGGTGCGAAAAGCCTACATAAGCGCCATGAACCATCGGCTAAAGCGAATTGCGGCACTTCTTCCCGGTGACGATGAGGAAGCGCGCTTTGATCAGGCACGCCTCCTCATGGCGGGGATGGCGGGGACCATGATGATTGCAAAGGCCATGACGGACCGCGACGTCAGCGATCAGTTTCTAGAACAGGCCCGGGCGTTCTATGCGGCAGCCTTTGAGACAGCTCCGCAGCGGAAGCACACAAAGGCCTAAATTTTTTTTGCGTATTTATATGATACCCATCATCTATAGACGATAACGATGGAGGCTCCACCGTGAACTTTGTAGCTCTGAGAATGTTGACCGGAGATCGCGCCAAGTATCTCGGGTTGATTTTCGCCATCGCCTTTTGCACCTTTCTGCTGGAGAACCAGACGTCGATTTTTGCGAGCATTCTCAAGCGCACCGGCAGTCAGATCCTCGACGTGACCGATGCGGACGTATGGGTGATGGATGGGAAGACCGAATATTTCGAACAAACCAAGGCGCTGAAGGACACCGACCTGACGCGGGTACGAGGCGTGAACGGCGTCGAGTGGGCAGTGAACCTGTTCAAAGGCTATCCCGTCGCCCGGACACGGGCAGGTAAGTTCGCCGCATGTATTCTGCTCGGTCTCGACGATGCGACGCTGACCGGCGCTCCGCGGAAGATGTTGCTGGGCTCCTGGGAGCGCTTACGTGAGCCGGACTCGATCGTTATCGATAATGCTGGGTACATCCTCCTCTTCCCGGGCGAACCACTGGAACTCGACCGCGAGCTGGAGATGAACGACCACAGGGTGAAGATTGTTGGGATTTCGGACGCCTCGGCTCCCTTCCTGAGCAACCCGGTAATTCATACACGCTACAGTGAGGCGGTTAATTTCGTTGGGCACGAGCGCACCCAGCTTTCCTACGTGCTGGTGCAATCTCAGCCCGGCGTTAACGCGGAAGAGGTCTGCCGGCGAATCGAGGCACAAACCGGCTTACGTGCGCGCACAACAGATCAGTTCCGTTGGGACTGCATTCTCTACTACCTGAAGAACACAGGCATACCTGTGAATTTCGGGATAACCATCACAATCGCGCTAATCGTTGGGACTGTGGTCGCCGGTCAGACTTTTTATTTGTTTACGCTCGAAAACCTGAAGCAGTTCGGCGCTCTGAAGGCCATCGGCGTCACCAACTGGCGGCTTACCGGCATGGTGCTGCTGCAGGCATTCTCCGTTGGGGTGATGGGTTTCGGATTGGGCACGGGCATGGCCGCCGCTTTCTTTGAAATGACCCTCCGGAAAATAGCCACGCGCGGAATCATTCTGATGTGGCAGAGCGTCGCGCTGACAGGCGGCTGCATTTTGTTCGTTGTCATAATCGCCAGACTTCTGAGTATCCGGCGCGTCATCGTGTTAGAGGCGGCGGCAGTATTTCGAGGGTGAACCATGCCAGAAAACCAATCCATTGCGATTTCGTGCCGCGGGGTGCACAAGCACTTCGGCAATGGCACGCGCGTCCAGGCATTGCGCGGTGTGGATTTCGAGGCCCGACTGGGGGAACTCACTTTCATTGTTGGCCCGAGCGGTTGTGGCAAGACCACGCTCTTATCTGTGATCACCGGGTTGCTGGATCCAAGCGACGGCGAGGTGGAATTGTTCGGCAGCAGCGCTGGCCGTTTGCCAGCCAACCAGCGGATCCTGTTTCGCCGTGAAAACGTCGGCTTCGTTTTCCAGCAATTCAATTTGTTGCCGGCACTGACGGCCGCCGAAAACGCGGCGGTCCCGCTGATTGCAGCCGGAATGAAACGCACGGAAGCCGTCGAGCGTGCGAAGTCGCTGCTCGATCAGCTGGGGCTCAATGGGCGGCGCGACGCGCTGCCCGCCACGCTGTCTGGAGGCGAGCAGCAACGCGTGGCGATCGCGCGGGCTCTGGTTCATGAGCCACGGCTGGTCGTCTGCGACGAGCCGACGGCCGCGCTTGATCACGCGACCGGCGAAGCTGTGATGAAGCTGGTCGCCGCGAACGCCGTTCATCCGGATCGCGCTGCAGTCGTCGTAACGCACGACTCACGTGTTTTTCACTTTGCAGATGTCATCGCCCACATGGACGACGGGCGGATCGTCAAAACGGAAAGGAACAATAAGAGGGAGATTCGGTCATGAAGAGAAGAGTTCTTCCGATCATTGCAGCGGTTGCGGCGATTCTTGGGATGATTTCCGTGGCGCGTACGCGTCCCAGGCGGGAACCGACGGTTCCACCCACGGCTCCGCCTACGTCAAGCTTCGAGCAGGCCGTCGCGGGAGTGGGGCTGGTCGAAGCCAACTCTGAAAACATCGACATAAGTTGTGCGGTTTCAGGCATGGTCACGCAGCTGTACGTAAAAGCAGGAGACCGTGTAGGGCAAGGCCAGAAGCTGTTCTCTCTGGATGACCGCGACCTGCGAGCAGATCACCAGGTCAAACGCACTGCACTAGCGGGGGCTCAGGCACGCTTGACCAAGCTCGAACAGGAACCTCGTGCCGAAGACATTCCACCGGCCGAAGAGCGCGTGCGTGAGGCTCAGGCAAATTTGGCGGATGCCGAGGTGCAAGTGCGATTGATCGAAAGTGTTACCGACAAACGGGCGGTTCGTGACGAGGACGTTCAGCGCAGGAGACTTGCCTACAAAGCCGCGCAGGCGCGATTGGCCGAGGTGGAAGCCCAATTGGGGTTACTAAAAGCGGGCGCATGGGCTCCCGATATTGCCGTTGCAAAATCGGAAGTTGCCCAGGCGGAAGCTCAGGTCAAGATGTCTGAGACCAACATCGAGCGTCTGACCATGC
>DASXSR010000228.1:0-29071 GCA_036505875.1 Blastocatellia bacterium | reverse complement strand
CCGCGATGCAAATGGACGCGTACCAGCGCGGCGTCGCTGCTATTCTGACTCACATCGGACAAGGTCCCGAGTTTTGCGCCGGGCACAAGGAGTATGCCTTGCCGCCGGGTCGCAAGAGCGATCCTGACTTTGATATGGTTCCGTTCCGGGAAGCCGTTGCGGCAATCATGAGTGGCACCGCTCCTGCGCCCGAACTGATCTCACCCGCAGCGTCCGCGCCGCAGGCGGCAGCAGCACCCGATCGACCTATAATTCGTCTTGGCTCAACTGGTGATCTGGTCAAGCAAGTTCAGGCGAAAGTCGGAATCACGCCCGATGGCAACTTCGGGCCAATGACCGAAGCTGCGGTTCGCGCTTTCCAACGCGATCACGGCCTTGTGCCGGACGGGGTTGTCGGAGCCGGTACGTGGGCCGCTCTTGATGCTGCTTGATGAATACACCGAAAACTCTCGGAGGAATCACATGAAGTTGGGGCGCGTCCTTGTCGTGTTCGCCTTGTTTTCTCTTCTTGCCTCTCTGACTCCAAGCTCCGCTCAGGAGAAGGAGACTAAGACAGACCGTAAGAAGAATCCTGTGTTGCCGAGTGAAACGCCGCAGCAGTTTCAGCCGGTGACCGATAGTTTCGATTACGTCAAACGCGACGTGATGATTCCCATGCGTGACGGTGTGAAACTGCACGCCGTGATCATTGTGCCCAAAGGCGCGAAGAATGCGCCGATCCTTCTAACTCGCACGCCGTACAACGCGACCGAGTTGACGAGCCACGCACAAAGCTCACACCTGGGCCCGATCTTAAACGGCTACGACAACGCCGTCGAAGTGATCGTCGAGGGCGGTTACATCAGAGTTGTCGAGGACGTGCGCGGCAAGTACGGCTCGGAGGGCGATTACGTGATGAATCGTCCCTTGCATGGCCCGCAGAATGCGACGCCCGTCGATCACGCTACCGACACTTACGACACGATCGATTGGCTGGTGAAGAACATTCCCGAAAGCAACGGCAAGGTCGGCATTCTCGGCATCTCCTACGACGGATTTCTTCCGCTGATGGCGCTGGTCAATCCGCATCCTGCGCTGAAGGTCTCCGTGCCAATGAACCCGATGGTCGACGGTTGGATGGGCGACGACTGGTTTCACAACGGCGCGTTTCGTCAGCAGAACATGCCTTACATTTACGAGCAGGTAGCGACGCGCGCAAACGACGCCAAGTGGTGGACGAGTCACTTCGACGACTACGACATGTACATGCAAGCAGGCTCGGCGGGTGAGCTTGGGCGCCAGCGCGGGCTCGAACAAATCGGCTTCTGGCGAAAGCTGCTCGAGCATCCGAGCTACGACGCATTCTGGCGCGATCAGGCGGTCGACAAGATTCTGGCAGCTCAACCGCTGAAAGTTCCGGTGATGCTGGTCCACAGCTTGTGGGACCAGGAAGATATTTACGGCGCCATCGCGGTGTACAAAGCGATCAAACCGAAAGACGCAGGAAACGACAAAGTGTTTTTGGTTTTCGGTCCCTGGCATCACGGGCAAGAGATTTACGAGGGCAGTTCGCTGGGTTCGCTGAAGTTCAACAGCGACACCTCGCTTTATTTTCGTAAAGAGATCTTGCGACCGTTTCTCGATCAATATCTCAAGGACGGCGCGCCAAAAGCTGACCTCGCGCCGGTGATTGCATTCGAGACCGGGACGAACGAGTGGCGCCGTCTGTCTGCATGGCCGGCCGGTTGCGCAAGTGGTTGCACGCCACGAGCCACGCCGCTGTATCTCACAGTAGGTCTCAAGATGAGCTTCACTGCTCCGAAGCCTGGCGACGCGGCCTTTGATGAGTACGTCTCCGATCCTGCGAAGCCCGTGCCCTTCAGGGCTCGCCCAATTCAGCCAGTTGGTTATGCTACGGGCATGACGTGGTCGCAGTGGTTGGTGGACGATCAACGAGAAGCATCCGGTCGACCTGATGTTGTGGCGTTTATCTCTGATGTGTTGACCGCGCCGGTGAAGATCAGCGGTCAGCCGATTGCAAACCTGATCGCTTCGACCAGTGGTACCGACTCCGACTGGGTGGTCAAGCTTATCGACGTTTATCCCGACGAGGTAGCGGGCCAGCCTCAGTTAGGTGGATACCAACTGATGGTATCAGCGGACATTTTTCGTGGGCGTTATCGCGAGAGTTTTGAGACGCCCAAGCCGATCGAATCCGACAAGCCGTTGCTGTATCGCTTCGCGTTGCCCACGGCGAATCACGTTTTTCTTCCGGGTCATCGCGTGATGGTGCAGGTGCAATCGAGCTGGTTCTCTCTATACGATCGAAATCCGCAGACGTTTGTGCCAAATATCTTTTGGGCCAAGCCGGGAGATTACCGCAAAGCGGTACAGCGGATATACCACGCTCCGGGGCAGGCTAGCTTCGTTGAATTGCCTCTGGTGAATTCGCATTAACGCTCCTACTGACCGATTTCATCTCGCACCGCCTGTATGACATAGGATCACGAACGGCTAACTCACGTGAATCGGTAAAATGGTAGTCTCTTCCCGCCATTCGTCCTGAACCTGTACGTAATTCTGAACGCCTCGCGCAAGATGTATCGAAAGAAGGTTAGGTTAGTGATCTTCGCGAGGTTCGCCGGATGCGTTTGTTACGCCGATCAAATTTCTCTGCGCTATTCAGCGGTAAAAGAATACAAATCCAAAAGTATAGGCTGCAAACAATTCTTACAGTACCAACGGTGTACTTAGACCCTCAATTGCCATCCGTGAGGCACAGTAAATGCTCGTGTCCCGTCAGAGCTGTGGACGGTTGATAATACCTCATGGCATGCCCGGTAGCACACAACTCCCCAGGCATACCACGACGAACAAAGGTTAGGAGAACCAAGATGAAACGTCAAAAGTGTACACTCAACCTCGTCATATCGCTCGCCATGAGTGCGTTAATGTTTCTGGTCGTACCATTGAGCATTTCAGCGGCAACACGCAGCTCTAATTCGCTCGAGGCACCGGCTAGTACAAGCGGGGCCATCACTCCTGTTGCCGGAGGGGTGACCGTTCCCATTACCGGAACGACCGATAAAGGCGGCAAATTCACCGGCACTTTCCAAATCCAGCAGTTCAGCGTGGTTAACAACCAAATTGTCGCGGTTGGCACACTGACGGGCACAATCTTCAATGGCGTCGGGAACGTGATTGGTACAGTGCTGAAAACTATCACGCTGATAGTGACATTCAAAACGTCGACGTGCCAGATTCTCGCGCTTGAACTCGGGCCGCTTGATCTCGACCTACTCGGCTTACAAGTTCACCTCAACAAAGTTGTGCTCGATATTACCGCCGACCCGAGTGGCGGCTTGCTGGGTTCGCTGCTCTGCGCTATTGCGAACCTTCTCAGCAATAGCGGGCTACTAACTGACATCGTCAATCTGCTGAACCAAGTGCTGACGTTGTTGTAATCAACTATGGCGATTTGTAGTTGGATGCGTTCTGAGGAGACTGTCTCACCAGCCTCTTCCGGAACTGGTAGTTACCTTTCGACTGCTAACGCACCTAGCTGCAACCAGCTATAGCACCCATAACAAGGAGACGGGCTTCCCGGCTTGATTAAAGGGAGGCCCGTTCTTTTGTGCCGAGCCTTCGGGCGGCACAAATCGCCAGCAATGGAAGGCTAACAATAGTGTCAGCGAGCGAGCGCCGAACGCTTCTGCATATCATAGGGACTGCGCTTCGCTGCACGCGGAGCTGTCCTCGTCCCGTTTCGCTGACTCCGAGGTCCGCAAATCGCTGAATTATCCTAGAACTCAGCTTCGCCGCACGCTGAGTGAGGCCAGTATCTCTCGATAATGAAGTGCTCGATAATGAAGTTGACGCGGGCTCCGAACCCAACTAGCATAGCCGCATCACAATCAGCACGGCGAATTTCTATAACTAGAATTACAAGGAGAACTGCGCATGAAAATCGAAGATAAAACCGGCACTGACAGGCGCACTTTTCTGAAGACGGCATCGGCGGCGGGCGCAGGATTGTTAATTATCAAACCGGAGTCAGTCTTCGGAACTCAGGCGAACTCCGCAGTGGCCTTCGGTATAATCGGATGCGGCGGACGCGGCTCCGCCGTGGCAACAGAGTTCGTCAAAAGCACAGATGCGAGAGTTGTCGCGCTGGCAGACCTCTTCGATGATCGGTTGAACGTCACAAAGGATCGCTTTGATAAGATGGCAGAGGATAAAGGCCAGGCAAAGATTTCGTCGTCGCAAATCTTCAGGGGCAGCCGCGCATACGAGAAACTTGTCGGGTCTCCAGTTGACGCCGTTATCATTTCAAGCCCTCCCTATTTTCATCCCGATCATTTTGAAGCGGCTGTCGCCGCGGGCAAGCACGTCTATCTTGAAAAGCCCGTTGCAACCGATCTGCACGGCTGCAAGCGGATACAGAAGGCGGGAGAGCGCGCTCAGGGCAAAGTCACCGCGCATGTTGGGTTTCAAATCCGATACGCTCCTCCGGTTCGTGAATGGGTTCAGAAAGTGCAGGACGGAGCCATAGGCGATATCGTGTGCGCTCAATCTTACTATTATTCGGGCGACCTCGCTCGCAAAGCAAAGCCTGGAATGTCACCGCTCGAAACGAGGATTCGCAACTGGGTCTTCGATAGAGCGCTATCGGGTGACATCATCGTGGAGCAGAACATTCATATCATCGACGCGGCCAACTGGGTGTTGAAATCTCACCCTCTCAGAGCGATGGGCGCGGGCGGCAGAAAAGCGCGAACGGATGTTGGAGATGTATGGGATCATTACGTCACGACGCTCTACTATCCCAACGACGTGCAGGTGAGCTTCAACTCCACGCAGTTCTCTAAGGGCTGGGGCAGCAACGGCCTGCGCCTGTTTGGAACTAAAGGCACTGCCGAATGGCATTACAGCGGAGGCGCTCGCATCGTCGGCGAAAACAAGTGGGATGCAGGTGTGAATAACACTATTGAGAAAGGTCTGTCGGAGAAAGCGAAGGCGTTCGTCGAAGGCGTCCGCGGAGGCAAGCTTGAAAACCAGATCGCTCAGGGCGCGGAAAGCACTTGCAGCACTATCTTAGTGAGGACTGCTGCCTATGCGGGCAAAGAGAAGGCCTGGGATAAGGTGGTGAAAGATCACACGCGATGGGAGGTGAAGCTGAATCTCGACTCGCTTGTATAAACCAAACCACGGAGGTGTTCCCAAAGCCGACGTCAACCGCCAGCTTGAAGCGATCATGATATACACCGGCGAAGCATCGGTCTTTACTCCCAAAGGCGATCGCGGAGATAGGGTACAGCGATCTACCACGCGCCCAGGGCATGCGAGTTTTGTTGAGCTGGGTCTTGTGAATTCGCGCTGAAGCCTCGATGCGCGGAAGGTGCGCTTATCGATCTTATCTCGGACTCCATGATGAAGGCCGTCACGATGGAAGCCCGCTCCTCAGCCTTTCTTTTCCGCTTTCTTCTCGCTGTTTTCTTTCTTCGGCAGTTCCGGCGCGGTGAAATCCGGCAGCGGGTCGCCCCAGATGTAATGATTGAACCACGCCAGATTGTGTTGCATAACCGCGCGCATGGATTTTGGTTTCGTAATCCCGTGGCCGAAGCCCTTGTAAACGATCATCTCCACTTTCACGCCGCGATCCTCCAAACCTTGTCGCAGTTCGTAAGCGTTCGCGATGGGCACGCGCCGGTCGAGTTCGCCATGTTGAATCAGCGTCGGCGTCTTTGCGTTCTTGATATAAGACATGGGCGATGTCTTTTGATAGATCGCAGGATCTTCCGCCGGGTTGTTGCCAAGATAATTGATTGTGAATGGCGTGATGTCGGTGTTGTAGTAATAAGTCGCCCAGTTCGAGATGCCCGCGCCGACTGAAATCGCTGCGAACCGGCCAGTCGAAGTCGTCAGGAACGCCGAGATGTATCCGCCCTGGCTCCAGCCCATACACGCCACTCTGCTTCGATCAACCCAACCCTTCGAAATCAAGTAATCGACGCCCGACAGAACATCCCATGCATCGCCGACGCCGAGGTTGCGCATGTTCAGTTTGCGAAACTTTTCGCCGTAGCCGGCGCTGCCGCGATAATTCACCTTCAGAATCAGTGCCCCGCGTACCGCCCAAATGTCCGATGGATAGTAGCGAGCGTCGGGAATCAAGAGCAAAGGCCGATCAATACCAGTCGGTCCACCATGAATGATGCACAGCAGTGGATACTTCTTCGCGGGATCAAAATCCGCGGGCTTTATTAGCACGCCTTCGATGATCGTGCCATCTGTGCTTTTCCAGGAAATTACCTCGCGCGTGCCGAGCCTAAACTGCTTCGTTTGCTCGGTGAGGTCGGTCAGCTTGCGTGGCGAGAAGTTATGGATGGAGGAAACAAACACTTCATTCATGCTTGTCGGCGATCCGGCCGCGAAAGCGACGCGGTCTCCCGTCCGTGCGATGGAGAATGAACCGGCCATCAGCTCGTCAGGCTTGGAAACGCGGACAATCGTCGCCGTAGCCGGATCGATACGAAACAGATGCGAAGCCGTCTTTTGTAAGCTCGTAAAATAGATGCCATCGGATTTCCATTCCACCAATCCGGGGCTCTCGTCGAAGCCGTCCGTGATCGATCGCGGGGCGCCACCTTGCGCGGAAACGATGGCCAATCGCGAGTTGCTGGCGTAATACAAAGTATTTCCCATTGCCGAAACAAACACGATTTGCTGTCCGTCAGGCGAGAAGCGCGGATTGTTGTCGGGCCCAGACTGTGAAACGATCTTTCTTACCGAGTCGTCACGGAGATTGAGCAGATAGATGTCCGAAGTCGCGCCCTGGATCAAATCAGGATTGACTGTGGCGCTGAAAACGATGCTTGAGCTGTCCGGCGACCATGAAAATGAATCTACGCTGAAATCTTTTTTCCTGGTGCGTTGCTTTCCCGCCAGCGGCGCCTTCATTGCTTCCGCCACGTCGATCGTCCAGAGATGAACGTAGCTGTAACCTTCGCGCACGACGTCGTAATCGCCGAAATATTCTTTGCGATCCTTGAGCGGCTGCGACGTTGGCTCAGTAGCTGAGTAGGCGATCGTCTTGCCGTCTTCCGACCAGGCAAAGTTATTAATCGCGGCTTCAGACCTGGTGAGTTGTTGCGCCTCGCCGCCAGTGGGATTGATCAGAAAGATTTGGTTCTTATCGTCGATGCGGTTGCTGAGAAAAGCGAGCGATTGTCCATCTGGGGACCAGCGCGGGTTCGTCGAAGACTTTTCGCCGCGTGTGAGTTGAAAACTCTTGCCGCCGTCGCTATTCACCAGCCAGATCTGAGTGATGAAAGCGTCCTGCTTTAAATCGCCATAGTTGACCGTGTATGCGATCCGTTTTCCGTCGGGCGAAATCTGCGTGCCGCCGGCGGATTTGATCGTTAGCAGATCGTCAATCGTCGGAACACGGCGAAGGTTGTCGTCTGGAGCTGCAACAACAAGAGTCGCTAAAGCAAGTACCGTTAATGAAGCAGCTAATCGTTTAATCATCATGATCGATGCCTTTCAGGAGGTCTCTCGCACAGGACACGCGGCTTTCGAAATTATCTGGTTCGATTCCAATCGATCAGATCCGCGTCCAGGACCAGGTCACCGGCGACGCCGGGACCGAGGCTCGTTGTTGGCGCGCTCCTTCTCCCCTTGCCGGCAACGCCCACAGTTTCACTGGGAGACTCGCAGATTGGCGAAGTGCGCGACCGTTCCCGGCCCAATCGATAAAGCAATCTGGCCCTGGCTTTGCCCAAGTTTCAGATCATTGACCACCAAGACAGGTTGCACTGCGTCGTGCATGTACAAACGCGCTTTGTCGCCGCGGACTTCGATCTTCATCTTTGTCCACTCGCCGGGCACGAGGTCCACATAGCTCTCGTATTTTTCCGGGAACTCCTTGCGCAATCGGAACCAGGGGAAGTCAGGGAAAGAGACATACTGGACCGAATGGTTGCGCCGCACCTGATCGTCGGCACGTCCGTTGGTCGGGCGCAGGTAGAAGCATTCATACTTCGTGGCAACATTCGCGGCATCCTTTGCCGCATCTGGGACTACCCGGAACGCCACGCCGACAAATCCCCTCGCCCCTTCTCCTGCATTTGGGCCAGGTTCGCCCGCCAACTCGATTTCGATCACGCCGTCCTGGAATTCGGTCTTACTCAGGATGACGAGCCCATCTATGCCTCCTGCGCTCGCCGGAGCGATGTCAGTCACGCGCAACGCTTTTCGTCCCTTGTACGTCACCCACTCTGTCTTCACGTTGCTCGGCTGCAGCTTGAGATCATCCAGTGGAATCGTTCCGGTCTTGACCTGTGTGAAACCCGTACCCAACGCCATTATCAAAACAGCGATTAAGACAAACAGGGGTTGTTTCACAATCATAATAGTGCCTTCCTCTTTATCGCCGGGAGACATTCTGCGCCTCGCATCTCGATCACAGCCAAATGTAGCAGTAATGAGCAAGACTAAACGCGAGCTGTTCTTGTTAAGCAGCACACACGACCTGCTTCCCCCTAAGGCAAGGCCTAATACGTGTTGTCACCCTTCAACATCACCGGCAGCGTCTTCAGCATGATCTTCAAATCCAGCCACGCTGACCAGTTCTCGATGTAGAAGACGTCCAGCCGGACCATATCCTCAAAGTGCAGCCGGTTTCTTCCGCTCACTTGCCACAGTCCGGTTATGCCCGGGCGCACGTGAAACCTCGTGCGATGCCAATCCTTGTAATGGCGTACTTCATAAGGTATCGGCGGACGCGGGCCGACGATGCTCATCTCTCCCATCAGAACGTTGAAGATTTGCGGCAGCTCGTCGAATGAGTAGCGCCGCATCCACGCGCCGATTCGGGTCAGCCTGGGATCATCCTTGAGTTTTCCGTAAATCGGTTCGTCAGGAGTGCCTTGATTTGCGTCCTCACCGTTGATCGTGCGGCGCATCAACTCGCGATGCGCCTGATCATCCACGCCGTCGATCATAGATCTAAACTTGATCATCAAGAAAACTCTGCCGTCGAGGCCGACTCGCTCCTGTTTCAGAAACACCGGCCCTCGCGATTCCTTCTTGATCAAAATCGCCAGCGCCACCCAAAACGGCCAGGTCAAGAGCAGCAAACCGATCGACGCGATCATATCCAGGCCCCGCTTCACCAGTCGCTGCGATCCGCGCAGCGGCTCTTCATAAAGCTTGATCATCGGGAGCGAGCCGATCGTCGCGATCTCGGTCTTTCCAGGCAGGCAATCGAAAAGGTTTGGTATTACGCGATACTTGATGTGATGGTCGCGCCCGCACTCCATCAACACTTCGAACATCTTACGCGGGTTGATGCGAGTGTCGGTGATCAAGACCTCTTCGACGCCGTATCGCTTAACCAGCGCCGGCAGGTCATCGAAGCCTCCAAGCATCCTGACGCCGTAGCTTCTGATCGCCGAGGCGTCTTCATTCACGCGCGCCGTCACTGCTCCCACCAACTTGTAGCCCAGACGCCGCTTCTCGGAAATTTCGGATATGCAAACCTGCGCCATCTCGCCGCAGCCGACAACAACCGTCGGAATTAGGTTTCCTTCAACCGAGCGATAAATGATCTGGATCACGCGAACGACAGAACGCGTAACCCATAACCCGACGATTGCAATCAGCCAGTAGTAGACGAACACAAGGCGCGAGTAGGAAAAATCCAGCGCCACGAGCCGGCCCTCGCGATAGGAAAGCCCTTGGCGAAAGAGGAAGGCGATCAAAACCAGCACCAACGAAGCGAGCGTTGACGCTGTGATTATCTTCATCAAATCATTGCCGAACGAAAACTCGCCTCGCAGCTTGTACAACCCGCATCTTCTCAGCATGTAGGCGTTAACGACCGGGACGAAGAACAAAAAAGCCAGATAGGGCTCGAACTCGTTAACTACCCCGACGGGCCATGACGACTTTCGCGGGCGCCAGATGAATAGGTCGGTATGCTGTCGAAGCTTGTAGGATATGACGAACGCCGCGACCGAGAGGATGACGTCGAGTAAGACCAGGACAGTCACTGGAACTGCCGCCGCGAGCGGGCCTCGCTTGCGAGTCTCGGCTTTGATCGCGCGTCGAGCTACGGTAGCTGCATGTTCAGACATTTTGGCTCATCCGATTCTGGGAGAGTCCTCAATTACTCGATGGTGTAAGCGGGGAGAGCGGAATTCCTGAAAAGGATGCATGAACCATCTCATCGCTCGGCTTGCCAGCGAGTTGGCGTGAGGTATCACATTATCAATTCGATTTAGTTATTTTACGCCCTGCGCTCCACCGTGGACATCGAGCGGATGCAGCGAGTCATGATAGTACCCCGGTCGGGCGTTAGCAAGGAGAGAAATGGCCGTTCTAATTTTGCATTCGGTGAGAGTAATGGCTACTGCTTTACCCAACGATGTTCATCAGCGTATCGAGAGGTCGGTGATGGAAAACGCGGGGCGCGTTCTCAAGCACCTCTTCGAGCGTGGTCACGCCCCGCAGCGCTTTCACCATTCCGTCCTCTTGCATCGTGCACAGGCTGCACGATTCGAGACTGAGCTGGCGGATCTCTTGCATTGTCCTCTTCTGCAGAATGGCGTCTCGAATTTCGGCATTGGGCACCAGCAGCTCGTAGACTCCAAGCCTTCCGCGATAACCGGTGAAGTTGCACGACGAGCATCCCTTGCCCCGCCACAGCGTGAACTTGTTCAAATCGTCTCTCTTCAGCTTGAAACGCCGCAGCACACGATCTTCAGGCTGATAACTCGTACGGCAATTCGCGCATAGATTGCGCACCAGCCGCTGGGCCAGCACCGCCCCGATCGTTGACGCGATCAGCGATGTTTCGATCTCCATGTTGATCAGGCGGACCAACGCGCCAACTGAATCCTCGGTGTGAAACGTCGCAAAGACTTTGTGCCCTGTGAGCGCGGACTGCACCGCGACGTCTGCCGAAAACCTGTCGCGAATCTCTCCTATCACGATTATGTCCGGGTCCTGCCGAACGATCGAGCGCAGCGTCTCGTTGAAGGTCAGCCCAATCTTTTCGTTGATCGAGCATTGCGATATGCCGTCGATGACGTACTCGACCGGGTCTTCGCAGGTGATGATCTTTACCGTCGGGTCGTTGCAGTGGTCGATCGAGCTGTAGAGCGTCGTCGTCTTGCCCGATCCCGTTGGACCGGTGATAAGAGTTATCCCGGAAGGCGATGCCAACACGTCCTCACTGTACATTCGCAAAATGTTTGGCGCGAAGCCCAGCTCTTGAAGGCTGATTAACGAAGCCTTGTTGAGAATTCTGAGCACGACGTTTTCACCAAACACTGTCGCGTAAAACGATACGCGTATGTCGATTTCCTGTTTGTCGGTCTTGACGAATATGCGGCCGTCTTGATGCTTGCGACGTTCGGCGACGTCGGCATCGGCGAGAATCTTTATGCGCGAGATTATGCGCGGAGTGTAGTCGCGCGGGAAATCCATTTTGTGAACGAGCACTCCGTCTATCCGGTATCGTATGCGCAGCTTGTTGGCCATCGGCTCGAGGTGCACGTCCGAAGCGCCCTCGTCGATCGCCGATCGAATCAACTGATCGACCATCTGAACGACGCGGTCCTCACCCGTCTGTGACTGCGCTTCCAGCGTGTGGTACTTGACCTTTTGGTAATCCGCAATCCCGGAGTCCTTGCCTTGCAGCAGCGCGTCTACCAGATCGAGCTTTTGGCTGATCGTCGCGCTGGTCGCAAGCGCAAGCCGGGTGCGGCAACCGAACAGCCGCTCGATTTCTTCGACGAAATGGGTATCCGTCGGATCGGCAACCAGCAGGTGCAGCTCGACGCCCTGGAACTTGATCGGAAGCGCTACCTGTCGCCGCAAGTACTTGAGCGAGACTTTGCGCACCAACTCGACGTCGATCTCGGTTATGTCGGGATCGAGGATCGGCAGATTGAACTTTTCGGCGAGCGCCTCGACAACGTGACGCTCTTCAATCAACCCCATTTCAACCAGCGTCTCGCCTATGCGTTTGGACTTAGCGCCCGACTTGCGTTGAATCTCGCGCGCGGTCAAAACGTCGTGTTCGGTGACAAGTCGACGTTCGATCAGAATGTCGCTTATGCTGAGCCGGTTGCGATGTTGGCGAACGAAATCATCCAGTTGCGAACGGCTTATCCAGTTCATCTCGAGCAGCACGTCGCCCAGCGTTTTCTGCCCGTCCAGGTGCGCTGCGATTCTGCGCGCTTTTGAAAGCTGCTCCTGGGTGAGCAGCCCTTCGTTGATGAGTGCGGTTTCGGTGACCGAGTCGAGGGAGTATTGGAGCATCCTGCCTGCCTCCGCAGATTGGCCAGATCGGGAAACTAAAATCGGGAGCGGGATTCGGGGATTGAAGTAACAGCGGGGAGATGATAAATCATGGTCAGCCGAAAATCACTAGTAATTTTTTGAAGCACTGCAATGTTCGATAAACTTCACTATGTCACGAGATTTCTGAGAGTCCTTTTGCGGGACGGCCGAGAAAGTGAAGTGTCTCGGACTTGGCGGATGCTGATTGCAATCACGCTCTGCGCCTGCTGCTCTGGAATCGCTATGCAAAAAAACCAACGACCTCGCGCCAGAGAGATTGGCTTGAAGATCGGAGTGCTTCCAACTGGGGCGCTAAATTCGATAACCGATGTTGCGGGCGTTCAGGTGGGACACACGACAATCGTGCGTGGCGAAAACGTTCGAACCGGCGTCACTGCGATCCTGCCGCACGCTGGAAACGCGTTCCGCGAAAAGGTTCCCGGCGCGGTGTTCATCGGCAATGCGTTCGGCAAGCTCGCCGGCTCGACTCAAGTCAATGAGTTGGGCGAGATCGAAACTCCCATCGTACTCACGTCGACGCTCAGCGTGCCGCGCGTCGCCGATGCCATTTTGGATTACGTGCTCGCGCTTCCAGGAAACGAGGACGTCCAGTCAGTCAACCCGCTCGTCGCCGAAACAAACGACGGGTACTTGAATGATATTCGCGGTCGTCACGTCACTCGCGACGACGTGCTGGCTGCGATAAAGAACGCGAAGGGCGGCCCTGTTGAAGAAGGGGCGGTTGGAGCTGGCACAGGAACGGTTGCGTTCGGGTTCAAGGGAGGCATCGGCACTTCATCGCGAAAGCTAACTGCGGCGCTCGGCGGTTACACAGTCGGTGTGCTTGTGCAGACGAACTTCGGAGGCGTGTTGACGATAGCTGGCGCACCGGTTGGTCAGGAGTTGGGACGTTATTATCTCAGACAGGAACTGGAACGAGCCAAAGAGAATAAACCCGGCGGCGGTTCTGACGGCGCAGACGGTTCGGTAATGATTGTCATCGCGACTGACGCGCCGGTCGATTCCAGAAACCTCAGCCGGATGGCCGCGCGTTCGATGATGGGATTGGCTCGAACCGGTTCGGCTGCGAGCAACGGCAGCGGCGATTATGCGATCGCGTTTTCGACCGCGACCGATGTGAGGATTCGCCCACGCGCCGACTCGGCCAATCAATACGCGCCGCGAGAAGCGAAGTTGTTATCCAATGACGCGATGTCACCACTGTTCCTGGCGGTTATCGAAGCAACCGAAGAAGCTATCTACAACTCGCTGTTTCGAGCTACGACGACGACCGGCCGCGGCCACACAGTGGAAGCATTGCCGATCGATCGCACGATCGAGATTCTCCGCAAGCACGGCGCGCTCGGATCTGACAAAACGTCTCGGTAACAGATAAACTCGGCTCGAACAGGGATAGACAGGATGAACAGGATAAGAAGAAGTTGACCGTAGAACCAGGCGGCAAATCGATAAGCTCACAGGTTGGCAACGTCGCGCCGGACTTCGAATTGATAGACTCGAACGGACAGAGGTGGCGCTTGTCTGATCACCAAGGCAAAGTCGTCGCGCTTGTTTTCTACCCGAAGGACGAGACGCCCGTGTGCACGAAACAGATGTGCAGCATGCGCGACCGTTGGACTGATTATCAGAAAACCGGCGCCGAAGTCGTTGCGATTTCAGTTGGCACAGTAGAGTCTCACAAACAATTCGCCGAGCATCATGGCTTGCCGCAACGTTTGCTTGCAGACGAATTCGGCGAGGTCACCAGGTTGTACGACGTGAAGTCACTGCTGGGCGGCTCCCAGCGGGCGGTCATCGTGATCGATCCGAAAGGAGTTATTCGCTACCGCAAGTCTGTTCTTCCGATCTTTCGCCCCGGCGACGACGAGGTTATCGAAGCGATCCGCAATGCAAGCATTCAGCGTCAGGACTAGATAACTCTTGAAAAGGTTCGAGTCTGTCGTATACTCACCCGTGTAGCTCTCGCTGCCCTCGCTTGTTCAAGCCGCTCCGTCCTGGTCTGAAATGTCTGTGGTATCAAAGAAAACACGCGTCACGCTCAAGCGCATTCTCTGGGTGTTTATTCCCGCTGTCCTTGTATTCGCCGTCGGGATCGGCGCGCTCGATTTCTATCTCATTCACCGATTGACTCACCCGCCTCGTACACAGGTCTATGCCTCGCCGCGTGACTTTCAAATAATCCTGCAGAAGCCGATGTGGTTCGAGGAAAAATGGAAAAACTCCGACTCGACGCAAACCGTCGGCTGGCTGTTGAGCCGCGGCAAGCCGGCGCCGGCAATCATACTGAGCCACGGCTATGGATCAAATCGAGCGGAGTTGCTCACGCTTTCTTTCCAGTTGTGGAAGGCGGGCTACCACGTCTTGCTTTACGATCTGCGAGGGCACGGCGAAAGCCCAGTTAAGTGGTCTGGACTGGGCAGCTATGAACTGGACGATTTGCTGTCTGCGCTTAATTTCCTTCGGGGCCGGACCAATGAGAAGGGGGACCTGCTCTTGGACGGGCGCGTCGGACTGTACGGTGTTGACCTGGGTGGTTACGTCTCGCTCGTGGCGTCAAGACAAGACCCGATGATAAAGGCCGTGGCGGTCGATTCTGTTTGCCCCGACCTTTCTCATTTTGTCAATTATCAGTTAAAGGAAATGATTGGCAGCGACAGCAGCCTGGCGAACCGTCTTGTTGACTCGAAATGGACAGCCGAAATGATGGAGCTTGGGATGCAGCTCTATCTGATGAGACGCGAAGACTCAGCGACGGCGGTCGATTCGCTGGCGATGGGTTCCGGTCGAAAATTCCTGTTCATAACGTCGAGGAACGGCGGCGGGCTCACCACGATGACCAAAGACATGTACGACGCTGCCAAAGAGAACAAGCAGATCATGGAAGTCGAGCGCTCGCGCATTGATCGGCTCTACGATAAAGCCTCGTCGGAGTACGACGTACGTGTTGTAGCTTTCTTCAAAGAAGCGATCCCGCCTGCAGCGAATTGATTCGTGATCCGTGACCCGTGATGCGTGATACGTGATTCGTCACGCATCACGCATCACGCCTCACTTCAGTGAGACCCTAAATGCCAGGGAGTCGCCTTGACCAGCGATGAATTCAGTTGAAAACCTGGCGTCGGCTTTCAGGCCCTCTACCCAATTCGGCTTGGTAATAACAATCATACTCTTCTCGTGCTCGAGCGCTTCGTAAAGCATCTGCTCGTGCAACGCGTAAAATGTTCCGCCTCTCTTCGGTTCGCAGAGGACTCGACCTTCGGCGTAGAAGACGGGCGCGAACTCCTTCTTGAGATAGAACCCGATTTTCTCGCCCGGCCTCAACGCGGCTGCAGCTTCGAGCGAAAGTGTCTTCATGCTCACCTCGTCGCTGAGGGTAGGAAATAACAGGACCACCGAGGCAAGTATGATAGTCATGACAACTCCCGCCGTGGCGGCAACAAAGACGCGATGCTTATTCCCGGCCAGCGCAACGATCGAACCTACTGCAATCGCAAGAGGTAAGAACTCCAACGCTACCGGCCAGCCGTGGGCGTCCGGCGCTTCGCCGCGCGAGTATGCGATCAACGCGACGCCCATCCCGATCACGGTTAGAGCGGTTAGCCAGAGCGCTGTCTTTCGCGCACGTCCTCGATCACCGCGCCAGAAGTCCTCTATTTCAACTCCGATGATCAAAGCCAGGGCCGGCGAGATCGGCAAGATGTAGCCGGGAAGCTTAGACTCGGAGAACGAGAAGAAAACCAGCGGCACTACTGCCCAAATCCACGCCAGGGCAAGCAGCGAGTCTCGAGCATTATCACGCGGCCTCAGTGATCGCAATCGTGCGATGGCGGGTATCAGAAAAAAGGTCCACGGCGCAGCGCCTGCCAGCGCAACAAGTAGAAAAAAATAGATCGGCTGAGGGTGGCCGAACTCGTTGGTGGTGTAGCGCTGCAAGTGATGTCGGATGAAGAACTCTTCGATGAAGGACCACCCATGCCTGATCGTAACCGGCGCGTACCAGCTTGCGGCAACCACAGCGAACACCGCAAGTCCCAAAGCCAGGTCGCGCCATCGGAGTTGTTTCAATTGTCTGGTCATAAGAAAGTAGACGGCGAGTATGGCAAGGACTAAAACGATGCCGACCAGTCCCTTCGCCAACACGCCCAGACCCATGAACGCGAAGGATGCTGACCAGTACGCTGTCCGCGCGCGGCCGGTCGCGGTGGTCGCAATAAACGCGGCAATCAAAGCCGCAGTCGTGGCCGCTGTGAGAATCATGTCAGGCACGGCAACGTGGGCGTAAGCGATAAAGATGCCGCTTGTAGCCAGCACCAGCGACGCTGAAGCGGCCAGGCGCCCAAAGCCAAAACGATGCAGTGCGGCATACAGAAACGCGACCGTCATCAACGCCGCAATAGCCGATGGTAATCGCGCAGCCAGCTCGTTAACGCCGAAAAAACGATAACCAATCGCAGACAGCCAGTAGAGCAGCGCGGGCTTCTCGAACCACAGGCAGCCACAGAGCCGCGTCGAAATGTAGTCGCCGCTCACAAACATCTCCCGCGCTACTTCTGCGTATCGCGGCTCGTCGGGGCCGAGAAATCCGAGCCGCCCCAAGCCGAAAAAAAACGTGAACGCCGATGCCGCAAGGATCGCCGCGAATGCATAGGGCCGGTTGGCAGCGCGTCGGGGTTCCACTATTATCTTTGCTTCGTTAATTGACGATTGTGCTTGCAAGGCCTGATGGGCTTTCGTTGGATGTATCTTTGATTTGTCAGTCTAGGTAGCGATTTTAATCGGGTCAAGTCTGAGAGCGGGAATGATCAAGGTTGGCGTCGTGGGAGCGGGAGTCTTCGGCCGCGAGCACTCACGTGTCTATTCGGAAGTTGCCGGCGCGCACCTCGCCGCGGTATGCGACATCGACGAGTCGCGCGGTCGCTCAGTAGCTGAACACTACGGGGCGGCCTTCATCGCCGATTATCGCGAACTCATCGGCAAGGTAGATGCGGCCAGTCTGGCAGTTCCAACCGAGTCGCATCAACCAATCGCTTGTGAGTTGCTGACGGCTGGAATAGCGGTGCTTATTGAAAAACCCATCGCTCGCACGCTTGACGAGGCCGACCAAATCATCGAAGCAGCCAGTAGCGGGGAAGCTGTGTTGCAAATAGGTCACCTGGAACGCTTCAACCCGGCGGTGATGGCAGCCGCGAGCATTAAGAGCGAGCCGCGATTCTTCGAAGCGCATCGCTTGAGTGTCTTCACGCCTCGCAGCCTGGACATCGATGTGGTGATGGACTTGATGATTCACGACATCGACGTAGTGCTGTCGTTCGTCCAGAGTGAGGTTTCTGAAGTGCGAGCTGCGGGCATCCCGATCTTGACACCCCGAATCGATATTGCGAACGCCCGGATCGAGTTCGCCAACGGCTGTGTGGCGAATCTGACCGCGAGCCGCGTCTCAGCCGAGCGCGTGCGGAAGCTTAGGTTTTTCCAGCCCGGTGAATACGTGTCCATTGACTACGCCGTTCAAGAGGCTGCGGTGGTGAGCGTGAAGCCTCGGCCCGCGGGAAGGCCGGAGTTCGCGAGCCGGCTGCTTGAGATCGCGCGCGGCGAACCGCTGCGTTTGGAGATCGAATCGTTTTTGGCGTCGGTCGAAGGAGCTCCGGTGAAAGTCACCGGCGAGGACGGCCGGCGGGCGCTCGCGCTCGCGGTCGAGGTGACTGAGAAGATTCGCCAGCACGCAGCGCGGGCAGGCGTCCCGTTCGCGGGATGAGCTTGCGCCTTTGCGAGTGGTTGCGGGCCTTTGCGCGCGAAATGGCAACGACGCGAACCCGTCGAAGGAATTGTGGCTTGTGCTTCTTGCGGTAATGGATTACGGACGGGCACTATAGTAAAACGGAGAAAAGAGAATGAGACCAATGACTTCTTGAGAACAAAAAATGCCGAAAGTACATCTCTCGCGTTTGCTGACCTTTTCGCTATTCTTGAGCGGCTGTATAGGCTTATCTGCGTTCGTCCTTGCTCAAAAGCGTGATGCGTTTGAAGTTGACTACACCGTTCGCGTCGCAAGCGTCGAGGAACAGCTCTTTCACGTGACGGCCGACATCAAGAACATCGGCGAGCCTCGGCTCGAGCTTTCGCTTCCGACCTGGACTCCGGGCTGGTACACCATCGAGAATTATTTCAAGAACGTCCTTCGATTCAAGATCACCGACGCCAAGGGCAATCGACTTCAGCCGGAGATGATTCGCAAGCAAACCTGGCGCGTGGAAACCAGAGGTCTGGACTCGATAAAGGTCGAATTCGACTATCGCGCGAATGTGCTCGCCTTAAATCAGGCAAAGATCACCCGTGACTTCGCTTTCTTTACCGGCACTGAGTTGTTCCTGGAAGCAAGGAATCACCGCGCGAGCCCGAGCACTGTTCGCTTCGAGCTGCCGACTGATTGGAAGATCATTTCGGCGCTCAAAGAGACACACGATCCGACGACTTTCACTGCGCCCGACTACGATACGCTGGTTGATTGCCCGACCGAGATGGGGAAGTTCGATCTCACTCAGTTTCAAGTCGAAGGTAAGCCTCATTATCTGGTTGCCACGCCGGCAGGCGCGTTCTCCAAGGACAAAGCCGAACAGTTCACCGGGATGCTCGCGAAGGTTGCATCTGCTCAAAGCGCGATCTTCGGCGGTTTGCCTTACGAAAAGTACGTCTACTTTTATTTCTTCTCTCGACCCGAGTCGAATGCCGGCGGGGCGCTCGAGCATTTGAACTCGCACGTGTCGTTCGCTCACAGCACAAATCCCGATTTCATGATCGGAACGGCGTCGCATGAGTTCTTCCATCTCTGGAACGTCAAGCGAATTCGGCCCGCCGACATGTGGCCCTATGATTACTCGCGCGAAGACGAGACACCGCTGCTGTGGGTGTCAGAGGGCTTCACCAATTACTACGGCAGCATCGCGGTTTATCGCGCGGGGCTCCGTACGCGACAGCAGTTCTTGCAGAACATCGAAGGAGCAATCAACGGCGTCGAAGGCAGCGAGGCTCGCTCGTACATATCGCCTGCGAACTCGTCGGTTTCGACGTGGGTAGGCTACGACACACCCGTGGCGTTTGGCATTTCATACTACACACAAGGGCAAAACCTTGGAGCCCTGCTCGACTTGTCGATTCTTCACGACACGGGCGGCGCGGCAGGACTCGATGACGTCATGCGCGCGCTGTATCGAGACTTCTACCAGAAAGGCAAAGGCTTCACGACCGAGGACATGATAGCGATTGTCGCCCGCTTGACCCGCCGCGATTACCACGAGTTCTATCGCAAGTATGTTTCGGGCGTCGAGATCCCGCCTTATGACACAATTCTCGGTTACGCCGGATACAAACTCGAATCATCTTCGCGAAGGACTCCGCAGCTTGGGATAGAAATAGACGAGACGCCCGAAGGATTGAAGATCACACGCGTCGATCGCGACGGCCCGTCGTTCAAAGCCGGTCTCCGCGCGGGAGACATTCTGATGCGCGTCGATGGCATGGATGTTCAAAAAGATCAACAAGCAGTGATGGAACGGTTAGAGCAGCGAATCGGCAACGGCGTAAGACTCGCGATCAAACGCGCGGGAAAAGATCAGACCATTGACCTACAGGTTGGCTCGCGCAATGAGACGGGCTACAGGGTCGTCGAGCTATCGAATCCGACGACCGAGCAGAAAAAAATACGCGAAGCGTGGCTGAAGATCGGCAAATGAACTGACAGTTCTGCGAGGATACAAGCGCCGCGCTGATGCCAGCCGTTCAGTTATTCGCTCTGGCGCCAAACCCGCTTCATTTATGGTGTGCTCTTGAGACAATTCTTCGTCGGCGGGTTGGTTTCTGATCTCGCCAGCTCGCTACGAAACTCACCGAAGTGATTGCGAACGTCTCCCATGTTGACATCTGCTTCTTTAGTGATCTGCCCAATCGACATGCCGGCCGTCAACTTCGCCAGAATATCGTCGAGTGGCTTGTCAATTCTGTCAGCGAGCAGCACCGCCGCGACGAATTGCCCAAATTCAAAGTTCGCAAGCGAGTTGAACTTATCTTTCAACTGCTGCGCGGTGCCGACGCCGGTTGTGTGCGCTGCAAGTATGCAAAACACTACGTCGCGACCGAGTTGGTCGGCCGCCTCCTCGGCCTTTGCGCCGGTCTTGTTAGCTTCCTTGTTGAGCTGCTTCATCTCCTGCTTGCTCGCCCCTTTATCGCCGCTTTGCCCCTGAGCAAAAGAGGTAGGCGCCAATGCCACAGCGATCGTCAATGCTAGAACAAATCTCCACATCGTAATCAACCTCCTAGAATAGTTCGAGTACAGTAGAGCCGCGCGCTTCTTTGTAGCGTCCCAGTTCGCGCTCGATGGGATCAGGCTGGCTCTCTTCGTCCGCCTCGACGAACGTTGCCAGACTCGGTGAGGATTCAGGGCAACTACAGCTTAAGCTAGTTGAGAACAGCGGTCAACAGTCTAGTCGAGTAGGTAGCGACAGAACGTGATTTGAGAACTCGCGGCGCGCGTGGTATGGTTTCACCTGCAAACACGCTCTGATTCATCACCTGCGCAACGAACAATTCGAGGTCCAGCGTGAGCAGCGTCGAACGAGCCCGTGAGGCTCTTCAACAACATTTCGGCTTCACCGATTTCCTGGAAGGCCAGGCCGAAGTCATCGAGTCGGTGCTGGCCGGGCAAAACGCCGTGGTCGTAATGCCAACCGGCGGAGGCAAGTCGCTCTGCTATCAGTTGCCGGCATTGATGATCGACGGCGTCACCCTTGTAGTCTCGCCTCTCATTGCCCTGATGAAGGATCAGGTGGATCAACTTTCGGCGCGAGGGATTGCAACGACGTTCATCAACAGCTCGCTCGGTTACGCTGAGACTAACAAGAGGCTGAGCGAGATTCGACGCGGCATTTACAAACTGGTTTATGTAGCGCCCGAACGGTTTCGCAGTCAGGCTTTCATGGACTCGATCGCCGAAGTCAAGGTGCGCTTGTTCGCGGTCGACGAGGCGCATTGCATATCGCACTGGGGCCACGATTTCAGACCCGATTATCTCAGGCTCAAGGAGGCAGCCGGGCGCCTCGGACATCCGCAAATACTTGCGCTGACTGCGACGGCGACTGCCAAAGTTCGGGCGGACATAAGCGAACAGTTGGGGCTGGCAAATCCGAGCTTCCTCGTGGCCGGGTTCGACCGCCCGAACCTTGCTTTGCGCGTGGTTCACGTCTCGACAGATAAAGAAAAACTCGAAACGGTCAAACGCACCATCAACGCGCTGGGAGCGCAGGCGTCCCGCGCGCCGGTTGGCTCGCCCGCCGGCGAAGGCATGCACGCGGGACGCGCGCGCTCCCAGCGCGGTTCCGGGATCATCTACACGGCGACTCGCAAGAGCGTCGAGCAACTCACCGCCAAACTCAAGATGGCGGGACTCAGCGTCGAGCCCTATCACGGAGGCATGGGGGAACTCGAGCGGACTCGCGCGCAGGACAGCTTCATGAGCGGTCGACTGCAAGCCATTGTCGCGACGAACGCATTCGGGATGGGCATCGACAAATGCGACATTCGATTTGTGATTCACTATCACATCCCCGGCTCGATCGAAGCTTATTATCAAGAGGTCGGACGCGCGGGGAGAGACGGTCTGCCCGCTGACTGCCTCCTGCTGTTCAACTACGCCGACACGCGCACGCAACAATTCTTTATCGAAGGCAATAATCCTCCGCCGGAATTGATCCGACGTGTCTATCACGAGATCGCATCTCTCGGCCATGAGAAGATTGAGATGTCCGCTCGCGAGTTGGCCGCACGTCTCGGCGAGAAGAATGAGATGTCGATGTATTCGGCGCTGGTGATGCTTGAAAAGGCACGTCACATCGAGCGCGGCCGCTCGTCGGATAAGAACATAATCGCGTGGCTGGCGACTCGTCTCGATGCGGCGCTCGACCAGGTAGCTGATGATTCAGTCGAAGGCAACCTGCTGCGCGAGCTTGTTTTCAATCAGGACCTGAACGAAAGGGAACAAAGCGAGGTTGATCTTGTTGGGGTTGGCCGCGCGTTGAATCTCACCGATGCGCAAGTTCGCCGCGGGCTTCGCGGGCTTTCATCGCGCAGTGTTATTTCTTATCGCAATGCCTATCAGGGTCGGGGGATAAAGCTGCTTGATAATCCGCCCGCAGCCAGCTTGCGCATAGACACAAAGGAGTTAGCTGCGCGAGCCTCGGCCGAACAGTGGAAGCTGCGCAGAATGATCGATTACTGTTATCACAAAGCCTGCTTGCGCCGTTTCATATTGAATTACTTCGGCGATCGTAAGAAGGTCGATCATTGTCAGACCTGCTCTGTGTGCGCGCCACACCTGTCCAATTATTTTGAGGGATCGAGCGTTAAGGGCAATAGAGCCGACGCCGGTACTTTGAAGGTCGCAGCGTCTAGTTCAGCGAAGCTCCCACCTACTACTGAAATCGACCGGTTGATAATCGATCACGCGCCGACCGGTAGAGACCTTCGCGCAGAGTTGAGAAAGCGAGCTGAGTTGAATCGCCCCTTCAATCAGGCGACGACCGTCGCCGAACCTGAGACACTCGCCGGGCGCAGTCTGAATCCAGCCCAGACTGTCGTCGTGCGAAAGATATTGAGCTGTGTTGCAAGACTCAACGGGAGGTTTGGCAAGGGGACTGTCGCCGCGGTGCTTGGTGGATCGCGTTCGACTCAGGTGACTGAACATCATCTCGATCAACTCTCGACTTACGGACTGCTTAAGGAGATGTCCCAGAACGACATTGGCGCATACGTGAAGGCTCTCATCCAGGCGCGATGCATAGCGGTGGGGAAGGGGATTTACCCGACTGTGAGCCTCACCGATTTCGGCAGAGAAGTGATGGCATCTCGCGCTGAGGTGCTGCTCGATTTGCCGAAATGACTCATTAACACCCAACTTCAGTTGGTGTTGAGCGCGGAAGGGCAAGTGGGAAATCATTTCAACGGTTTAGCTAGCGTACGGAAAAACTGTCGAAACAGTTGTGACCAGCGGCGATGTCCGCTCCTGGCACCTCACTGAAGTGAGGTGTTAATGAGAAGAAGGGGCATCCATCGCCACAGACTAAAGTCTGTGCTACGCTGTGAAACATTCCAGGGAGCTATTGAATGGAGTCCGAACAAACTGCCTCCGGCATCCTTCAAATAAACGAAAAGGGATTTGGGTTCCTTCGCCAGCCGGAGAGCAATTACATGCCCTCATCAAAGGACGTCTTCGTTCCACGAAATCTGATCCAGCAATTCAAACTGAGAGAGGGCATTCAGATTTCAGGAACAACGAGATCTTCCGAGTGGAGGGGTCGCCCGCGGGCGGATCAACTCGCAAGCGTAGAGCTGATAAACGAAACCGATCCCGATCGGTACACTTGCGCGACGGAATTCACCAAGCTCACGAGCGTCGATCCCACTGAGAGACTCGAATTGTCGGCGGGCAATCCGAATTTGTCTATGAGAGTAATGGACCTGATCGCTCCGATTGGCAAGGGTCAACGAGGATTGATAGTTGCTCCGCCCAAGACGGGCAAGACGACTCTCATCGAAGAAATTGCCGAGGCCGTCGCCGACAATCATCCCGAAGCTCATCTGGTCGTGCTTTTGGTCGACGAGCGTCCCGAGGAAGTCACGCACATGAAGCGACGAGTGCGAGGCGAGGTCATCGCTTCGTCCGCCGATCAAGGCGCCGATCTACATCTTCAGATTGCGCGCCTCGTGCACGAACGCGTGAAGCGATTAGTCGAGTGCAAAGAAGACGTGGTGATGCTGCTTGATTCGATAACGCGGTTGGCGCGCGCTTCCAATCGCGAGACCAGCCGTCGTGGGCGCACGATGACCGGCGGCGTGGATTCGCGCGCGCTCGAGTTCCCGCGCAAGTTTTTTGGCGCCGCTCGCAAGGCTGAAGAGGGCGGCTCGCTGACGATCATCGCCACCGCGCTGATAGATACCGGCAGCCAGATGGACGAAGTGATCTTTCAGGAGTTCAAGGGCACCGGGAACCTCGAGCTCGTGCTTGACCGCAAACTCGCTGAGCGACGCATCTTCCCCGCGATCGACATCTCGAAGTCGGGCACTCGCAAAGAAGAGAAGATTTTTGACGCGGATACGATGCCGGCGATCAACTTGCTGCGCCGCGCTCTCGCCGGCAAGAAGCCAATTGAGGCGATGGAGTTGCTGCTTAAAGGTCTCAGTGAGACCAAAGATAACCTGGAGTTTCTCGATAGATTGAAGCGGACTGCCTGACGCCGCGTTAGTTACCAATTTGCGTTAAAGGCGAGAGACGCCTGATTTGATGCAGAGAGCGCTTGGCGAGACGCAAGTCAGCAGTGGGCGGATCACCTACGCTCGACCTGAGGAGTTTGCCTGTCGCAACTCCGTTAGGAGTTTCCTGTCTATAGCGTTCGACGCCAGCCGGATTCCGTCAGTAGTCTCGTCGTCGCCGGAAATTGTAATCGTTCGTCGTGATTCACGCTTAGGGTCGCAAAACACAGAGGAGACTCCTACGGAGTCCAGTTCATCACGCCGTCGCGCTATAGACAGGACACTCCTAGGGAATGCATCTGTCGAGTGTAAGTTGTCAACTTGAGCGACATCTTTTGTTGATGGAACTGAAACTCGCTTTTGTCGGCTTCGGCAACGTTGCGCGAGCCTTCGCGCGAGTTTTACATGATTGCCGGTCTCAGCTTGCCGACGAGTACGACCTTTCGTGGAAGGCTACGGCTATCGCGACCGCCAGTCACGGGTGCGTAACGTCAACGAAAGGGATCGATCTGCTGAAAGCTGCCGAGTGTGTTGAACACCGCAGCAACCTCGCCGAGCTTCCCGAAACCGTAAGCCTCACCAATTCGCTCGCTGTAATCGAAGCCTGCCACGCTGATATTCTGTTTGAGACCACGCCGCTCAATATCATCGACGGCGAGCCTTCCGTGACTCACGTTCGAAGCGCGCTTGCTCGCGGAATAAACGTCGTTACCGCCAACAAGGGGCCTCTTGCATTCGCGTATTGTGAGTTGAAGTCGCTCGCCGCCAAGCGCGGTCTAAGCTTTCGCTTCGAAGGGACGGTGATGGACGGCGCGCCGGTATTCAATCTCGTCGAAGAATGCCTGCCCGGCGCGCGAGTGATCGGCTTCAGCGGCGTGCTGAACAGCACGACTAATTTGATCCTGACTGAAATGGAACGCGGCCGCTCGTTTGAAGAATCGCTCGCAGATGCGCGACGGCTCGGGATAGTTGAAGCCAATGCGGATTACGACATCGACGGTTGGGACGCCGCAATGAAAGCAGTCGCGCTCGCCAACGTGCTAATGGACGCGAACGCGAGTCCTGCCGATGTCATCCGTAAAGGCATCCGGCAGATAACGAACGAAGAATTGGAGTCGGCGGCCCGCTCTGGAATGGCAGTGCGGCTCATAGCGCGTGGCAAAGCTTCGGACACTGGCTTGAGGCTAAACGTCTCTCCCGAAGCGGTTGCGGTCAACTCCGCATTGGGCTCGGCTCGCGGCACATCAAGCGTGCTCGTGTTGGAGACAGACTTGATGGGGCAGATCGCAATAGTGGAGAGCAACCCTGGTATAAAACAAACCGCTTACGCCTTGCTCAGCGATATGATGAAGATTGGCGCAATCTTGACGGGCTCGCTAGAGCTTCATTCGTGACGCAGCGCTGTGATTGGGTCCAACCTTGCTGCTTTCACTGCCGGCCACAAGCCGAACACCAGTCCAACCGCTACCGAACCGAAAAAGCCAAACAGACCCGCCCAGATCGGTATGTCCATTTTCAGAGCCGGTACCAACGCCGAAACTACAACCCCCAACACCCAACCAAACAACAAGCCTGCGAGCCCTCCAGTGCCGGTCAGCGTTACTGCCTCTGTCAGAAACTGCCAGATTATATCCGCTCGACGCGCGCCTACCGCCTTGCGAATGCCGATCTCTCTTGTGCGCTCGGTTACCGCAACGAGCATTATGTTCATCACTCCGACTCCGCCGACCATAAACGCGATCGAAGAGATGATCAACATCACGCCGAACACCGCGCCGACGATGTCGTCGAAAGTCGAGATGAACGAATCGGGCGTGCCTATCTCGAAGTTGTTGTCCTTGTCGAACGGAACGTTGCGGCGGCGACGAAGGACCCGCTCGATCCCCCCAATGCCTTCTTTCATTCGACCTTCGCGCATTCGAATGATTATGAAGTGATCATCTTTAGCCGGATACATTTTGCGAAACGTCCAGTAAGGAATGAATACGTCGTTGTCTTCGCGGTTCTCTGATCCGAACGGACCTGACTTCTGCTTGGCGACCGTGCCGACGACGGTGAAGTCTTGTCCACCAAGGTTGATCGTCTTGCCTATCGGGTCTTCTGTGGGGAAAAGCGCCTCCACTACGTTGAACGCGAGCACGCAAACGTACGCTCGATGAAGGTTTTCAGAATCGTTGAAGTACCGTCCTTCGTTGACTGGAACATTCATAACCTGTTCGGCCACGGGGAAGTTGCCCACTAACTGAAGTCGAGTCATTGAACGGTCCCGGTGCTTCGCTTCAGGCGGAATGGGCGGCAGTTGACCGGGAAATCCGATGACGTACGGAATGCCCGCGTATATGTGCTCGACCGCAGGAACCTCCTCTTCGATCGCCTGGGCGTCTTCAAGCGTCAAGGGCTTTCGGTTTAGCACTTCAGGAGGCGGCTTGCTGGTGTTGATAAACGGGTATCGCCAGACGTAGACGTTGCGCGTGCCGAAGCTCTCGGCTTGATCCAGCACGGACTGGCGGAAGCCGTTCAGCACTGCGGCCATCGCCACGATAACCAGCACTCCGATGAACACGCCAAGTATCGTGAGCGCTGCGCGGAACTTGTGCGCGACCAAAGTCTGCATCGCCAGCGTCGTGTTCTCTTTTACGCTCGATAAATTCATGACTGATGCGTGATGCGTGAAACGTGATGCGTGACCGTTCGCTTACGCTACATTTCGAATGTTTGATATGGGGCAGCTTCTTCTCTCAGGGGTCTCGCCGCGCTGATCTGGAATCATTACTAGGAGCATCCGAATGATCTGCGTCAGAAAATCCAGACGATGAGCAGTGACAGACTCGCCGAGGACATGCCTGCCTTTGTAATACCAGTCGCGGCCTTCTCTCGCTGAGCCTAACGCATATTCATAAAAGCGCGCTCGATCTCTTCCTGTTCTGCGCGAGTAGTCTTCAGCAATATCCGAACTGATTGACCCAAGCGCGCGATACAGTTGGTCCGACAATCCGCGAGTACGCCGGTCACGCATAAGCTTAGTGGCATCCTGCCAAGCAAGGTCAGCTGCGAACAACGATAGCCGATATACCTCCATTTTCCAAAGTGAGTCGCCCGTGATGGTTCGTGGAACTGTCTTTTCCCAATCTTCGTAGGTCATATTTCCCCACGCATCACGTTTCACGTATCACGTATCACGCTTCACGTTTCACTCCGACCTCAGTGCTTCAATCGGATCAAGCTTGCCGGCGCGCCGCGCCGGGTAGATTCCGAAAAACAATCCGATAATCGTTGATAGCGTTAGCGCTACTACCGGCGCCCAAAACGGAAACGACGACGGCAGCGGCGTAAAGCTCGTGATCAGCCACGAGACTCCCCACGCCAACGCGATGCCGCCCGCGCCGCCGGCGCAGCATAACACCACCGACTCGACTAGAAACTGGTTGACGACGTCCTGTTGCCGCGCGCCCACTGCTTTGCGAATTCCTATTTCCTTCGTGCGCTCGACTACCGACACCAGCATTATGTTCATTATCACGATGCCGCCGACTACCAGCGAGATCCCGACCACAAAGAGGGAGACGGAAAATATGGTTGCGGTGAGCTTGTCGAACAGCTCGTTCACGCCCTCGGAGGTGATAAAGCCGAAGTCGTCCTCGTCGTGATAACCCAGATGATGCAGCGTGCGCATCGCCAGGCGCGACTGGTCCTGAGCCTGCTCCATCTGCCCGACGCGTCCGCGGATAGAGATATTCACGGTTCTCCTCGCGCCGTAGACTTTTTGAAACGTCGAAAGCGGGACCTTCGCGAAGTTATCGCGCGAGAAGCCGAACACCGTCCCCTTCTTTTCCGCAACCCCGACAACGATGTATGCATGATCGCCAAGCTGAAGGCTCTTTCCCAACGGTTCCGCCCCCTGAAAAAGCTTCTCCGCAACGTCCGCTCCGATGAACGCCACGAACCGCGAATGCTCTTCGTCCCACTCCTGAAGCGGTCGCCCGGATTCTACGTTAAAGCCTTCGATGTCGAGGATGTTCGGCGTAATGCCGCTCATATCGATGCTTTCCAGCGACTGCTTCGCGTAGCGCGCGCTCACCTCCTTGTGCGTTTCGACTCCGACCGACTCGCACGCGGTGCAATAGCGGATGATTGTGTCGGCGGCGTCAGAGTGAATCTCCGGATTGCGGCGCAGCATTTCGAAAAACTTGTCAAAATTGGTTGTGATCGGGAACTGGGTTACCACGAAAGTGTTGGGCCCGAAGTTCGAGACCTTCTCTTTCCAATAACGATCCAGGCCCTGGATGATCGAGATGACGGCGATGATCGAGGTGATGCCGATGATGATGCCGAGCAGTGTCAGGAACGAGCGCAGCTTATTGGCGCGCAAAGAGTCTATCGCGACGCCGGCATAATCCAGGAACCCAGCGTGTCCGCTCGGTTCCGG
>DASXSR010000227.1:0-7302 GCA_036505875.1 Blastocatellia bacterium | reverse complement strand
GATCGATCACTCCTATCGCGTTGTCAGCCTTGAAGAGATCGTCCGTTCGATTCCCCACATCAGGAGAGACGAGATCCAAAATGAGCTCGAGTGTCTGGCCCGCGAAGGTTTGGTGACCAGGTTCTCCGGGCGTTACTGTTTTAATAAGTCGATTCCGGCGGAGCTCCAACAAAACATCGAGCAACTCATCACCCCAAGCGGAACAATCCGTAAAAGAGCACGTTGATGCTTTGCGCCTTTGCGAGCCTCGGCGTTCTCGCGTGAAAAGGATTCCTATCGCGGAAGGGTCGCCAAGTCTCGCAAAGAACTGACAGCCTATCGCTCTGCGGCCCATCGATTCATTCTTTACACCCTGACGATCGCCAGTAGAATTGCCAAGAGCGAAGTGACTTATGAATTCATTTGCACCAACCGAGCGAACCGCCTTAAAGCGACTACCAAAACGTGGCGAGTTTGATCGCGAAGCGGTTTACAAGATTCTCGATGAAGCCTTTGTCTGTCACGTAGGATTCAACTTCGAAGACAAACCTGTCGTGATCCCCACCTCCTACGGCCGGATCGACGACGATCTGTACATACACGGATCAGCGGCCAGTCGGATGTTGCGTTCGCTGGAACGAGGGATAGACGTCTGTGTAACGGTTACGTTGATTGACGGACTGGTCCTCGCGCGCTCGGCTTTTCATCATTCGATCAACTACCGATCGGTCGTCATTTTTGGAAACGCAAAGGTGGTCAGCGATCCAGTCGAGAAGTTCGAAGCGCTCCACGCGTTCACCGATCACATCGTACCGGGACGTTGGCGGGAAGTTCGCTCGCCTACCGAGAGCGAGCTCCAGGCGACGCTGGTGCTGAAGCTGCCGCTTCAGGAAGTATCTGCGAAGGTGCGCACAGGTCCTCCGATCGACGATGAGGAAGATTACGAGCTTCCAGTGTGGGCCGGCGTTCTTCCGCTAACCGTCTCACCAGGCCCAGCGGTGAACGACGAGCGACTGCCGTCCGGCATCCAAACGCCGCGGTACGTGACGCAGTACCGCAGAGGCGCGTCGAAAGGATCAGATTCGTCTAATGAGTGGCATCAAGGAGGATTCACGATCAGCACAGACAAGATGCGGCTGGACCTGGACGTCACCTATAACTTCTTGACTACATCGTATTGGGCGACGGGGCGATCAATCGAGACGGTTCTCCTCTCAATCGAGAATTCTATACCGTTCGGCGTGTATAAAGGTGACCGGCAAGTCGGGTTCGCGCGAGTGATAACCGACTACGCGACATTCGCGTGGATAGCAGACGTGTTCATCCTTGAAGAGTTCCGCGGGCAAGGACTCTCAAAGTGGCTGATGGAAGTGATCATCACACACCCGGAGCTTCAAGGGTTCAGGCGATGGGTGCTCGCTACAAAGGACGCGCACGAGCTTTATCGCAAGTTCGGATTCACAGAATTGAAGCTAGCTGACCGATGGATGGAACGTCACGATCCGAATACTGAGGAGAAACCGGATTATTGGAGCAATCAGAACGACTCGGTTTCCTGAACAAATTGGAGCAAGGAGGCGCTTGTGCCTAAGGCGAGCCGATCTCAACGAGATCCTCACCACCCTCCAATAACTCCAGCGCTTTTGGAAAAGCCGTTGTCAATAATGTACGCAAGTATCGGTTCGATGTGTTTCCGCACGTTAGCCAGATAATCCGCGGCGGCGCGCCGAGCTGGTTCTGAATCGTTACGAAATCGCTGTCTTTTGTCATCACTATTGCGTCGGCTGCCCTTGCTGCTCGAAAGATTTCTCGATCTGTCGCATCGCGCAATCCGAGATCACGTAACGCGCGCGCTTCGACAGCAAATGTTGCTTCGATCCATTTGGCAATGGTGGGTGAGAGTTGAGCATCAAGCCAGATGATCATGCGGCAATGACTGGGTGATCGAGTCGCTGCGCGGCGTAACGCAGGGCGGCCGTTAAGTCTTCCATCTCAAGGTCCGGCATCTCATCGAGGATCTCTTGAGAGCTGAGTCCGGCCGCAAAAAGATCGAGGACGTCTATAACCCTGATCCGCATACCGCGAATGCAGGGACGGCCACCGCACTGTTCGGGGTTGATTGTAATTCGTTCCTTCGGATCAGGCACCGCGATGCTCCTCATCGTCAATCAAGTTACGAGAGGATGATAGCAAAGTCTGGGAATACTTGCACTCGGTTCGTCGACTGTCAGATTCAAAGTCGCGAGCGCTCACCTGATGTGCGATAATTGACACGCCATGGCCCCGATGACTATTCCGACAGTGACCGCGATGGAAGCGCAAGCTAAGGCGAGCTTGTTTCTGAGCGACCATCTACCGATCGCATCTCGGCAAGTGGTTCAGTTGGAGGTATTGGTACATAGTTCGCAAACGTGACGCCACACTTAGTACAAGCTTTGGAACCTGGCGGATTGTTGTAGTCGCACGCGCCACAGATTATGTTCGGCATGCTCAGGTCACACCCACAAAAGCGACACAACCGTGCCTCAGCTCTAATTTCTTCAGCACAAAACGGACATTTTCTTGTTTGCGAACTGGTGCTAACGACCTTCTTCTTATTTGGCAGAGTGGCAACAATCAAAGTCATCAACGCACTGACGCCGCCCGAAACGACAATTCCCAACGCGTACCACCCCGAATCCCGCGAATAGAGCGTAGGGTCTTCCGCGTAAGTCACGAAATAGAAAACGAACCACGTGGGAACCAAGACAAGGAAGGTGATGAAGCCCCAAGCCGCTCCCGTGCGACCCTTCCAGCCTTGAGCGAGCCATCCTACCAACACCGATGCAACCAACATCATTAGGAAAGTCATTGATAAATACTCTCCAGAACCGCCTGCGAGGTAGTCGCGCATGCTGTTATCCTAGAGGTGCTCACCCTAGTGGTAAGAAGAGGCCTTATCACAAGCTTACCACACGTTCAGCTACGGGCCGACTTGTTTGTTCGGTCGGTACACCGCAACGCACAGTATCACCTACTGGATGACAAGACAACATTTATTGAGAAATTGCCAGCACGTATTGAAAATCGATCAACCTACGAGGTCGGAATCGAACTTCTCAGAACAGAGCCTCAAGCGCATCCGCCACATTTCGCACGCCGATCACTTCAATTCCGTCGTCATAATCGAGGCCAGTCAAATTCCCGTGCGGAATCACGCAGCGTCGGAACCCCATCGCGTAAACCTCTCTCACTCGCACCGAAGCCTGACTCGTCGCGCGTACCTCACCCGCCAGTCCCACTTCTCCAAACACCGCCGCATGCTCGTCCACCGGCGCGTTGCGAAAGCTCGATGCAATCGCCGCGACGATCCCGAGATCCGCGGCGGGCTCATCTATCGTCATTCCGCCGGCGACGTTCACGAACACGTCGTCGGCGAGTACGTTCATCCCGACGCGCTTTTCCAACATCGCCATCAACAATGACACGCGGTTGCCGTCTACTCCCTGAGTCATTCGTCGGGCAGTCGCGTACTTCGTCGATGTGACCAACGCTTGAAGCTCGACCAGCATAGGACGCGTCCCTTCCATGCAAGCGGTCACCACCGAACCTGAGACGCCAACCGGGCGCTCATTCAGAAACAGACCTGACGGATTGAGCACCGGCACGAGGCCGCGTCCAGTCATCTCGAACAAGCCAACTTCGTTCGCGGCACCGAAGCGGTTCTTCACAGCGCGAATGATTCGATGATTGTGATGGCGCTCGCCTTCGAAATACAGTACGGTGTCGACAATGTGCTCGAGCGTTTTCGGTCCGGCAATCGAGCCGTCTTTAGTCACATGCCCGATCAAAAACACCGGGATTGTCCGGTTCTTGGCGAGCATCAAAAATTGCCCGGCGACTTCGCGCACCTGCGAGACCGATCCCGGCGCGGATTCGAGCTTCATCGAGAAGACTGTCTGCACCGAATCGACCACGACCGCTTGCGGTTCTAGCCGGTCGATCTCCTGGAAGATTCGTTCCAAACAAGTTTCGGGCAGCAGATACAATCCTGCAGGATTGATGCCCAGTCGTTCGCCTCGCAGCTTGATTTGCCGCTCGCTCTCCTCGCCCGAAACGTAGAGTACCTTACCGTAGTTGGTCGCGAGCCTGTCGGACACTTCCAGCAGCAGCGTTGACTTACCGATGCCGGGATCGCCGCCGATCAAGACAAGCGAGCCGGGGACAATTCCGCCGCCGAGCACGCGATCGAACTCCTCGATGCCCGAAGGTTGCCGCGCGTCGTCCTGGCTTTCGATGTCCTGGTAGGCGAGCGGCGCAACCTCGCGCATGCGAAACAATCCGCCGCGCGGAGACGATTCGGGCTGACCGCTCGCGGGTCTCTCTTCGACTAGCGAATTCCATTCGCCGCAATCGGGACACTTGCCCATCCACTTAGGTTGTTGCGAGCCGCATTGTTGGCAGACATAGACAAGCTTTGGGGCCTTAGATTTTGCCATCGTCTTCCTCAGAAAATGAAACCACAGATGAACACAGATGAACCCAGATCAAGGAAAACATCTGTGTGTATCTGTGTTCATCTGTGGTTTTATTTTTATTGTTTCCAGGCGTCGTCACTCGACAGCCCCCAAGTATCATTGATCGACCAGACAATTATCAAGACGCTCACCGCCCAACTTTAAAGCGTCGTGTCGGTACGGTATAGTTTCTGGTCGGCGTCAAAGACCGAGATGACAGATATTGAAACCATTGTAAACCTCGCCAAACGCCGGGGCTTCGCTTTTCAGTCGAGCGAAATCTACGGCGGATTGGGATCAGTGTGGGATTACGGTCCTTTGGGCGTCGAGCTGAAAAACAACATCAAACGCGCGTGGTGGCGGTCGGTCGTCTACGAACGCGATGACATGGTTGGGCTTGACGCCGGGATACTAATGAACCGGCTGGCGTGGAAGTATTCTGGACATGAAGCTACGTTCTCCGATCCGCTGGTCGACTGTCGCAACTGCAACGCAAGGCTGCGCGCCGACAAAGTCGAAAGCGGCAAATGTCCCGAGTGCGGCTCGTCGGAACTTACCGAACCGCGCCAGTTCAACCTGATGTTCAGGACCACAGTTGGTCCGGTCGAGGACGAATCCGGCCTCGCGTATTTGAGACCGGAGACGGCGCAAGGAATATTCGTCAACTTCAAAAACATTCTCGACACGACTAATCGCAAGCTGCCGTTTGGCGTAGCGCAGATCGGCAAGGCTTTTCGCAATGAGATAACCCCCGGCAACTTCATCTTTCGCACTCGCGAGTTCGAGCAAATGGAGATCGAGTACTTCGTCAAACCTCCGCAGGCGCTCAAGCCCGGCGAGACGACCGATGACGAATGGCACGAGCGTTGGATTGAGGACCGTTACGACTGGCACATCGCGCTCGGCATGCGGCCCGAGAACTTACGTAAGTACGAACAACCGCGCGAAGAGCTTGCTCATTACGCCAAGCGCTGCGTAGATCTTCAATATCGTTTCTTCCCGGAGCGTGACGACGAAGAGAAACAATGGGACGAGTTGGAGGGAATCGCCAACCGTACCGACTTCGATCTGAAAGCGCACTCGAAGAAACCGGTTGACGCCGAAGGCAAACGGCTCAATCCTGACTCGACCTCCGACCTTACTTACTTCGATCACGAAACGAACCAGCATCTCTTCCCTTACGTGATCGAGCCCTCGGCCGGCGTCGACCGCAAGGTGCTCGCGTTCATGATGGACGCTTACCACGAGGAAGAGGTTCGCGGCGAGAAACGCGTAGTGCTCAAACTCCATCACGAGCTGGCGCCGATCAAAGTAGCGGTGCTTCCGCTCGCGAAGAACAAGGAAGGCATCGTCCGTCTTGCTAAAGACATCAAGTCGAGGCTTCAGCGGACAGGCGCGATGCGCGCGGTCTACGACGACACCGCGGGCATCGGCAAACTTTACAGAAGGCAGGATGAAGTGGGAACCCCGTTTTGTCTCACCGTCGATCACCAGTCGCTTGAGGACAATCAAGTGACCATTCGCGACCGCGACACGATGCTTCAGGAGCGTGTCCCGATTGCGGAAATCGAGAGTATCATAAGCAACAAGCTAGGCTTATAGTTGACTTCACAGCAACCCGCCTTTTCCCGCGGTTTCCGCCGGGTTATTCTACTCAAATGAACGCAGAAGTGCTCAGGCTGTGTGAGGCCGTGCGCAAAGCCGGCGGTCGCGCGATGCTGGTCGGCGGATCGGTGCGCGACAGCTTGCTTGGCATTGAATCAAAAGACTTCGACATTGAAGTTTATGGTGTCGAGCCGGCTCGCCTCCGAGAAGTTCTCGAAAGCCTGGGGCAAGTCAACACTGTCGGAGAGCATTTCGCTGTCTACAAGCTCGTGTTTTATCGCTCGGAGACGAAAGAGAGATTTGAGGTCGATGTTTCCCTGCCAAGGCGCGAATCAAAATCCGGTCGGGGCCATCGCGGTTTCGTAATCGAAGGCGATCCATCGATGACCTTCGAGGAAGCGGCACGACGCCGCGACTTCACCATCAACGCGATTCTCTACGATCCGCTGACAATTGAAACCATCGATCCCTACGGCGGCAAGGACGACTTCGAGCGACGAATCTTGAGGGCGGTCGCCGCCGATACATTCATCGAAGACAGTCTTCGCGTTCTGCGCGCGGTGCAGCTCGCGGCGAGATTCGAAATGACGATCGATCCCGCGACTGCAGAGCTGTGCCGAACTATCGATCTGTCGGATCTTCCTCACGAGCGAATCTGGGGCGAGGTTGAGAAATGGCTTACGCTTGCCAGGCGTCCGTCAATTGGATTGGATGTCGCGCGTGAGCTTGGGGTTTTGGACAAGCTGTTTCCTGAAATTCACGCGCTCCTCGGCCGACCGCGACATTGGGACGTCAAGTGTGAGATGGACTCGTTCACCCACACAAAGCGTGCGCTCGATGAAGCGGCGTCGCTTTTCGCCGACCTGTGTAAAGAAAGATGCATAACGATCATGCTTGCGACGTTGTGTCACGACTTGGCAACAGAAGCTTCCGGTGAGCACGATGCTACGAGACACGCCAAGTCGCTTTTGGGCAGACTGGGAGTGCACACGATCGCCGGCTACGACGTGCGCTCACAGGTAGTGGCACTGGTCGGCGAACAACTCAAGCCGATGACTTTCTACAACGAGCACGCGACAGATGGAGACTTTCGCAGGCTCGCTCAGAGAGTTGAAATAGACGTGCTCTACCGTGTTGCCAGAGCTTGCGCGCTGGGCGGCGGCAGCGCTGGGTCCAACGATGCTGTCGAATGGTTCATCGACAGGGCGAGATCGCTTGGAGT
>DASXSR010000226.1:0-3335 GCA_036505875.1 Blastocatellia bacterium | reverse complement strand
TTTCGGCCGAAGAGAAAGCACAACTGCTTTCTGGTACCGCCCGCGAATTTCTAAGCCTTTGACTTCGACCTTAAACGTTGAGTGCCTGCTCGCGATCTATCGGAGCTGAGTGTTCGGTGTTTGCTTGGTGCCCTCACAGTTTGTGTCTGATGGCCCACAAATCGTGAAACACAGGCTTAAACAGCGATTCTTTGAGAAAGGGGACGCCGGGTGATCCGCCCGTGCCCTTCTTCGCACCGATGGTTCGTTCAACCAGCTTGATGTGCCGGTAACGCCACTCCTGCAGTCCTTCGTCAAAATCGGTCATCAATTCGAAAAGAATCGAGCACTCGGGCGAACTCTTGTAGAGCCGCAGAATTTCCTCCTGAACGCGCTCGTCGGGTTCATTTGGTTTAGTCACGTCGCGGTTCTTCAAGTCTGCCGGAAGCTGCGCGCCGCGCGTGGCAAGGAAATCATAGAAATGATCGACTACGCTGCGTTCGTGGAGCAACTGTTGCAGCCGGTCATATCCTGGGAAATCCGGCTTCAGATATCTGACCGTCGATTCGCGCTTGTATCCTAACGCAAATTCAATTTCTCGAAATTGCACAGATTGAAATCCCGATGCCGTTTCGAGACGGTCGCGAAAACTTGAGAATGACGATGGCGTCATCGTTTCAAGAATGTCCACCTGCGCGACAAGGACCTTCATGATTGTGCGAACGCGCTTGAAGGTGTGGATCGCGCCGAAGAGATCGCCCGCGGAAAAGTCTCTGTTTATTTTTTCGAACTCGTGCAGCAACTGCTTGAACCATAGCTCGTATGTCTGATGGATGATGATGAAGAGCGTCTCGTCGTGTTCTGGGGGACTGGAGCGCGGTTTTTGAAGCGTAAGCAGGTTCTCCAGATCAAGATAACTCGCGTAAGTCAGGGGCGGTGGCATGTCGCTACCGGATACTAGATGCAGGATGTTTGATGAC
Source organism: Blastocatellia bacterium (assembly GCA_036505875.1). Classification (GTDB taxonomy): domain Bacteria; phylum Acidobacteriota; class Blastocatellia; order UBA7656; family UBA7656; genus Onstottus_A. The sequence continues at coordinate 2,376 of DASXSR010000226.1, read as the reverse complement.
AAAATCACATTCTGTATCTGGGAGCATACTTTGCTTCGGCTCGATGGACATAACGAGATGTTTTCCGAGGTTAAAAGTGAAATTCAGCTGGAATCGCGCTCGACTCTCGGCAGGCAACGTGAGTATCCTTGCGACGGGCATTTCCATGTGAATCCATATGGCTGCCGAGGTTAAAAAGGAAATTGAGCTGGAAATCGCGCATGTGTTGTTCACAGACATCGTCGGTTACTCGAAGCTGCCGATCCATCAGCAACGAGCGGTAGTCGAGCGCTTAAACGAGATTGTCCGAGGCACCGATGAATTCCGGGCCGCAGAAACGGCGGGGCGCTTGATCAAAATCCCCACAGGCGACGGCATCACGCTGGTTTTTTATCAAAGCCCGGAAGCGCCGGTTGAATGCGCGTTGGAAATAAGCCGCGCGCTCAAGCAGCATCCGGAACTTCAGCTGCGAATGGGCATACACAGTGGACCGGTCAGTGGGGTCATCGACGCAACGGGAAAAGCGAACGTGGCTGGCGCCGGTATCAATATCGCACAGCGGGTCATGGACTGCGGTGATGCCGGACATATTTTGCTCTCGAAGCATGTAGCTGAAGATCTCGAGGAATACCCCCACTGGCAGCCGCACCTGCATGACCTTGGCGAGTGTGAAGTAAAACATGGCGTTCGCGTCTCCGTGGTGAATCTGTACACTGCGGAGCTTGGGAATCCAGCAGTGCCGGAAAAGCTGAAAGCGGCGTATGTCGCTGCTGCTGCTGCACGAAGAAAACGGGCCGCATTCCGATGGCTCTCATTAGGCGTGGTGAGCCTGCTGGCCGTGATCGCTGTGATCGGTTTTTTCATTTTTCGTTATAGACGACCGCTTGCCACAGTCGAGTCAGCAGTTCCCGAGAAGAGCATCGCGGTGCTGCCTTTTGAAAACCGAAGCGAAGACAAAGCGAACGCCTACTTTGCCGATGGCATCCAGGACGAGATCCTGACGCGCTTAGCCAAGATCGCCGATCTCAAGGTGATCTCGCGCACATCGACCCAGCATTACAAAAGCGCGCCCGAAAACCTGTCCGAGATCGCTAGGCAACTTGGAGTTGCGCACATCGTGGAAGGAAGCGTGCAGAAGAGCGGCGACGCCGTACGGGTGAACGTGCAGCTGATCGAAGCAGCCACTGATTCGCATCTTTGGGCGGATACCTTTGATCGCAAACTGACCGACATCTTTTCGGTCGAAAGCGAAGTGGGAAAAGCCGTCGCCGATCAGTTGCGAGCCAAACTTACCGGCCAGGAAGAGCAAGTCATCGCTGCCAAACCGACGGAGAACGTCGAGGCTTACGACGCCTATCTGCGTGGTCTGGCGTACTCACTGAAAACGGCGAACACACCCGCGAACGCCCTTGGCGCACAGAAATATCTCAGGGAGGCGGTGCGATTAGACCCGAAGTTCGCTCTCGCTTGGGCGCGGCTGTCATACGTTGATGCAGTCGGCTACAGCACATTGAATCTTGAACCAACCCTCGCTCTTCGCGAAGAAGCACGACAGGCAGCCGAAACGGCTCTCACTCTTCAGCCTGATCTCGGCGAGGCTGTGTGGGCCAAGGGATATTACTATTACGCATGCCTGAAGGATTACGACACTGCCGTTCGTTACTTTGAGCAAGCGCGGCAGTTCCTACCCAATAGCAGCCGTGTTCCTGAATCGATGGCCTATCTGACGCGGAGGCGAGGGGAATGGGACCGCAGCGAAGCGTACTTCAATGAAGCTGAACGGCTCGACCCGCGCGACGTGCCCCTGTTGAGCCAGCATGCACTTTACTACATCTGTCTTCGTCGCTTCCCCGAAGCGCTGCGAAAGCTTGATCAGATCCTCAATATTACACCGGACGACGTCGACACCCTGGTATTCAAGGCGGCTATCGCACAAGTTGAGGGCGATCTCCCGCGGGCATCGGCGCTTCTCGCTGCGCTGCATCCGAACGCCGACGACACGAGCGCGTTGGAGGTACAAGTTTACCAGGAAATCCTGGAACGCCGCCCCGCACGAATGATGTCTCGCTTCCAGGAAATATTGGCTAACCCCAACCCGGCATTGGGATTTTACAATGGCGAACTGCGCTTTTGGTTAGGCTGGGCACAGGAGGTCGCTGGTGATCATGCCGCTGCACAGGAAACGTGGAGACAGGCGCGTCGCGAACTGGAACCTTTTCTCAAAGAACAGCCTGAAAACGTTGCTTTACTAGGCGATCTCGCGCTGACCAACATGGGCCTTGATGACAAGGCCGCCGCGTTGACTCTGTTGGAGAGGGCGGCGGCCGCAAGTCCGATCCAGAAAGACGCGATAGACGGCCCCGTTCCGATCGAGATTCTGGCTCGCGTAGCTGCGCA
>DASXSR010000225.1:0-10335 GCA_036505875.1 Blastocatellia bacterium | reverse complement strand
CGCGCCATTCTTTCCATGCGTCCCTCCACTGCGACAAGAAAGTCATAACCAGCAAGACAAATAGGATGGCGATAATCAACATCAACAATCCAGCCCATAATCTGTATGCGTCACTGTGGAAGAACTTTTGAAAGAAGCCGGCAAGCAGCGGCTCGATTATCAGAAGTATTACTGAGATGACCAGCGCCAAAACCAGTTTTGGACGCAGCTTTTTCCACCCTGCTTTCCACCCTGCTTTCCACTTTCTCCACATCGGAGCAACACTGATCACCAGCAGGACAAGGAGGATGCCTATGATCAACATCAGCAATGCGGCCCAGAGCTTATCCAGCGAATTTGGAAAGAACTTTTGAAAGACTTCCTCAACCCACGCCTTGACCGAGTTCATTGGTTTTACCCCCTAATCGGTTTCTTGGATCCAAGCCTAGCTCTAACAGATATGAGATTTTTCGCAATGATATTTCATACCGTCGAATTACTTGCGTAGCTCGGATTTAGCAGAATAACCCGTTGACCCCATGCTTTTTCTCCCAAGAGCGCCTCTCATTCTGATTCTCACTTGTTTGTAAAAGACATCGCCCCTGCGGCCAATCAACTGACCGACTCACCTGGGCGCCAGTTGATAAATTCGTGCTTCATTCCCACACAGCGCAGCTATCTGAGCGTTCGGCATCGGGTTGGCATCGCCGTCAGCAATACAGTTCTCGATCCAGGCTCCGCAATCGATCAGCGTGAACAGACCGCCCGCATCGGTTTCGCGTGTGGCAATGCGGGCATGGTGAGTATGACCTATGACGGCAACTCTCAAATCCATATCGTAGTCCGCGTTTGCCTTGACACAACACTTGTAGGCGGACTCGAGAAACTTCAGATTTTGTGGCGGCGATGAGCCGGCCGCCTGGATATTCCAGCGCGCGGGAACGCTGTCCGGCTCACCCGATTGAACCGCGCCAAGCGTTGCGGGTTCCGAATTCTGAATATAACTTCGGTAGCTGCGTGAGCCGTGCGACTGCACGACCAAGTCGCGCATCTGGCCAAGCTTGTACTGGGTTGGTTGAACTCGCGGAGCAAACAGAAAGACAAAAACATCCTGGATTTTATCTGGCAGCAATTCCACCCAGTCGAAGATATCACCGTGAAGCAAGATGACGCTTGGAGGCGCATTTGACGTGTCTGGAAGATAATACCGACGGTTCCAAGCTGTGTAATCGGGCCAACGGTACAGATCGAAATCATGATTGCCCAACAGAAACTGCGAGTTCAGATTGTCGTCCAACAAGGCGAGCACAAGCTCCTCGTGATCGTCCTTGATTCGAGCGGCGACGTCCAACTGATCATCCGCGCCTGACGCCTCCCTCCACAGATCGAGAAAGTCACCGAGTTGATAAACGACGATGGTTTCGTTCGGTGCAGCCTGCGTCTTTAAGTCGGTCAACTTCAAGGCGACCGTCGTCAACAGATCGGTGTAATTCGACGCATAGATGAAGTTGCCTTCTCTCCGACGCTTCTCGCTGATCAGGTGAATGTCCGGAATGAAAATCCTCAAGTCCTTGTCACTCGGAAACCCGAGCCGGTCGTCGCGCAGGGCCGCAACAAGCCTGACCTTGGCGACCGAAAGGAGGGCATCCAACAATCGGTCATGCATTTCCGCGCTCCTATCGCTTCATTCGAAGCGGAATCGCCTTCATCACTAGAACCTCGGTGAGGAGATTCTGATGATTAACCTGGTGGTGTGAGAAAACCCACCAATAGGCTTCGTCGTTGACGGTGATCGGATCAATTTTGGGCGGGCTCTTTTCGCGGGCGTCGATCACCTGGCGAATATTTTGTCGTTTGGCGAATAAACTCGTGTGCCGGCAAAGCTCCGCGGCAACGTCGCAAAAGATGTGCTTGGACATATCATCGCCAAGAACGAGGTTGCGGCTATCGCCAAGCGCGTCCAATAGGCCGCGATACTTCCTCTCAGCATCGGGATCCGCAATCGTGCTGACGCTCAGATTGTCTCCGTTGTTCTTGAAGAACTTCAACAACCTCTCGCGCGACTCGGGAGAGAGCGGTAGTTTGATTCTTTCGCCGTGCTCTCCCTCACATCTGAACCTTGATTCGCGCACTGCAACGAAGATCACCGGCTTGGGCGCGCACGCTGAAACGCTCAGCACAAGTACGGCGACTATCAGCAATCGGAATCGTCTATTGAGGTTTTCCATAGGTCTTTCACCCGGTTCAGTCAGGCCGTTTAAGCTTCAACCCGTGAGACTTGCTGTGGCGGCGACTATACGGCTGCATCTTTTTGAATGTCAAGCGAGTTATTGATTACTTGTCGGTCCTGACGGTTTTGCCTCGGGCTATTGACACGATGTGTGAATAAGCGTATAAGCCGAAGCGCAAGGCAATCAGGGTAACACTGGCTTTTGAATGACCGACCCGGCTCTCCCGGATCGATCGCTAACTACAACAGATAGGGTGCTGCGTCGCTTGGCTTTCGTTCCGAAAGTGGCGGTGCAAAGCCGTGCGATGTTATGACCGCGCTCTCCCCGCGTGTTAGCACCAAGATAAAAGAGCCTGCCACGCTAAAGGAGAAAATCCATGTCTGCAAACCAACCCCCGAACGTCGATCGGCGCCCCGATCAACCAAGCGCCGAAAGACCGAAGCGACCGGTGCGGGACCTTCCCGGTTGCATCAAGTACATTCTTCTTCTCTTCCTGCTCATCCTTCTCGCCGCAGAGATCTACGCGGGCGAGTTCAGAGATTTCCCAAGACTGGTTTGGTGGTACTGGCTGATTCTCTTGATCAAGATCTTGCTGATCATCGGGCTAATCATCTTGATCTGGGTACAGCGAAGACTCGTCTGCCAGATCACTTCTCCGAAAGGCTGCGCCAAGGAGGACATCGATCCTGCCACCGGAAACCCCAGACTGACTGTGGAAGGAACGGCCAGCGGCACGATCTTCGGACACTACACGCTGGCGCTCCAGGGTCATCCTGAGTGCGCAGTCACCTACCCTCCGGGCGGCGGCTCCACTCAAGTAACCAATGGTGTGCTTGGCTGGATAGACACCTCGCCCGTCAGTCCCGGCGATTACACTGTCGTGCTGCAAGTATTCCCCTCAGGCGCAGGCTCTCCGAGCACGTGCACGTCCGCCATCAGCATTCTGCGAGCGCCGGTCTGGATCGATAAGGTCGGACTTGTGAAGACCTACGATATCGGGCCCTATCCAGGTGGCTCAATCTACCGGGAGAGAATCATCGAGGCTGGCGGGGCGGCAACTCCGGAGACGGCCATCGGCGGCTCGGTTAGCGTGGAGGGTGGCGCGTATCTGGAGGGCTGCGGCAAGCGGATGTTCGAGTATTCGCTCGAGTATCACGATGCGCCGTATGGCCCCGCACCCCCCGGTACTACCCCGCCGGAACCGGACGCCGCGGGCGGCTGGACGAACATTCTCGCGCTACAGTACGGCGATGTCCCCCAGCATCCGTACACCTGGAGTTGCGGCTTTTTGATTGGGATACCGAACTTCATCACCAACGGTATCCTGACGAGAAGTTGGGAAGTAGGAAACTGCACCTCTCCTCCGCACACTTTGTATTTCACCACCAGTGGTAACAACTGGATCACCACGCCCCTCAACGGGCGCTACACGTTGCGGGTTCACGAGAAGCATCGGCCTCTGGGCATGCCTGGGCCGGTTGAAGAGCTTTTCGATGCGGCTACGCTGTGGATCGACAATCGCGACATTGTCGCCAGGATCAGGAAGCTGATGATTCACGGCGGCGCGAGTCTCGATGTTTGCGCTGAGTTGTCGTTGTCACAGTTCCTGCCGTCGAGGCTAGCGGACATCATCGGGCATGCTTGGGACCCGCTGATTCTCGACCCACCAGCCGCGCCTGCTAACCTTGAGCCGAATGACAATTTCGGCGGTTACGGCCTGGAGTTCAAGAAAGACGGAGGTGGCTGGGTGGACATCGAAATTTCAGTGCCGCCCTTGCCGCCTGGACCGCCGCCACCGCCCCCGGTGTTTGTGAATACGAGGCCGGTGCCTAACGTTCGCCAGGTCGCCGAGCCCCCGGATGCAGACACCGACGTCCTAACGTCGTGGGATATAGTCAAGGCGCTGGACGCGGGTCCTCTGCCGGCTGGAAATCCGCCACCGCCATACCCGAAGATTTTCAGGGGCCAGCGCTGCGCGTATCTCATTCGCTTGGGGGTTTCGGACAAGACTCACGTGAGCGACGATGGCGGGCACTCAAAGGAGGACTTCTTCCCGTTCTGCATAGTCAATGACCTGACGAATCAACCGTTTCCGTGGCTGTAATTCTCAAGGTCCCGGTCGCGAAATGTCACAAGTGTAGGTCGTTGCGCTTTTCAATTCGGAAGGGCAAAGCAGAATTATCTGCTTTGCCCTTTCGCTCGATGGCGGAAGCGAAATCACGCTTTTGTTCCTGCCGACCCTTGCTCGATAACTTGTCCAGAACTACTGCTTCACGCCTCTAGATTTCCTGCAGCCCTAACTGGATTGCGACGTGCACTTCCGCTGCCGAGCAATGCTCAGCGCGCCCGGAACAGCCGCGTTGCTTCCGCTATCGAACGCTCGTCGCAACCATCAATCTCCAATTCTCGATCGGAGTCCCCTTCGTGTTCAGACGCGACGTTAGGTAAAACAATCGCTGAGTCCCCGCGGCGTTCGGAGCTTGCTGGAAGCGCTGGATCAGGTAATAAGGCGGGATCGATTGATAATACAGCGTCGCCTTCACCGTCAGCTTTGACGCGTCGGTTCCGCTCGGGAATTCCGCGAGCGGGATAGCGTAGCGCACCACACTCGTGCCGCTGCCGTTCAGATAAGTTGGGTCTTTCGCCGCGTCGCCTTCTGGGAAGGTCGAATGCAGGAACTCTGCGCTTAACGATTTTGGAGCCGGGCCTTCGCGCGTCCAGCCTTTGGGCAGCAAGCGGTTGTCTTTCGGAATCTCGTCGCGGCGAATGAAACTCGTCGTGTAATCCCCATTCGAGTCTTTCACCAGCTCTTCGTAAATCTGAACCTGTTTAGACGACGTGATCGGATGATCCTTTCCGTAGAAGTGCGGTTGCGCGGGACCCTTCTTGTTGCTGTTAGTTCCAACGTACTCGCTCTCAAGTATGTTGCCGTCTTTATCGACGATGAACCCGGCTTCGTTCGTGCGCCCGGAAGACCAGACGATCTTCGGTTGATGAGTCTGTGGATCGATGCTGCTGTTGTCGAGCACGTCGAATTCGATAAACGCACGGCGAAATCCGACGCCGCTGGGGAAACGATGACCGGTGTTGTTCGTAACCGTGACGTCGGCAATGAGCTTCTGAGCTTGGATCGACGGCTTGGAGACTTCGACCGTCGCGGTCTCGTATTGCGCCGCTTGAACGAAATTGGCAATCGCATTTGGCAGATCGTTGTTGAGCGTGCTCATATAATCGCTCTTGCGCACGCCCAGGATGTCGTTCGAGTAATTCGGCGGCTTGCTCGTGTCGGGCGTCATGAACTGATTGAACATCTCGAGCAAAAAGATGTTCAGGCCTTGCAGTTGGTGCCGGACGAATCCCTTGTCACGGAAGCGGGCGCGAATCTGATCGAAGGGCGCGCTGTGCTCGGCCGCCGGATAGGTGTCGTCCTGCACGTCGGCAAACGCGGTTTGAATCTGCTTCACGTTTACTTTGTTCTGCGCGTTCGCGTAGCTGGTCGCCATATGACAGTCCTGGCAAGACTTGGCCTTCGGGCCAGGTTTGAAGTCGGTTTGATACTGGCTGTTCAGCCATTCGAGATAAGTGACCTGCTCGAGCGAATGCCCAAAAGGCTTTTGATCCATCACCGGCAGGTTGATTGTGTGACAGTTGCCGCACAAGCGGGAGTCCTTTACGTAGTCGTTGAACTTCGGATCGATCGCCAGCGACTCCTTCATCGGATGCGGAGAAACCGTATTGGCTTCCGTTGGGGGCGGCGAGACGCTGTTGTCTTCGAACGGGCCGAATATCTCCCCGGCTTTGCCGGTTGTGAACTGGCCGGTGATGTTGTGATTTAAGAACCACTGAAGCGGGTCCTGACCGGGCGGCGTGTGGTCCCGAACTATGTGATGGCAAGCGGCGCAGCTCACGCCGTCGCGAGCGAGCGCGCCGTACTTGAAGTCTTTGCTAGCGAGCTCGGTGTTGTAGACGAAATCGAGCTTAAAATTTGGCTCAGGGTTTTTGTTGTTAGGCGACGCTGGATCATAACCGTGATCGGCATCAAGCTGACGCTTTCCCATCACGCCGTGACAACGAAAGCAAGTGTTGACGACTGCTTGTTGGTCCGCGGGTCGTTCTTTCAAGTAAGCCAACTCGCTGTCGAGTTGTGAGTAGAAAATAGGATCACGCCCGGCGAGTCCCATCGGCGACCAGCGCCACTCACCATAAGGCGAAACGTTCACCGGGTTCTTCGAGTCGCCTTCGAGAATCATTACGTACTTCGAGCCGAACCACGCGTTACCGCTGTGACAAGACATGCAGGAGTCGGAGGTGATGAATTCTTCGGCGCCCGCGTGACCGGCGACAACGTGATCGTAAGTCTCAGGAGGAATCGCCAGCGGGGTTGAGGTGTCAGCCGCCGAATCTTTGAACGACCTGAGGAATTCGTCTTTTTCGGGGGACGCTGCGGACAGCTTCGCCAGTCTGAGATGCTCCTGATGATCGGGAGAGATGTGGGCAAGGACCTTCGGATCATCGGCGGATGACGGCGACGTCCTCCACGAGTTGTCGATGAAAAAGCTGAGCGGGTTTCCCGGAAAGCCTTTGATGTTGTTCAACGAGGAGAACGTCAATTCCTTTTCTGAAGAGGCGTGGCAATGCATACACGTGAGGCCGAAACCCTCGTTCAAGACGTTATACGGTGGCTTGTAGCTGTCGCTGGGCTTGGGCATCGGCGGCTTGCTCGTCCATAACCCACCCCAAAACCAGCCGTCCTTTGAAGCCTTTGAGTCTTTGATCATCACCGTCCACGAAGCGGGCTTCAGCTGTTGGCCTTCGTAGCGAGCGGCGGGACCCGGCGCGTACATTTCTTTCACGATCATCGCGCCGTCCGGTATTGCGTCAATGCGGCCGTTGATGAGCCACTTCATAATCGCGGGCGAGTAGTAGACGCGCACTGCCGGATGAGTGCCGAGATATGTCGAGTCAACGAAAGGGCCAGTGTCACGCACCCCCTTATCGACGCACCAGCCTAGCTTGACGTATTCGGTGTTCTGGAGAAAGGCGAGGAGCCTGTCGTGAAAATCGTCCGGCGGCAAAGAGCTTGGCAGCGGCAACTGGCTCTCTTTGGCATTCGGGCACTGAGCGATGCCGCTATCACTCTGATAGGCACGAATTCCCTGCCCTCTCGAAAATACCGGGCTCAAAAGACCGACGGCGGCACACAGAAAGCAAGCGAGTACCGCAGACTTTATCGTGCTACACATATGTTTCTCCTTTTTCAACCGATAAATGGTTGATTCGCGGCCTTATGGCGGCGCGATTATATACGTGATGTAATCTACGTTCAAGAGCTCAGAGCTCGAAAGAGAAAATCATCTTCGACCTTGACATTCGACTGACAGTTGTATACGGTTTATATAACTTTTGTATAGTGGAGCTTCGAGAAGACCAATGACAACAACCAAGGTGAGGACGTACTCAGCAACCGACCGTGACATTGCAATGCTCGAAGCGGTGGCCGGTTATCACGGAATGAACAAGAGCGCAACGATAACGAGCCTCGTGCGCAAGGAATTCTGGAGAATCTTTCCCGCGGGAACCGCGCGGGTAAAGCCCGACCGCGGAGCAAAGGTGGATGAAAAATGAGCACTCAACTGGTTGGCTTAAGCACGGCGGTCGCGCCCGCGATGGAAACGAACCGGGCCGCGCTGATGGATGAGATCCGTGAACTCGCGCGCGAGCGCAACGCAATCATTCTCGCTCACAACTATCAACTTCCGGATGTCCAAGACGTAGCCGATTTCACCGGCGACAGCCTGGGGCTGTCGTTGGAAGCTCAGAAGACGGATGCCCAACTGATAATCTTTTGTGGCGTGCACTTCATGGCTGAGTCGGCGAAGATATTGAACCCCGAGAAAAAAGTCCTCCTCCCGAACTTGTCCGCCGGATGCTCGCTGGCGGATTCGATCACCCCCGAAAGCCTCGACGAATGGAAGCAGCGGTTCCCGGGCTACGTCGTTGTCACTTACGTTAACTCCACCGCCGAGGTGAAAGCCATGAGCGACATCTGTTGCACGTCCGCCAACGCGGTGTCGGTGATTCGCAGCTTGAAGGAGGACAAAGTCCTCTTCACGCCCGATCGCAATCTCGGCAATTGGGTGAAGAAGCAGGTCCCCGAAAAGGAAATTGCCGTTTATGACGGCTGTTGCCCAACTCACGACGTATTGCGTGGCGCCAACGTTGCCAGGACGCGCTCGGCATTTCCGGATGCGGTCGTGATAGCGCACCCCGAATGTCGCGAAGACATCATTGAAATGGCCGATGAAGTCTGCTCGACCGCAGCCATGATCGGACGCATCGCAAAGCATCCGGAAGCAAAAACCTTCATAGTAGCCACAGAAAGCGGGATCATCCATCAGATGAAAAGGCTCTACCCGGACCGCGAGTTCGTGATGGCTGACGGGTGTATAGGCTGCCGGCTTCATTGTCCGTACATGAAGATGATTGACCTGGCTGCCGTTAAGCGGGCGTTGGTTGAAGACAAGTTCGAGATAACCGTTTGCCCAGAAGTTATGGAAGGGGCGCGACGCGCCCTCGACCGAATGCTCACGGTGCCGCGCGACAATTAGCGAGCCAGAATTTGCATTAGCAGCCATTTTTCACAATAATTCAAACTTCTGTGGCCTAAAGCAGGTCTAAAGTTTGGAACCCGTGTGAGTGGTGCATATATGAAAAAGGCTTCGTTGATTTTTTTGTGGCTGACGATCGGCTTTGCAATCTCGGCTGTTGATGTTTCAGCGCAGGTCAAGGGTGGCCGCGGGGCTAATAAGCCTCCGAAGATTGAGAAGATTGAAGCGAAAGGTCGACCTAACAACGATCGCCCTCAGTCCGCTCAGAGCAAGGTTAATCAGCCCCCGGTTGATCGGCAGCTTCGCAACAGGCAACTCAATCCGCAACAGCTAAAGAAGCAGGAGCTTCAGCGGCGTGTGATGCAGGCCATTGGGCTCACGCCCGAGCAGCGTTTTCGCATGCAAGAGATTCGACGCGGCCACGAAGACGAAGTTATCGCCGCAGGACGTCGCGCGCGTCAGGCGCGGCTGGCCCTGGATCGCGCGATCATGAGTGAGCCTTATAGCGAGGCGGAGGTTAACAGAGCCATCGAAGCGCTTGCGGCAGCACAGGCCGATAAGGCAAGAATCGACGCCCGAGTTCGAGCGCAGGTTCGCGCCGTGCTTACGCCTGAACAGATTCGCCGATTCAATCAGCTTCAACGCGAGATGCGCCGCGAAATGCTTGATCAGCAAAGCAATCAGGAGAATGAGGCCGGCTCCAAGCCGCCCAACCAGGAAGTGCCTGAACAGTTTGACCTGCTGTTGCTGCTTTCGTTCGGCGCGCCATTCTGAGCCAAGACCTTGTTGTTGATTTGACCTGAACGCTGGACAGTAAGGAATCGCCGCCTCTACAATTCACACTCAAGCTTTCAAGCGAAAATAATACATGGAGGATTTGATGGAAGAGACCGAAACTATTTATCAGGCTGTCGAAAAGGACGGGGTTGTCACGGCGATCTGGGAAATGCAGGGCAGAAAACATATACGGACTATTGATCCGCGCAGCGAAGAAGGACGCCGCATTCTGGGAAGCTACACAATGGACGAAGGCGGTGACCTCGCAACAGAGCAAGCTCAAGCCGCGCAACAAGGCGAAGCGCCGCAGTAACGCAGGGGCTCCATCAAGCGAAGTCAATCTCGCGCGATTCTGCTATCAGTCTCGACTCGCGCGCAAGGTCATAATACAACCTCAGTCCCTTCAAGCATTGTTCATCAAGATCGTAGCTGATGTTCTCGGTCAGGTATCTGAACAAGTCCTCGCTTGACAAGCCTAGACGATTGCCGTAGCTCTCCGCCAACTCGGGGACATGCGCGAGTCCGTCGCGTTTTGCCGCTTCGAAATCAATCCTTCTTTCATCAGGAGCGTCGCGACTGGGCCACGAAAGCGAGTGGGTTCGGATCCCCCAAAACGCGAACACGAATGGTAATCCGGTATGCCGTCGCCATTCTTCAGCCAGGTCGTAGACGTAAAGCGACGATCGATCTATCAACATCGCGGGATCGCCGATTATCAACGCGGCGTCGTTTGATTCGAG
>DASXSR010000224.1:0-6222 GCA_036505875.1 Blastocatellia bacterium | reverse complement strand
GTCGGCGATCAGAGCTATGTAACGCTGAAGCGCGACTTGTTGCGAATGGCGTGGCGGGTATTTTAGCCCGGCTCAGCCGCTGCCTTTTCTCCAATCAGGAATCTCAATTGTCTCCGCCTTCCGATTCAACAACTCAGGATTTCTCTTAGGATTTTTTCCTTGACTTTCCCCGACAGTCATGGTTAGATCGGCCCGCTCTACGAGTTGATTTCATCACAGTTATTCATAACTAAAGGCACCGAAGGCTTCATAGGAAGTGGGTTGTCCGCTTCGCCGAACTGCGCACCCGGTCCGCTTAACTAATATCAGTGGGGTCGGGTCAGCTCCGAATTCGGTGATGGGTAGCATTGTCCACCCGGTTGCTTATTCGGCTGACCTTACATCGTTGCAAGCTCGGCAACGGAAGGCCGAGCGACAAAAACTCTCCCCATCCTTAAATAAGTCCTAGGAGACGTATTGTCTCCGGCCGAAAGAAAGGAGAATGAAATGGCAAATCCTCGTGACATTCAACGTGCGCTCCAAAACAGGCTGGAACTGGTCAAAGCGGGATTCACGCGTCGCGATCTGATGAAGATGGGATTGATGACCGGCGCGGGAGTGCTAATCCCAAAGGGCGGGTTGACTCACGCCCAGTCCACGTCCAGCAGCTTCAGCAACTTCGGCTGCTTCAGCAATTGCAGCCCCGGATGCAGCCCGCAGCCGGCCAGGGTCTTTGTTGATCCTCTGCCAATCCCACCGGTACTGCCCGCTCGCACACTTAGTGACCCAGGATTGATTCCGGCGCCCGCGATATGCCCGAACAACGCGATCAATCCGGCGACGGGTCTTCCGTATGAGGGCCGCGGCCAGTTCAACGGCTCATTGGTTCCCGGATCGGATTGCTTCCAGTTCTTTAACCAGTATCCGCCCCAACAGTATTTCGTGCAGCGCATGAGGGCCAATGCTAACTTCAGGATCACCTCAGATACGAACATCCCCGCGCAGACCATCTGGGGGTTCAACCTGGGCGGATCGGCCTCCAGCGACGTAGCGGTCTTCCCCGCACCCACCATCGTCATCCACTATCAGCAACCGTGGGTTGTTCGCCGTTTTAACGAACTGCCGACGCAAGGCCAGAACGGTGGTTTTGGGGTTCCGGAGATGTCTACTCACTTGCACAACTTCCACTCTGCTCCCGAGAGCGACGGCGGGCCGTGCCGCTGGTTCTTCCGCGGGCAGTACTTCGATTACTACTACACCGCACAGCAAGCGGGGTTTGCTTCTGACCATCAGCCGAACGGCGACATCAATGAGTCCCTGAGCACCCTCTGGTATCACGATCATCGAATCGACCACACCGCCGAGAATACCTACAAGGGCTTGGAGGGCTTCCAACTCATGTTCAACCAGTTCGACACCGGGGATGAAGGCAGCGGGTTTCACCTGCCCAGCTTCCCAAACTTCGACATCCCCATCATCTTGACCGACAAGTTGCTGGATTCGAGGACAGGCTTGATTTGCTTCGACACCTTCAACTTCAAGGGGTTGATCGGCGATGTGCAGTTGGCCAACGGCGTGGTTCAGCCGTTCCTGAGCGTGAATAAGCGCCGCTACCGCTTCCGCATCCTCAACGGCGGCCCGTCGCGCTTCTATGAACTGTTTCTTACAGATCCCAACAACACAAGCACGACGATACCTTTCTGGGTTATCGCCAATGACGGCAACCTGCTGCCAAGGCCCGTGCAGGTGACCAGCTTTAGAATTGGCGTAGCGGAACGCTACGACATCATCATTGACTTCAACCAGGTTAAGGCGCTGATAGGCAGCCACAGCACAGTTCGGCTGGAGAATCGGCTGGAGCAAAAAGACGGCACAGGACCGACCGGCAACGTTTTGTCTCCGGGCACGGGCACTTATTGTCTGGAGTTCCAGATTGGCTCTGCGGTGGCCGACGGCAGCGTTGACCCGGCCACCGGGCCAAGCTTCTACACGCTGCCGAGCGTCGTAACACCGAGGATCACCCGCAACTTCGCATTCGACCGCAACAATGGGCAGTGGGTCATCAACAACCAGTTCGCGGACTGCCGTGTGATCCGCTTCACAGTGGAGCAGAACACCGCGGAGAATTGGGTCATCACGAATCCACGCAACGATTGGCAGCACCCCATCCACATCCATGATGAAGAGCACCAGATACTTCAAAGGAGTTCGGGAGGCCGCCATGACCGGAGTGAATTTCGAAATTCGGGTGGATACAGCGGCGATGGATGGGGCAGCAGCGGATACGGCAGCGGCAGCGGGAGCAACGGCGGCACCAACTCCAATGGAGTGCCGACCGTCGAGGTATCACGGAAAGACGTCACTAGGCTGCAGTTCAACGAGTCGGATACGCTCTTCTTCCGCTTCCGCGACTTCTCCGGAGATTATCCGATGCATTGTCACAACACGGTGCACGAAGATCACGCGATGATGCTCATGTTCAATGTGGAACCTGGTGTCATCGATAACAACCAGAATCCCTAAACCAGCCGCCACGCCAAGGGCGAACAAACCAAGAAAGGAGAAATATTATGGGTACAATGACGCGAAGAGAATTGCTGGCGGCTGCCGGAGCAACTGCAGCCGTCGGAGCAACGTCCATGTTCGCTGACGATAAGCCGGCGAGCAACGGGCGCCACCATTTCGAGAACGTGGCGCCGCGCGAGCTAATCCGCCAACGCCATCTGCCTAATGTCGAGCTGATCACCCAGGATGGCAAGAAAGTTCGCTTCTACGACGACCTGGTCAAGGATAGGAGGGTGGTCATCCAATTCATGTTCGCGCGCTGTGAGGAGATCTGCCCGGTTATTACTCACCACCTGGTGGAAGTGAAGAGAATCTTGAAGGACCGCGTTGGTCACGACATTTTCTTTTACTCCATCACACTGAGTCCTGAGGAGGACCGGCCGCAGGATCTCAAGCACTTTGCCAAGATGCATGGAGCAGACTGGCTCTTCCTGACCGGGAAGCCGGAGGACATCCTGCTGTTGCGCAAATCGC
This sequence comes from Blastocatellia bacterium, assembly GCA_036505875.1. Taxonomy (GTDB): domain Bacteria; phylum Acidobacteriota; class Blastocatellia; order UBA7656; family UBA7656; genus Onstottus_A. Next base: position 3,204 of record DASXSR010000224.1, on the reverse strand, counting down.
TCGGCTTCTTCTACGACAATCCCAAAGAGGACGCCGACCGGAACAACCACAGCGGCATGCTCAAGATTGGCGACGAACCTCTCATGCGTTGGGCGGCGTGCGAGGGCGGAGCTAATCCCGACTGGATCGCCAGCGTCATACAGAACGAGGCGGACTCGCCTTTCAAGGGAGCTGTCAACGGCATAAGACAGGCCGATCCCGCTGTGCATAAGAAGTAAGGCTTCGCCGAAACGAGACACAGTGAAAGGCGCTCATTTGGAACAAGATTCCGCGTTCCGTAGGGCGCCTTTTCTTTTCGGAGCGGGCAATGATCTGACTGACGCGAAACCGTCGCGGTGCGGGTGATTCTTGCCCGCGTGCTCGTTGGAGATCAGAGGCACGTCGCTTTGAAACGAGAATTGCCGGCTTGGCAAGTCTGGTAGGTTTGGCTGGGTTATGAGTGGCGGTCATCGCGGTTCTGATCTACTATTGATTCTTGACTGCCTGCGGACGATGGAAGGGGCCCACGCCGATGCATCGGATTGCTGTCAGTCTCTTACTTGTTGCTCCCCTCATAGCAACCTCATACGCCGCTAACGATCAGCAGTCAAACTCGCGGCCACCGAGCGATCAGAAGAAGTCGGAAAAGCAGGAGCCCAAGGACAATATTCAACTGCGGGCTCGGCTGGTCAGCTTGACCGTCACCGTTTCAGACCCACTGGGCAGGTTCGTGACGGGGCTCACACAGAGGAACTTCGAGGTTTACGACGACGGCGTAAAACAAGAGATAGCTCACTTCAGCGATGAAGACGCGCCGATTACGCTGGGCATAATCTACGATGTCTCTGGTTCGATGAGCGATCTGACGTCGCGCTCGTTTCAGGCGCTGCGCAGGTTGTTTGAGACCTCCCATGAAGACGACGAGTATTTCATCATCGCCTTTAACGATCGCGTGAAATTGGTCCAGGACTTTACGACCTCACCGAGTCAAATCATGAGCCGGGTGATTTTCGTCAAGGCGAAGGGCAGCACAGCGCTGTACGACGGCGTATACCTCGGAATCGAAAAAGCTCGGCAAGGACGACATCAAAAGAAAGCTTTGCTGATCATTTCCGACGGAGAAGAGAACAGCAGCCGATACAGCGGGCGCGACCTTCGCGAGCGCCTGAAGGAATCCGACGTTCCGATTTACAGCATCGCTATCAGTCAGTTATACGCCGGGCTGGCAACGCTGGAGAGCCTGTCCGGGTGGAGCGGAGGAATGACTTTCTCTCCTGCCGACGAGCCTCAAACGCGCGACATCTACACGAGGATCGCGCTGATGCTGCGTCACCAATATGCTATTGGATTCTACCCCACCGATGTCATGAGCGACGTCGAGTGGCACAGGGTGCGTCTTCAGATCAACGCACCCAGAGGGCTGGGCCGGTTGTCGTTGAGCTATAAGAAACAATACAAGTCGTTCGTGAAATGACTCTGTGAGAAGGCTGGTTAGCTAACTTTCTGCGCGCGCCCCCGCTTCGCTTTCGCGCAGGGCATTCAATAGTTTTTGATGAATCCCGCCAAACGAACCATTGGACATTATCACGACGATCTCATTGCCGCTGAGACGCCGAGTCAGATGGCAAACAATATCGTCTGGCGCCGGAATGTAATAGGCATCTCGACCTCGCGCGTTGAGGTTCTCGGTCATTTCGGTTGGTGAAATCGCGGTCCCTGCGTTGTACCGCTCCGGATGGAACAAGCGGGCAAGTATTATCTCGTCGGCTTTTGCGAGCGCGTCTTCGAATGCCTGTTGAAAAAGCTTTATCTGCGCGGTATATGAGCGAGGCTCAAAGATTGCGACGATTGGGCGACCAGGGTATCTCGCGCGCGCGGCCTGAAGCGTTTCACGCACGGCCGTGGGGTGATGAGCAAAGTCATCAATCACGGTAATCCCTCGAATTTCCCCGAGCACCTGCAAACGCCGCTTAACGCTTTTGAATTCCGCGAGGGCCTCTTTGACCGCCCGTCGATCAAGCCCGAGCGATTCACACGCCGCGATTACGCCCAGACAGTTGCGCACGTTGAACAGACCGGCTAACGGTGTTTGATAGCGCCCCAACTCCTGGCCCTCAACGCGCACGACGAAAGTTGTGTTCTCGGCTGAGAACTGAACGTCGGTTGCGCGCCATCGAGCTTCGCTCTCGATGGCGAAACTCTCGACTGAACAGAACGCTCGCGGCGCCAGTTCCCTGACTAGCTCGGAATCCCAACCGGCTATCAATCGACCGCGACCTGGAATCAGGTTGATCAAACGGCTGAACGCGAATTTCACTGCGTCGATGTCGCCGTAGATGTCCGCGTGATCGAACTCAATATTGTTCAAGATCACCGTGTCTGGCAGATAATGCATGAACTTGGGCCCTTTGTCGAAGTAAGCGGTGTCGTACTCGTCCCCTTCGATCACGAAGTAAGGACCTCGGCTGATTCGAAATGATGAATTGAAATTCTCGGCGACGCCACCGATCAGAAAAGACGGATTGGCGCCGGCTCGCTCCATGGCCCAGGCCATCAAAGACGTGCTGGTGGTCTTACCGTGGGTGCCCGCGAGTACGATCGAGTGATGCCCGCGAATGAAGTTTTCTTGGACTACTGCGGCCATCGAAGTGTAATACATTTTTTCATTGAGCGCGTATTCAAGCTCGAGATTGCCGCGCATGATGGCATTGCCGACAACAACCACGTCCGGTCGCACGGAGAGATTCTCGGGGCGGTAGCCTTCGCTCACTGGGATGCCGAGCCGCTCGAGTTCGAGCGACATCGGCGGATAAACATTCTCATCCGAGCCGGTGACTTTGTGTCCCTGTTCGATGAGCATGCCAGCGAGCGAGGCCATAGCCGTCCCGCAAATGCCGATGAGGTGATAGTGTTTCTTGTCCAGCGAGAGTCTCCCGACGAAATGAATAAACCTGAGTATAACCGCGCGGTAATTGTTTTAAAAGTTTTCGGTTGCTCCCTTGCGCGCGTTAATGTGTGCGTGAAAGAATCTCTAGGCGAATATTCATTCTTGCGCAATAGAACGAAAAGGTAATGCTGAAACTTAGCTGCGCTGTTGTTCTGTCGTTCGTCAGCGTCACTTTGATGGCCTCTTCGCGCGTAGCAAGTTCATCACGCGCGGCCGCAGACGGACCCACGTTTGCTTTTGAAACGCCGGTGAGTCCATCCGGCGACCCAGACCCACGC
>DASXSR010000223.1:0-2900 GCA_036505875.1 Blastocatellia bacterium | reverse complement strand
CGACCAACCTGATTCGAGAGCCAGGACCGAAACCCGCCGGAGGCAAACTCAGACCGTACAATCTGGGCCGCACTCAGATGGCCTTCTGGTTCTTCTTGATTTACGGGTCCTATGTGGCGATTTGGTTGATCACCAACGCGCTCGATACGATCACCGCCTCGCTGCTCGCGTTGATGGGCATCAGCGCAGGGACGGCGCTCAGCGAAGCGATGATCGATTCGGGTAAGGACGCTACGAAGACGGGTCAGTTGCAGGACCTCGCCGCCGAGAAGCAGTCGCTGGAACAGGGCATCCCCGAGCTTCAATCGCAGATCGCAGCCGTCAACGCAAAGGAGTCAATGACGCCTGACGATCAGACCAACCGTGACAGCCTGAACAAGCAGCTTCAAGATTCGCGCACTCGGCTTGCGCAAGTGAACCAACAGATCCAGGCTCTCACGCCGCCTGCATCGGCCGGGGTGTCGCACGGATTTATCCGCGATATCCTCAGCGACTCAAGCGGCTATAGCTTTCATCGCTTTCAGATTTTTGCGTGGACGATTGTGCTGGGAGTGATCTTCGTTTCGTCGGTTTACAACGAGCTGACGATGCCCGAGTTCAGCCCGACATTGCTCGGGTTGATGGGGATCAGCTCAGGAACGTACATAGGCTTCAAATTCCCGGAACAGAAATGAGATTGATTTTCATGGGCACTCCTGAGTTCGCCGTGCCGTCGCTCGAACGGCTTTTGCTTGACGGTCAGGAGATTGCAGCAGTGTTCACGCAACCGGATAAACCGGCCGGCCGAGGTAAAGAGATTCACGAGCCCCCGGTGAAAACTCTCGCGCTCCATCGCGGCATACCAGTCCACCAGCCGGCAAAGATCAAGACGAACGAAGAAGTGCGTCGCGTCCTGGAGACGATCTCACCCGACGCCTGCGTAGTTGCGGCTTACGGAAAGATACTTCCCGAATGGATGCTGGCGATTCCTCGCCTCGGTTGCATAAACGTTCATGCGTCGCTGCTGCCCAAATATCGCGGCGCGGCGCCGATCAACTGGGCAATCGCGAACGGAGAGCGCGAAACTGGAATTACGATTATGCAGATGGACGTGGGAATGGACACCGGCCCGATCCTGGTTCAGCGCGCAATGCCGATCTGTGACGACGAAACGGCGCCGGAGCTCTCAGCAAGGCTCGCGCAGTTGGGGGCTGAGCTTCTATCTGTAACGCTTCCGCGAGTCGAGCGAGGTGAGATCAAGCCGACGCCTCAAGACGACAGCGAAGCGACTCACGCTCCAATGCTCAAGCGAGAAGACGGCTTGATGGACTGGCGGATGAGGGCGGGAGAAATAGCCAACCGCGTGCGCGGGTTTCAGCCTTGGCCGGGGACGTACACAGATTTTCGCGGCGGACGATTGATCTTGTGGCGAGCGCATGAAGTTTTCGAATCGGTTCCGCCAGACGATGTCGAAGCGGGCAGAATTCTGAGTATCGAGGAATCGGGAATAATGATCTCGTGCGCAGGCCCGAGCGCTCTGCGAATTGAAGACGTGCAAGTCGAAGGCAAACGTCGAATGTCTGCGCGCGACTTCGCCAACGGCGCGCGATTGAGACCCGGCGATAGCCTCAGCAACACTACTTGACAGACTTGGCAGCTCTCACGGATAATGCCGGCCTAACCTAGAGGAGATCGAATGAGTTTCAACGCGCGACAAGCTAACACCGATACGAAACTAAGCGGCGCCTTTTGGTTTCCCTTCTTTAGCTTTAGCACCCAAACGGGAGCGGGGGGCGCGATGGTTTAGCCGAAATCAAATCGCGAAGTTTCTGAGGCCCGCTCTTTCCGACGAAGGCAGCGGGCCTCAAGTTTTTTGGGAGAAGAATTGATGCCCAATCTAGTTACTGCAGCTTATCAAGGCGAGCGAGGCGCTTTCAGCGAAGACGCCGCGCGGAAGCTTCTCGGACCGGACATTCAAACCATGCCGTGCCGGGTGTTTGAAGAGATGTTCGAAGCGGTCTCAGACGGCGTAGCTGATTGCGCTGTGGCTCCGATTGAAAACAGTCTCGCGGGCTCCGTGCACAAGAATTACGACCTGCTGATGGAGCACGACCTCACAATAATCGGCGAGACCAACTTGAGGATAATCCATCATCTGATCGCGCTGCCCGGGGTCGCCTTATCGGACGTTCGCCGGGTTCATTCGCATCCGGTTGCGCTTGCGCAGTGTCAAAGATTTCTAAAGGCTAATCCGCAAATCGAGGTCGTCCCTGCTTACGACACTGCCGGCAGTGTGAAGATGATTATCGAAAGTCGCTCAAGCGGAGATGCGGCGATCGCGGGGGCCACAGCGGCGGCGGCTTACGGCGCGCAAGTAATCGCCGAAGGCATCGAGGACAACGCTCAGAACTTCACGCGGTTTCTTCTGCTTGCTCGGCCCGACCGCGCGGATTCGATCAAACCGATAACCGCCGCGAGCGAGCGAAAGACCTCTATCGTGTTCCGCGTTTCCAATCAACCGGGAGCGCTGTTTCGCTCGCTCGCGGCGTTCGCGCTGCGTGATATCGATCTAACAAAGATCGAGTCTCGGCCGATCGAAGGCCGCCCATGGGAGTATTCGTTCTATCTCGATCTTATCGGCGATCAGCACGAACCGCGAGTAGAGCGCGCGCTCGCACATTTGACCGAGTTGGCCGAGAGCGTGCGGGTGCTGGGCAGTTACCCAAGGAGCATTGACTAAACATGTTCGTAGTACGGCCTTTAGGCGGAAGTTCGTAGGATATTGTGTAACCCAACAATCGCCGATATACAAACTTCCGCCTAAAGGCCGTACTACAAACTTATTATCAGGAGAATCACCAATGATCATCGCAATGAAATCCAACGCAACCGAAGAACAAATCCAAGAGGTCTGTGAAAGC
>DASXSR010000222.1:0-12004 GCA_036505875.1 Blastocatellia bacterium | reverse complement strand
ACTCTTAGCGCGCGTATCGCGTGAACCGGTCAGGGTTCCGCAATCTGAACGATGTCCGCCCGCTGGTGAAAAGCGTCGCGGAGGTGTCAGGCTTGACTTCGTTGACATTTGCAGACTTGGACTAACTCTTAGCGCGCGTCTCGCGTGAACCGGTCAGGGTTCCGCAATCGGAACTATGTCCGCGCGCTGGCGAGCCGCCGCTAGCCACCGTTCGATTTCCTCGTCGATCTTCTTAACCTTGAGTCGCTCAGCGAGCTGCTCGCGAACTGTTCCCTTTTCAAGCCTCTCATCCAGACCAGGAGGAATTTGTCCCCTTCTGCGCATTTCGGGCACAAAGTTTCCATCATAATCTTGCTGGATCTCTTGGGTAGTCACCAGCACAAACGACCGGAATCGGAAATCGACAAACCTCTCGATCAGGACTCTTTGGCGCAGTAATTCATCGAGCTTTTGCGTCGTCAAACCGACTGACTCTATACGCTGGCGAAACTCCGCTTCGGACCTGAAGCTGCGGATCAACTCGGCGCGCTTCTTGTCAATCTCCTCTTGGGTGATCTCGGCGGTCGGGATGCGGGCGGCCTCCTGCGCGATCAACCGCTCATCGATCATAACCTCCAGCTTGCGCGAAAGCAGATCGCGGCCAACCGGGCCAACCGGACTGGGCCCTTGCGGATCCATCGCGATGCTCCAGAGCAAATCGGTGCGCATGATCGGTTCGTTGTTGACCAGCGTGAGTATCTGGTCGACGACTTGCTGACCGAGTGCATGCGACGGTAACAGTCCCATCAGCAGGAAGAATGCATTTCCCATTTTCCATTTGACATCTTTCATTTGACATTGCCTCGCGCGATGCCGAACAAATGGCAGATGAAAAATGGCGAATGAAAAATGACAGACATATAACATGTTAGAAAGTCTGCCCGATCGTGAAGTGCTTGTGCGAACCCGACACTCCCGGCGGCTTGTTGAGCACGATGAATCCCCAATCGAACCTGACCGGTCCGACCGGCGTCTTTATTCTCAATCCAAATCCGACTGACTGGGTGATGTTGCTGGGTTTCATATCTCGGACCCGCTCGAAGACGTTGCCGGTGTCCGAGAACAGGATGCCTCCGAGGATTCGATACAACGGAAATCTCAGCTCGTTGTTGATCACGAGCAGGCCGTTGCCCCCCAACGGGCTTGCCTGAAATATCGTATTGCCGCTCGAGTCTTTGACTATGTTTCCATTCGAATCGCGCTTGGGGATTACAATCTGAGGTCCCGCTTCCTCAAATCCGAATCCGCGCAGATCGCGAGCGCCTCCCCCAAAGAACCGCTCAGAAATTGGAAGCGATTGCTTTCCGCCAAACGGCGTCGCCAAGCCGAGCCGGGCGCCAATCGAAAACACGGTGTCGCGAAATTTGTGAATCGGATAGAAGCGATCGTGCTCGATAAACAGCTTCACGAATTGCTCGCTGCCGCCAAGCGCAGTGGTCGAGAAGTAAAGGCTGCCCAAAGTCTGATTGCCCATAGTCGGATCGAATTTGTTGTCACGTTTGTCGCGCAGGAAGCTCGGCCCTATTCGCCCAATCCTGATCGGTTGCGAGTTTCGCTGAATCTCTGCCACGGTGAAATCGGGCGGTAAGTCGAAGATGCTGATTCGCTCGAAGTAGTAGCTCATGTACACGATGAAGTCGAGCGAAAACCGCTTTTCAACCTGAAGGTTTACCGTGTAGCGATCAGTGCGAAAATTCTTTTCACCGAGCCTTCTGGCAAACAGCGAGAGGAGCGCGGGAAAATTCGTTCCAAACGGGCGCGGGTTTTGAAGCGACACCTGCCCGAACAGTTCGTTCTGCGAAACACGTATCTGAGTGGTTCCGGTGTACAGCCGGCCGAACAGATTGTAGTAGGTTAGCTGCGTAAGCCCACGCACGCCCTGCAACGAGCTCAATCCGGGAATGGTCTTGGCGCTGGCGGTGTTCGTCTGGTAGCCCAGACCGTAGACAACATCGCGCCGCTTCGATTCCAAAACGTTCACGGTCACGTCGCGCTCTTCGATTCCATTCACGGTTTGCCCGGCCGCGTCCGAGTTTATCGTTACCGAGGTGAAGGCGTTGGTTTCGTAAAGTTGCCGTTCGGTGTCTTGCAACAGGTCATTGCGGAGCCAATCACCAGTCTTGAACTCATAAAAATCGCGCGAGAGCCGGCCCTTGTTTGTTACCGCCGTCCCTCGCGTCGTCACACCGCGAATGCGAACGCGATTGCCTTCACTTACGCTGAAGATCAACCTCACCCGGTCCTGACCATTTATGTTTCCGAGGTCGACTGCCTCATGAACGACCTCGGCGCTGGCGAAACCTTGTGTCGTGTATGCGGCCAACAGTTGATCGGCATCGTTATTCACCGCGCTTTCGACCAACGGGTCGCCAGGCTTGATTTCAAGCCGCGCCTCAAGCTCGGCGCTCGACATCAGTTGGTTGCCGCGGAGGTTTACCTCCTCAACGTACGTGCGAGGGCCTTGATCAACGTCAAAAGTGATAATCAGGTTGTTGCCGGTCAACGAAACGCCTCGCCTCACGTCGACGTGCGCCCTTCGATAGCCGACCGCGCGCAGCCGCTTCGAGATCAGGTTCGCGTCCTGCCGCAACATGTCATCGCTGGTGATTCCGCGGCTTCCGAAAATGGGGATCGGTGTCGACATCTTCGTCTTCATTTGCTCTTCGAGCGTCCGATGCGGGATCGCATCCACGCCGTGAATCTCGATGTCGCTGAGCGTGTATTGCTTGCCCGGCTCGACCTTGTAGGTCAAAGTCACCGCAGGCTGGGACAGATCGGTGGCGTCAGGTCGAGTGACCGACGCGAAGAAGAAACCCTTGCGCTGGGCATAATCGAGCAGGCTGCGTCTCCCCTCCTCGAGCATAAAGTCGTCCACGCCACCTTGCTTGTAGAACGGCAGGGTCTTCTCTTTATCTTTCTGACTCACGTCCAGGCCGACTATTTGAACTTCTACGCGAGGGCCCGATTCAATTTTTATCGTCACCGGCACCTTGTTGGTGGCCGTATCGGGCACAGTATTGTTTGTCACTCGGACTGCGAGGTAACCCTGCTTCAGGTATTCTTGTTTGAGGTGCTCGATAAAGTCTTGAAGCACCGCCTCGCTGAACGCCTGGCCCGGAAGTATCGTGGGCTTCACCTTGGAAATATCGACGGTCGCGCCTTCGGGAATAATGTTAACCGTTGACACCCTGGCTTGCTCGCCCGGCGTTATGTTGTAAGCCACAATCGCGCGAGTGCTGGAAGGGTCGAGGCGAAGGTCGTAAGAGATCTTTGCCTGATAATAGCCACGAGCGGAATAAAATGCCGTGAGATCAGCGAGACCTCGCGTGACGGCGCCGATCGACAAGCGCTCGCCGGAATCGAGACCGTTCAACCGCGCTTTTATCTCAGCGGCTGGAAAGATCGGGGTCCCTTCCAAGACCACACTCTCGATGCGAGCCTGCGGCTTAACGACGAAACGAAGCGCGACTCCGTTTGCGCCCTCGGCGACTCCTTCAACTTTCGCGCCCGAGATCAGGCCCGAGCGATAAAGCCTCAAGAGCGAATCATGGATGCGAACCGGCGAATAGTCCTGACCCGCGGCGACATCCAGCATCGATCGGATCTCCGTGACGCTGGCGTTTGGAGCACCCTCAATGACAACGTCGACTCTTGTTACGCGCTTTCCGAGAAAGTCGCCCACGTCGCTGGCAAAAACGGAAGGAAAAAGTAAAAAGACAAAGCTGAAAAGACAAAGAGCAAAGGCGACACTCAAGGTTTGGTGCGCACGAGGTTTTGTCGAAATCCCACCCACGGCAGTGGGTGGATCATTCAGGTCCCGCCTACGACAGAATCTTAGCCACTTGTCGGAATACCACCCACGGCAGTTGGTGGATTGTTCAGATTCAACCTTTTCCGTGGGGCGGACTAGCCGATAGTCCTCAAGCATTTTCTCGGTAGGTTGGAGTTGAACAATCCACCCACTGCCGTGGCTGGGATTACAGAGAGTCAGCGGACGTTCTTTGTAGGCTGAGTCTGAATGATCCACCCACTGACGTGGGTGGGATTGCGCGAAAATCTGACGCGCATCTCTCTCGACCCTTTGTTCTCCGACTCTTTCCTTTCTCCTTTTTCCTATTCCCTTCAAAACCTTTTCCTCAATCGAATATCAAATCCGAGCTCGCCGCGCTCGTTGCGAATTCCGACGACTGAGAACTTGTTGCTCAACCTATATTCGACCAGAATTACGCGATCGATTCCCGATACGCCCGACGTGAGGTTCTGCGAATAAGTCACCGTTAAGTCCTTCGTAATGCGCTGGCCGACGGTTATTCGGGCGGTGGGGTCGGCGCTGCGCCCGAACAACAATGGATCGACGGAGGCGCTCAATCCATACAATCGTTCTTTGCCTTTCGTGATTGTCTCTAATAGCGAAGCCGAAAGAATCGACTGTGCCAAGCCTAGCCCGGTCTGAGTCACGGCGGCTGCCGTTGATGGGCTAGTCGAAAGGTTGCCTGTCACAATTAGCGATACGATATCAGGTTCTGGTAATTCAGGATCGGATCTGAGGCTGGTTTGGAGTTTTGCTATTGGGCCGTTGAATGAGACCGTTAGGTGATAGCCGCGGATGTCAGCCTCCGCTTGAAAGTCAACGTTAGGATCAGCTCCGCGTCGACCTGGAAGAGTTATCAAGCCTCGAGTCAGTTCATAACGTCCATTCCTGAAGTTCAGTGTACCCCGCGAAAGCAGTATTCGCCCGGAAGCCTGCGGCTCGTCAAGCGAGCCCCTGACATTCAAGTAAGCGCTGCCCACGGCATCCGCCAGATTGTTCTTGATGATCAACGTGTTGTCGGCGGTTATGTGAAGGTCAAGCAGGGTTGGCAAACCCGCCGGTCCCCCGCCGCCACCCGGACCCGCTTCCAGGAACTCGGGCTTGAACGGCCCGCCAGTAGTGATCAGCTCATCAAGAGTTATGTCCCTTGTGTAGGAGGCGCGTCTCACCTGCGCGGCGCCGCTCAATACCTGCAGCCTTCGATTGCCCTCAAGCGTCAACTGGGCGTCCATCACAGTCTGCGTGTCCTGGGGGTACTCGCCGCTAATCTGATCCGCCTTTGCTTCCAACCGCCACTGGGACGGGATTAGACCCGACAAGGCCGCTCCGCCATCGATGGTTATGTCTCCGCCGCCTGGAGTCGAGCCGACGAAATTCTCGATGACCGCCTGGTTCGAGGTGAACCGAATCTGACCGTTGCCATGCGCCATCTGGAGCGGGAAATCAACTATGCGTACGCCCACATCTTTTAGGTTCGCGACTCCCAACAACTGGGGCGACTCCAATTTGCCGACGATCGACGCTTGAACAGCAGCGACACCCGTCACAAATACGGTGGGCGTGAATGATGACAACAGACGCAGATTGATTTCACCATTAACCGTGAGGTTCGACTTAGACGCGTCGCGCGAGATCGTGCCTTCCAAGGTTACGCTGGTACTTTCGCCGGTGAAGACCACCCGCTCGAGAGTCACCTCGCGCGGCGTTGCCCTCAGAACGATGTTGCCTTGATTGGTAACCTTGTATGTTTGACGAGCTGAGATGGCGCCGCCGATTTCAAGTTTAGTAAGCGTTGCCACAGCCTGAATTCGGTCGGTGTCAAGCAGCGGACCTGAAAGCCTTATCGTGCCCGTAGCCGTGCCAGTGACCCGGGACAACTCAGGCGCGATCAACCCGAGATAAGGCCCGATGTCGGTATCGGTGAATTCAATGCCGGCGCTGATGGGATAGTGCTCTCGGTCGCGCAGATCGATGGTCGCCTCCAGCGTGCGCTGCTGCTCCAGGAGCTTGCCTGACGCTTCGAGTTTCAAGACACCATTGTCGGTGACTGCCACGAGCTTCGCATCGCCGAGGTCGCGGCCTTCAATCATCACGTTGTGACCTTGAATCGTCGCGTTGACGTTCACCTTCGACCAGTCTTCGGCTTTGCCCCATTGACCTTGGCCCACTATGTTCACGTCAGCTTTGCCGCTCAGATGCGGAAGCTCGGCGGCGTCCGACAATTGCGAGAGATCGACGTTTTTGCCTTCCGCGTTTACTGAGTATTGATAAGTGTCGAGGTTGTAGCTGCCCTGACCGGAGATGTCGCTGTCGCCTACGCGCATTCTCAAGTTCTGAACGCTGATCAGGCTGTTGGACAAGGTTATGTCGCCGGTGAACTCGGGCACCGAAACCTTGCGGGCTTCTTGCCCTTGTTCTTGCGCAGGAAGGTTAAACTCACCTGCAGCGAGCGACAGCTTTGCCGTTCCCTCGATCGTTCGAGGTCCGGGCAAGCCTTTGAGATCAAGAGTACCGTTGATTACTCCCCTGCCAACTATGTCCTTCAGTCCTGGAGCGATAGGCACAAGAAGGGTCGCGAGATCAAAATTCTGAACGTTGGCTTTGACCGAGACGTTGTCCTTTACCGGGAGCGGCGCGTTTACGCTGAAGTCCGCGCGCGCGCCGTCAGGTCTTACAAGCGACGCATTCTCGATTCTAACGAGCGACGGACTATACGAGACGTCGCCCTCGAACAAGCCTGTCTCTTCGTTGTGTGACTTGATGCTGGCGAGCTTCGCGTGTCCCGACACGTCCGGCGCGGAAAGCTTGCCTTGCACTCTGCCGGTGAAGACTCCTTCGCCTTCGAGCGCGAGATCGTATTCTTCCTTGACCGAATCCGGTATTAGCCCGAACGCGTCCAGCGCTCGCTGGACCTCGGCCATGTCGGTCGACTTGAAGTTGACGTTTACATCCGTCGCGCTGTCCCAGCCTATCCTGCCGGTCAGTGTTAGATCGCTATGATTTGATCGAACCTGTGCGCGTTCGATGTTGAAGCCCCGGCCTGTCGCAACCAGGCTGATCTCGCCTTGAGCCGGCGACGCTTCTCCTTCTTTTTGTGGCGGGGAAACCGCCGCGTCGAACGACGCGTCGATCTTGCCAGTGGCGGCCTTGTAATCCAGGCGAGGAAACGTCAACGAAGCAGTGCCGTTAGCCGTGCCTCGCACCTTCACATCCTTCGCCGATGCGAGCGCACCAATTTGATCGAGATCAATTGATTTGAACTGCAGGTCCACGCGCGACGAGCCGCCGCCGTAAGCTATCGCAGCGGAACCAGAGATGCCTCCGCCGAGCGTCGCCGCGGTCACGTTAGAAAACGTGGCCTTATTGCGATCAAGCGATAACGAACTTTTGAAATCGTTGATCGCCAATTGCCCGCTCTTGAGCGACGCGAGATTCAACCCGCCGGTAACATCGAAGTTGAGGCCCTTGCCTTTGATCGAATCGCTAAAGTTGATCGAGCTAATAGCCAGGTCCCGCCCGCTGATTTGTGATGTCGATACACTTGTCTTTCCCTTGTATTCTTCGCCGTGGCCGCTGACATCGGTCTTGACGCGAACGCCCGTGACGCGAAAACCGGATACTGAAAGATCTTTCGACTCCATCGAACCGTTTGCGTGATAGTTTCCTCCAGTACCGTCGACCTTCCCCTTGAAGTCCGCCTGTCCGCTCATCTTCGTCTCTGGCGCGAACACGCGTGAAATCTGGTCGAGCCTAATATTCGCGTCGACCTTCGGGAAGTCATACTTGAAAGGGTCGAAGCTTACAACCTTACCGTTAACATTGATCTCACCGAAATCCGAAGTCACTTTGAACTGAGGATCGCCGTTGACAGCAAGTATCTCGGCGTCGTGCTCCGTAACGTGCGCGAGAATGTTAGCGGTGATGTCTTGAATCTTCCTGCCTTCGAAGGTGGCTGTTGCTCCAGTGAATCCAAACTCGAGCCGGTGATTGATCTTGTCTTCAATTGATGCGTACTCCAGCGGCACCAGATGAGCGACAAGGTCCGAGACTTGCGCGCTGAGATTGCGCTTGAGGTCGATAAAGGTCAGCTCGGCCTGGTCGACTTCGAAGTTCGATGAAAGAAAAATAACCTGCTTTTCCTTGGCCTCTTCTTTACTCGGAGGCGCATGCAGTGCGGCCAGGTTGAAACGGCCTTGCTCGTCGAATTCGATCCAGGCGTGCGGGTGATGGATTTCGACCTGAGTGATTTGGAGTCGCTGACGCAAGTACGAGAGCACCGAGAACTGCGCTGAGAGGCTATCGATCTCCCCGAACGGTTTTTGCCCGTCACCAGCGTATAACTTAATGTTTTCCAGAGTGACGCGGTAGCCGCGAATGTCGATGTGCGATCCGCCAATCTCCGCACGGATGCCGAAGTCCGCGAGCGCCGCAACCACCTGATTCTGAAGATAGCTGTCGAGCTGTCCGCTGCGAACGTAAACCAAGGCCGTGATGATCAGAATCAGGACTAAGCTTACGAGAGAGACAGCAGCGATCAGCAGTTTTCTGCGCATAGACTATGAAGACTGGAACCACGGGGAACATGAGGACCACGGGGAACGGGGGAATAACTAGATCAGGTGTTCTGTTTTTTTCGTCCCCGTGTCCCCAGTGCTCCCCGTGGTTAGTTTGTTTCGCGCCACGTAATCGTCAGACTTTGGTGAGGAGATGTCCGAGCTTTTCTTTCCTCGCACGCAGTACTTTTTCGTTAGACTGGTTCGGCTCGATTTCGATCGGAATGCGGTCAGTAATCTCCAATCCGAATCCTTCGATGGCCGCACGCTTCACAGGATGGTTCGTAATCAATCTCATCCTGCGCACGCCCAACTCGTGAAGGATCTGCGCGCCGATGCCGTAGTCCCGCGGGTCCATCTTGTGAAGCCCGACTACTTCGGCGTCGGCGTCCACGGCGTCCTTGTCCTGCTCGTCCATGAGTCGATAAGCCTTGAGCTGATTCACCAATCCAACTCCGCGCCCCTCTTGTTTCAAGTAAAGCAGCACGCCGTGGCCTTCATTTGCAATGACCTCCAGCGCGCGTTGAAGCTGCCAGCCCGTATCGTCGCGCAACGAGCCGAACACGTCGCCGAGCACGCATTGCGAGTGCACGCGCACGGGCATGCTCGAGTTGGAATCAATCTCGCCCATCACAAGTGCCAAATGAGTATCTTGGTTGATGTCGTTGGTGAACGCTATCGCCTGGAACTCGCCGTACACGGTCGGAACGCGCGCCTCGCCAGCGCGGTGCACCAGGACTTCATTCGCCATTCGATAACTGACCAGGTCCGCGACCGTAATTATCTTCAGACGATGCTGCAGGGCGAACTCCTTCAGGTTTGGCAGGCGAGCCATCGAACCGTCGTCGTTCATGACTTCACAAATCACTCCGGCGGGAACGAGGCCTGCGATTCGCGCGAGGTCGACTACCGCTTCGGTCTGACCAGGCCTCACAAGGACTCCACCGTTGCGTGCACGAAGAGGAAAAATGTGACCGGGCCGCGCGAGGTCTGAAGGTTTGGTTCGCGAATCGACCGCTACCTGAACGGTGGTTGCTCTGTCGGCCGCTGAGATTCCGGTGGTCACGCCTCTCCTCGCCTCGATGGAAACGCAGAAGGCCGTTCCGCGCGTCGCCGTGTTGTCCGATTCGGAAACTTGCAAGGGAATTTGAAGCTCATCGAGTCGCTCTTCGGTGAGCGAAAGGCAGATCAGCCCACGCCCATAGCGCGCCATGAAGTTGATGACTTCGGGTGTGACTTTTTCTGCCGCGCACGCGAGGTCGCCTTCGTTCTCGCGGTCTTCATCATCAACGATAATGATCAATCGCCCTGCGCGGAACTCTTCGATGGCTTCTGCGATAGTTGCGAATGGCATGTGTGCTCCGGATCTTAGCTTTGCGTCTTCGCGGCGCTTGGCGACTTTGCGCGAAACGGTTCCTGGGTTGTCAAGCACAGTTTCGCGCAAAGACGCAAAGTTCCCCAAAGTCGCAAAGGACGCTTGCTCTAATAGCCTCGTTCAATCAGATACTCCATCGTCAACTTACTCTCAGTCGTTTCATTCTCGCGCTGCATCAGGCGCTCGACATACTTCGCCAGCACGTCAACTTCGAGGTTGACATGATCTCCGCGTTTCAGATCGCGCAAGGCCGTCTCTCGCCACGTGTGAGGAATGATTGCCACCTCGAACCAATCGCCGCCCAGCCCCGCGACCGTCAAGCTTATTCCGTCGACAGCAATCGATCCCTTCATCGCGATATATCGCCCGAGCCCTCGATGAAACTTGAACCTCATAAGGTAAGCATTTCCTTCGGGGTTTACGTCTACCAGCTCACCCGTTCCGTCGACGTGACCTTGGACCATGTGCCCGCCTAGTCTTTCACCGACTGCCAACGCGCGTTCGAGGTTCACTCTGCTTCCTGCTCGGAGCTCGCCCAGCGTCGAGCGCCTCAAGGTTTCAAGCGAAGCATCCGCAGCGAAAAAGTCCTCACCCATTTCTATCACTGTGAGGTCGACTCCGTTGATCGAGATCGAATCGCCAATGCGTGTTCCTTCCAAGACTTTGTTCGCTTCGATCACGAGGAAGGCGCCGTCTGCTCGGCGATGGGCCTGACGTACCTTGCCTACCTCTATTATGAGTCCGGTGAAGATTCCCATCTCTGATTCAGGATGCTAAGTGAGCAGCGATCCGTCAACCTGATCACTCCTGTTTGAATCGTCTCAGCGAGGTCCGACGTTTTCTAAGGCGTCCGGCGATACGCGTTAAAGTCTAACGTCGCATCGCCACATTTTCAAGCGGCGGCGCGTGATCACTCGGACGCATAGACTCACGAAAGATAAGCTTCTTTGTTTACAACGTACGGCATATTAGCCGGGTCGCCGTCGTAGCGACGCTCGATCACATCGATCACCGCCTGAACCACGCGGCCTGCCATTCCAATGTCAGGATCGGGCGAAAGACGGGTCTCGCGCGTGCCCGAGGCGAAGTGATGAAACAATCGCAGACGGTCCTTCAGCATTGCATCTCGCAGCGGACTGTCAGCCGGGAGAGGCTCGCTCTGGTAAACATCGAGCGCAGCGCCCGCAATTTCGTTGTCGATCAAAGCTTGATAGAGCGCCGCCTCGTCGACCACCGGTCCTCGCGACGTGTTTATCAGATAAGCAGTCCGCTTCATTCGTTTGAACGCAGCTTCGTTCATCAAGTGATGAGTCGGTGTTGACGATTCGCCGGGCATTAATAGCGGAACGTGTAAGCTTACGTAGTCGGCCTTCTCGAGCGCTTCTTCGAAGGAGACATATGTTGCTGACCGACATTCGCGTGAAAAGTCCGCTTCGAATCGTAGCTCAATCTCGCGGCGCGCAGATTCTACGAACTTCTCATCCTGAGCGATCGGATCGTAAAGCAGCAGGTCCATATCCAGGCCGATGCATTTCTTGGCGAAGGCCTTGCCGATTCTGCCGGTGCCGACGACAGCAACAGTCTTACCCGTAACCTCGTCTCCGAGAAAGGGAAGATAAGGATGCCACGCGGTCCACTCGTTTTCTCTGGTGAGCTCTTCGGATGGATGCAGCTTGCGTGAGACTGCCCCCATGATGAAGAAAGCGAACTCGGCAGTGGCTTCGGTGAGCACGTCAGCGGTGTTTGCGAATGGGATGCGATACCGATTGGCTGCCTCGCGGTCTATGTTGTCGAAGCCCACTGCGATCTGAGAGACGATTTTCAAACTTCCTGCGCCGGCGGCGAATACCTCTTCGTCTATGGGATCGCGGAGAGTGGTGATGAGCGCGTCTATCCCGCTGCGAACCTTTTCCAAGATGGCTGATTTGGGAGGAGCGTCGGTATGTGGATAGACTTCGACTTCGTAGCCAAGCTCGCGCAATCTATCCAGCGCGGCGTTGCCGATATCTGCGGTTGCAAAGACTCTGACGTTTCTGTCTGGCATAGAAGAGATACTGCCATCCTTCAAGCGATGCATCCAGCGGTTTGGCCGGAAAGGCGAGCCATAGCGAAAACCAACACATCAATCGCGAATCGCAACATCTTGGACTCGATTCATGCTGATGTCGCTATTAGTGGTACCCACGACGATTTTTTTCTTGACTCGAAAACACGGTGTGCTATTAT
>DASXSR010000221.1:0-9730 GCA_036505875.1 Blastocatellia bacterium | reverse complement strand
AACTCGCTGGCGGAGTTTTCGGACTGATTTGTGCTCTTCATATTGGCCTCCCTTCGACGGCATTATCCGTATCAGGTTCAAGGGGTCTCCCGCTTGGGACTCTCAGCCTCGCTATGAAGCTCCCCCGAAAAGTGATTCGTGGTGCGTGATGCGTGGATAAAGCGCATCACTCTCAGTTTATCAATTCAAAGCGAACAGATCCTCAACCGACATCGACCAGCCAGGCAATGCTCGCTCGGCGTCGATTATACCGCAGCCAGGCGGGAGTTGCACTGATCTGCGAGGTAGTAAGCTTCTGCCGCCAAACTCTCCGATAATTCAACTCAAAGCGCCAACCAAGTAATTCGTCTCTGCTGATCAACTATGATACAGAATGTACAATGGATAATCTCAGTCACGTTATCGATTGGCTCGAATTCGTGCCACGATGACCGGGTCGCATTTATGCGGGATCTTGACGGGCGCCAGCCCGGCAGCGACGATGGGAAAGCCATATGTTCACATTCGTCTTCGTTTTATTGTGGCTCTTCACGGCGCATGGCTGCTGGTTGTCACAGACCACGCAACCGGTCGATGCCGAGCAGCACTTGCGCCAAGCGCGCGCCTTGTTTGATCAACGCCGCTTCGTTGAAGCCGCTGCGGTGGCACGCATGGCGAGAGAAGCCAACCCGTCGCTGGTCGCGGCCTGGAAACTGAGCGGGTTGGCGCTGCAACTGTCGCAGCAACTGCCGCAGGCCGAGCAGGAGTTCACCGCTGCGCTTCAACGCTTCCCCTCAGCCGTTGAACTCTGGTTTTATCTCTCTCGCGTGCAGTACCTGCAAAGCTCGCTCAAGCCCGCCGAAACGTCCGTCCGACGCGCGCTCAATTTGCAGCCCGAGCATGCCGACGCGCACGCGCAACTCGGCATGATTCGTGACGCCTTGCAAGACTATGACGCCGCGCTCAAACATTACCAGCGGGCCATCGAGCTGAACCAGCAGCAGACGCGGCCACAAACGCTCCCGCTCGTCTACGCCGGCCAACTGCTAAGCAAGCTCGGACGCTTTGCCGAAGCCCTCGAATACCTCTCGCAAGCCGCCGGCATCAACCCGCGTTCGAGCGAGATTCGTCTGGCGCGTGGACGCGCGCTGGAGAAGCTTGGCCGAGTGGCGGAAGCAGAGAAAGAATATAAGCAAGCTGCCGCGCTCGATGGCAATCCGCAGGCGCGCGGGAATCTGGAACGGCTGCGCGCCGGAGTAGTGGCCGGCAGAGCAACTGCTTTGTCGCCATCGGTCACGCCGATTCGCTTCCGCAACATCGCCGCGCAGGCGCGAGTCGGCTTTGTGCTTCGCAATCACGCCAGCGGCAGCAAGTACCAGGTCGAAACCATGACCGGCGGCGTTGCCGCGATTGATTACGACAACGACGGCTGGATGGACATTTATTTCGTCAACGGCGCGGAACTGCCCGCGATGAAGAAGACTTCGCCGCAGTTCCGGAATCGTCTCTACCGCAACAACCACGATGGCACCTTTAGCGACGTGACCCAGCAGGCAGGAGTCGCGGGCGAAGGTTACGGTATGGGCGTGGCGGTTGGCGATTATGATAACGACGGGGATCAGGACATATTTGTAGCGGGCGTCAACCGCAACATCCTGCTTCGCAACGATGGCGGGCGATTCACCGACGTGACGGAGCGGGCCGGGTTGACATGCATCGATCCGCAGCGCGGCAAGATGTGGTCGGTGGCAGCCGCGTGGCTCGATTATAATAATGACGGCTATCTTGATCTGTTCGTCGTCAACTACTGCAAATGGCACCCTGAGATAGACCCTTACTGCGGCGCGATGAAAGAGGGCTGGCGCACCTACTGCTTCCCGGATCGCTACGAGGGCTTGCCCAATCAACTCTTCCGTAACAATGGCGATGGCACATTCACCGACGTGTCCGCCGAAAGCGGCATCGGCAAATATATTGGTAAGGGGATGGGCGTGGCTGTCGCCGATTACGATGACGATGGTTTTGTTGACATCTTTGTCGCCAACGATACGGTGCCCAATTTTCTGTTTCACAATAACGGGCGCGGCGGATTCGAGGAAGTCGCTCTCACCGCCGGCGTCGCGGTAAACGAGTATGGTAGACCCGTGTCAAGTATGGGCGTGGACTTTCGCGACTACGATAACGACGGGCGGCCCGACCTGATCGTCTCGGCCCTCGAAGGAGAGACCTTCCCGGTTTTCCGCAACCTCGGCAAGGGCTTCTTCGCCGACGAGACCTATGCCAGCGGCCTCGGGCTAGAAACGGTGAAGCGCAGTGGCTGGGGCCTGGGCATCTTCGACTTCAACAATGACGGCTTCAAGGATCTCTTCACGGTCAGTGGCCATGTCAATGACAACATCGAGCTTTACAACCAGCAGACTTACCGCCAGCCTAACAGCCTGTTCGCAAACCTGCGGAACGGCACTTTTGGGGAGGTGTCGCGGGCCGCAGGCACTGACTTTCAAATCAGACAAGCGCACCGCGGCTGCGCCTTCGCCGACCTCAACAACGATGGCAAAATGGACGTTGTGACCACTTCGCTGAACGAGCCGGCGGAGTTGTGGATCAACGACTCTGCGGGCGAGCATCACTGGCTGATGATCCGGTTGATCGGTACGCGCAGCAATCGTGACGGTCTGGGGGCGAAGATCAAACTCACAACCGCGTCGGGCGCAGTTCAGTTTAATCACGCGACGACGAGCGTGGGTTATGCGTCTTCGAGCGATGTCCGCGTCCATTTTGGCTTGGGGAAAGAAAAAGCGGTGCGAAGCCTTGAGGTGAGATGGCCGAGCGGAACCACACAGGTGCTGCGCGAGGTTGCCCTTGACCGCATCTTGACGATTAAGGAGACGGCCACGAACTGACGCGAATGAGGTTCGCGTCAGTTCGTGGCATCAGCTTAGTAAGTGGTCGTCCTAGAAGATGAACTTCGCCGCCAACTGGATGTGGCGCGGATAAGCGACTTCGGTGTCACCCGCGGTGCGCGGGAATAGGCTGCCGAAGTTGCGGTCGTCCGGGTTGTTGGTGAACTGCCTGTAGCGGTACGAATAGGTGTTCGTGAAGTTGAACATCTCGACGCGGAGTTGCAAGCCCAGCCGCTCGGTGAACTTAGTCATCTTGTTGAATGATAGGTCGCCGATCGGCGGCGAATGCAGCCGCAGGCGCGGGTCGCGGAATGAGGTGAAGCGGGGCGCGAAACTAGGACGGCGAATCATGTCCACGTTCGCCAGCGTGCAGCCGTCCAGGTTGGCGCTGTAAGACTGGAGCGACAGCGTGCCGTCGTTATTCACCCGCGCGGCGCAGACTGAGCGGACGGACGGATTGTTCTTATCCGGGTAGGTGCGGAAAGCCCACACCTGGTCAGCGCCCTTCCACTGGATCTTCTTGAGGTAAGCATCCGGGTTGATCCACATAATGTTGTCACTCAAGTCCCACGGGCGGCCCGACTCCCATTGTAGGATCAGGTTGGTCTCCCAACCGCTGATGACCCGCCTCAAGACGCGGTTCGAGGTGTTGAAGAGCTTCCTCCCTTCGCCGAACGGCAACTGGTAGACCAACCCAGTCGTGAAGCGGTGCGGGCGGTCGGCGAAATATAAGCCCCTCTGCATGAAGTTTTTCTGTACGTCGTTGAAGCCCCACTTCTCGATCTGTTTCGAGAAGGTGTAGGTCGCAACTACGTTCAACCCGCCGCGGGCGCGTTTCTCGAATGTAACCTGCAACGCGTCGTAGTTAATGCTTCCGTCGTTGCGCCCAAATTCGGTGAAAGCGCCGAAGTGCGGGTACGGACGCGCCAACTCAAATCGCGAGAGCGTGTTGACGCTGAAACGGGATGACCCCCGGAACGGCTCCAGCCCCTTGAACGGGTTAGGCAACTGCTCGTTGCAGTAGTTCGGGTTGCCACCTTCCAGCGGATTGCACTTCTGGCGGAATGCGAGATCCGGCTCGTTGAACGGGCGGTTGGTCTGCAGCTTCAGCGTGCGGTTGCCGACGTATGAGACTTCAACTTTCGAGTCCCAGGGCAATTGGTATTGGAAGCCGAGTGAGAACTCGTGCACATAGGGGACCCGGAAGTTCGGGTTGACGAAACTCGGATCCTGGCCGAGGAAGGTCAGTGGCCCAAGCGCGCTCCCCGCCGGTACGACGATGCCGTTGGGGAGCGGGTTGTTGATCAGGTTCGTGATTGGCGTCCTTCCTCCGTCGAGCGAGTTGATGACATCCGTCGTATAGCTGAAGCCCCGGTGCTGAAGGTAGTCATTGCTCGGGTTGATGTAATACAGCCCCCAGCCGCCGCGCATAACAAGCTTGTCCCTGAGGAGGTAGGCGAAACCTACTCGCGGCTGAATGTTATTCCGGTCAGTGTTCGCCACGATGCGGTCAGCGCCGTCCACGCCCGCGAACAATAACCCGCCCCGGAGTTGGGGCACGTCCCGGAATTTGGTGCGGTCAATCAGCGTGTCCACGGGGTTGACCACGTTCGGGTCGAAGCCTCGATTGATCCGGTTGTATCGCTCGTTCGGCGCAAGGTTGATGTCCCAGCGCACGCCGACGTTGAGCGTCAGCTTGTGGCTCACTTTCCAGTCGTTTTGGAACCAGGGTGCGTAGTAGTTCCAGAGCGTGGTCGGGAAGACTCGGTAGTCAACATTGCCGCCTATGTAACCCAGTAGGAAGGTGGCGATGCCGTTGCCGCTTTGCGGGTCGCCTTGGTCGAAGCGCTGCTGAGTGAAGCCTCGTCCTGCGGTCAGGCGGAACGGGTTGCCCTCATCCCTGACGATGTACTGCGTAAAACGTATGTCTACGCCCGCGCGCCACGTCTGCTTCCCGCGAATCCAGGTCATGTTCGGGTGTGTGGCGATGGTATTGGTGATGTTGTTACCCGGATTCCGGCCAATGGAGGTGTAGCCGTCGCCAGGCTCGTAGCGCCCGAACATAATGCTGCCCGGTAGCGCATTGACCAACGCCGAGGGGAAGCCGAGCGTCGTCTTGTCGAAGCCCATATTGTGAAGGCCCACTCCCTTCTCCTCGAAGCGGTTGAAGGAGAGGCGGAAGTTGAAGATGAAGGTCGGGGAGAAGGTGCCCAGGTAGTCGGCCACGAACGCGTCGTTGAGTCGCTTGAACGGCAACTGGCAGCACTCCCCGATTGCATCTATGACACCGTTCTCATTGCGGTTCTCGCGGCGATCATTCTTGGCGAAGCGGAGGTACATGCGGTGGTTCGAGTTGAACTGTTGGTCGAGCTTGGCGACCCAGTTGTAGAAGCCGTCCGTCGCGAGGTTGGGCGCGATGAACAGGTTGTTCTTCGAGTAACCCGCCACCGGGTCGCTTACGTTGGACTTCGGCATGTAGCTGAGGATCTTCTGGGCGATCGGGTTGATGCGGTTGAGCGGAATAATATTCAAGCCTTGCGGGTTGTTTGGAGTCGCGCGCGAAGGGTCGCGGAACTGATCACGTCGCCAGCCGCCCGGCGCGGTCGAGTCGGCTCTCCCGGTGAGCGGGTCGTAGATGATGATCGGCCTGCCCGCACCATCCACCAGTTTGCTGAAATCGCCCTGAAGGAACTCAGGCTCGATTGTCGAGAGGGTCAGCGGCTGCGGCACTCCTTCGCGGTAGCCCTCATAGTTGAACATGAACCAGGTCCTGTCGCGCCCGTTGTAGAGCTTCGGGATCCAGACCGGACCTTCGACCTGGAACCCGTACTGGTCGAGGTAGTGGGCAGCCTTCGGCGCCCCTCTGGCCTTCAGTCGGAAGTCGGCCGCGTCAAGCCAGGCGCGTCGCATAAACTCATAGACCGTACCGTGAAGCGCATTGGTGCCGGAGCGCAGGCTGACGTTGATGATGCCGCCGGTTGTCTTGCCGTACTGCGCATCATAGGTATTGGTCATGATCTTGAAGTCCTGCACCGAAT
Organism: Blastocatellia bacterium; assembly: GCA_036505875.1. Taxonomy (GTDB): domain Bacteria; phylum Acidobacteriota; class Blastocatellia; order UBA7656; family UBA7656; genus Onstottus_A. Next base: position 3,810 of record DASXSR010000221.1, on the reverse strand, counting down.
CGACCGGCGGAACGTATGCGATGTTGTTGCCGCCCGCCTGCCCATTGTTGGGCGCGCCGTCAAGCAGGAATTCGTTGCCGCGCGACTGGCTGCCGTTGATCGTCCACTCGGCAATCGCGCCGTTGTCGAAGGGGCGCTGCCAGATGGCCGCGCCGTTGAAACGAACGCCCGCGGTCAGGACGCCGAGCATAAACGGGTTGCGCGCGTTGAGCGGCAGCTCGACGACTCGCTGGCGGTCGATCACCACGCCACGGTCAGCATTCGCGGACTCGATCAGTGGGGCCTGAGCGGTCACGGTCACCTGCTCGGCGATACTGCCGGGTTCAAGCGTGATGTCCACCGTTGCCACTTGATTGATTACCAGATCGATGTTCTCGCCGCTTGCCTTCTTGAAACCCTGCGCCTCAACGCTGACCGAGTAACTGCCCGGGCGCAAGAAAGGTACTTTGTAGTTGCCTTCACTATCGGTGACCATCGACGTGACTTCATTCGTGGCGAGGTTCTTCACATGAACCTGAGCGCCGGAAATGGCCGCCTTCTGGGGATCGGTGACGCGTCCCGTGATTGTCGCGCGGAAATCCTGTGCGGCGACGAACACTCCGCAAAACAGAACAGTAGCTGCTGTGGTCAGGAACCGGTGTGAAAAGCTTCGCATACAAACCTCCTTGGAAGACAGGTTCGGATAGAGCCTGAAAAGTTTCAATGTTGTCTGACCTGCGCGGCAAGCAGACTGCGGTTTGTCGCGCTGGAAGAATGAACGAAAAGAGCTGCGGTAAAATAGGACAGAAGGCTCAAGGACTGCAAGGCTCACCGGATCGGCTGAAGCCCTCCGTCCTGGTTATGACGGAATCCAAACTTTATAGTAAGCCTTCCGACGAAGCAAGTGTTTTGTATACTTGTCCTCGCAACGAAGCTTGAACCGGATTAGGGCGACAAGTCGAGGCAAATCGGCTGCTCATAACTTGGTCGGGAACTATGCTGATTCAGCACGCGGGCCGCGTGCGCTCCCAGCCTCTTGCCGCGATCGAGCGGTCAACGTCTCGTGATGACCATGCATTGCTGCACAAAAAGTAGAACCGGTTTACCAATGTCATAGTTGGGCGGTTTCGCCACGCAGCCATCATAGCGAAGTCACGCAGGTGTCGTACTGCCGGGTACTCGTTTTCCGCCCAGCCAGCGATGGAGCTGGTTCGCGTTTATCACGATCGCAACGGCGAGCAGCGCGCCGGCCAGAACATCGATCATGTAATGGTATCGCAAATATACCGTTGAAACGATGATCCCGATTCCAAACGGAAGCAGCCACCAAAATGTCCTCCGATGAAACTTCCGCGCGTAGTAGAGCACAAGCAGAGTCAACTCCGTGTGACCGCTTGGAAAGCAGTCGCGGGTTATTTGTTCTGCGCGGTCTAGCGCGTCGCGAACGGTTTGAAATACGAAGACGCCCGTTAGCGGCTTGGTTTGTTCTGACGTTATCTCAGCAAGAAACCGAGGCCCGATTGCCGGAACCGCTATGTAACCCAGATAAGAAAGATACATTCCCAACACGATTATGAACACCCAGAAGTAATACAGATCAAACTGGCGGTTGCGCCATAGGACTGCGGCCAGAATGATCGGAAGAAAATAGTAGGTTGAGTAGGTGAGTTGGAGCACTTCTGTCAGCGGCGCCCAGGTGATGCGCTCTAACCACACGGTCGGGTGAACCCCAAACATTCGATGATCAATAGCCGCAAGCGTCGAATCGAAATCACGCGGGTGAATGCCCGGTATTAGATACGTCAGTTCTTTGTAGGTGATCGCGATCATGATCACTGGATACCAGCCGCCGAGGAACCGGGCGAACGCGCGGTTCGGGGAGTGTGCGCGGGGACGATGCTTCGCGATCAACAGGACAGCGCCAATCAGAGCCGCTTGCAGGACGCAAAACCACCCCCACAGCACAATTCTGTAACTGAAGATGAGGATCAGCGTCGCGATGATTGCGAGATAACCGATGACCACCTTGTCGGCAGGTTTCACCTCGAACTTCGGGTGATCGACCACTAGTTGGGTCGCCCCATCGCCCACGCGAGTTCTTGCGCCGCTCACAGCCAGCCCTCGCGTCGATACCATTCAATTGTCTCGCGAAGTCCGTGTTCCAGATCAATGCGCGGGCTGTAGCCAAGCTCCCGCTTTGCGCGTTCGATCGAGCAGGACCAACAGGTCTGCGAGAGGTCAGTCACTTTGTCGCGATTGATTACGGGCGGCTTTCGCATCACCGCCGCCGCTGCCTCCGCCGCTACAGCGACACTGTAGGCGAGCGATTTCGGGATCGCAATTTCACGCGCTCGCTTGTTCATCAGCGCGGCCATGAGGTCCGCGACCGCGCGCATCGAGTAGTCATCTTCACTGGAGATAAAATAGGTGCGGCCGATTGCGGCTTCGCTCTCGCCGGCAAGAATTATTCCCTCCGCGAGGTCGCTTGCGTGGACGAGGCTCACTCGCTTTTCGCGTCGCCCGATCATCGGAAACATTCCTTTCTTCACCGCTTTGAAGAACTCAAAAATGCCGTAGTCGCGCGGGCCGTACACCGCCGGCGGCCTGACTATCGTGATCGGTAGAAGCTCCGAAACGGCGCGCACAGCTTCTTCAGCCAAAAGCTTGCTGCGACCGTAAGGAGTGATGGGCGACGGAGGCGTGTCTTCATCAACGGGCTGACCGTTGCGCCCCGGACCGACGGCCGCGAGCGAGCTGATGTAAACGAATCTTCTTAATTGATCGCGTCGCTTGAGAGCCTCGGCGAGGATGGCTTCGGTGCCTTTGTGGTTAACTGTAAAGTAATCGTTCGCGCGCCTGGCGAAGGTAGTACCCGCGACGTGATAGATCGTGTCGACGCCGGCGAGCGCTTCGTTCCAATCCGTCGAGTCATCGAGCCCTCCATAAGACAATTCGATCCCGGAGTGCTTCAAATAACGCAAGCTGCTGGTGCGCCGAACAAGACATCGCGCAACGTAACCGCGTTCGATAAGGCGGTCTACGAGATGGCTCCCGACGAATCCCGTTCCACCTGTGACTAATACTCTTTTGTGATCGCTCGACTCAGCCATATGGACCGTTCGTTTGTTGAAGAGACTGCCACGATGTTAACAGAAAACTCTCCTCGGTTCGACCTGTGTTGACTTCGTTTTGTCAAAGCTCTTTAGAAATGTCACATTCTTTCTTCTCCTTCTTAGGCAATAAAACCAGTAGTAGAAGCTGTGGGAACTGTGGAAAACTGGTCGCGGCGTTTTTGCGACGAGTTTTCCAAGCGCGTGTGGGAAAGTGGGAAAACATGCAGTTCGTTTTTCCACTTTTCCATACGCGCGGCAGTTTCCATAGCTTTCCCCTTTGAGCAACGGCCATCTCGCAGGAATCACTTTGTAGCCTCTTGCTTTCTGAGTTCGCGGCGTAGCAGCTGGGCCCTGGTAGGGCCACGCCACGGGTGATTTGGAGCCGGCGTCGGAATGTGCCTTGGCTTGCCTCTAGTTGGTGCTTCCGCTTTTGCCGGCACGGGCCTTTGTGGAAGCTCGCAGTGCACTAAGTCCTTGCCTCGGTAATTGAAGTGCAACTCGCCGTTAAGGTAGCTTCTCACCTTCACCTTCTTGGTAGTCGGCGGTTGCTTACTCTGTCTGGCCATCTGGTAATAGCTATTCCCGTAGCGAACTATCCAGTCATCGGTCATCGATCGTTCTACTTCTATGCAAAACACTGAAGCCAAGTCTCGGCCTTTCGCGCTTCGATGAAAATCACCTTTTTCCCTCGGAGTCACTGCAAACTTCTGATTGAGGT
>DASXSR010000220.1:0-6146 GCA_036505875.1 Blastocatellia bacterium | reverse complement strand
GGTCCCGTTTCGCCCCCGGGCACAAAACCGGCGGTGATCTGTTCGCCCTTCGAGGTGCGCGGGCCAGAATAAATCTTCTTCAGAGCGGCCACCTGTTTTTCGGTGAGGCAGTTGTTCGAGTCGGTTCCCTTGCAAAGCAACGCTGCTGGATCGAAGTTACACTTTGTCGGATCATCGAGCACGCCGTCGGTAACACCGTCTCGCGCGTCGCACGCGGCCAGCGCCGCAGTCTCGATCGCCTTCAACTTATCGGGCGGAATGTAGCTCGCCGGATCGCTTATCAGCGCCTGCAGATTCCAGGCGAATCCTGAGAGCACCGGCGTGAAGTAATTCGCGGGCGCGCCCGCGATCAAGCCGTCGTAATCGCTCGGGTAGCGCTGCGCTTCCATCAACGCTTGCCGTCCACCGTTCGAGCAGCTTGCAAAGTAGGAGTGCTTCGGACCGTTTCCGTAAAACGCTCCGATGATCGCTTTGGCTTTCTCGGTCATCTCGTGGACCGCACGGTGGCCGTAGTCAACAATCTTCTCGGGATGTCCGAGCGCCCAACTCGCGTTCCCGCCAGTATGACCCGTGTCTGTGGAAGCTGTTGCATACCCGCGCGCGGTTGCCGCGGCAAGCTCCAGGTGGGAGATTGAACCCGCGAAGCCGCCGTTGCCGATGCCTTGGAACTTCCCGTTCCAGCCCGAAACGGGCATCCACACTTCAAACCTGATCTCAGAATCGCTGATGGGTTTTATCACGCCTGTGACCCGACAGAAAGCGGGCAGTGCTTTAAAAGGTTCGGGCGAGCCGACCGGAGGCGTGAACGCTCCGGCGGGGACTGGCTGTGCTGCGGTAATCGTTGTGTTTGCCAGCTTGAGATCGCTGAGCTTCTCGCAAGATTGCGCACCAACGGGTTTCGGGCTGAAGGCAAGTCCACATAAGACTGCAACGAATATGGTGCTCCATAAGGGCGTTCGGCATGAACTTTCGTGGTTACTCATTTCTCGTCCTCCAAGAAGTATCTGGTTCAGCGCGAGAGTATCAAAGCAGTCAGACAAGAACAAGACGACCTGCGGCAGATTAACGACGGTGTGTCAATCAGGTGTCGGCAAAAAGCGAGTTCTTACGACTAAACTGACTTACTAGCATTCGCTAAGTGAGGGCGCTGGACCGCGTAGCTGTCACCGCTCGATAGCTTGCGTGACGAAATTCCGCCACCTGACCGCATAGCGGTCACCTATGGATCGCGTTCGAATAAAACCCAGGGCCACAAGACAGGTGACCGCTACGCGGTCCAGTCCGCCATTCCGGTGCTGTCTATCGATAGGCGACTGCTACGCAGTCCACTTCCCGGCCGCCGAACTTTTTGATTGGCGCCCTGGCTTAACCCTCTGACGTTTCCGGCGAGCGTGTTAGTCTTTACCTGGTGACTCATTCGACGCGGGAACATAGCATAACGCAGGTTTACTTAATCGACGGGACTTATGAACTGTTCCGACACTTCTTTGCCGTACCGTCTGCGCTAGATGCGAGCGGTCAGGAGATCGGCGCCGTGCGCGGCGTCCTGAATTCCGTTTTATCAATGGTCGAGCGCGGCGCAACTCACGTCGGCGTCGCAACCGATCACGTTGTGGAGTCATTTCGGAACAATCTCTATCCGGGATACAAAACCAGCGAAGGCGTGCCTCAGGAGTTGCTCTCACAGTTTCCGATTCTCGAAGAAGCGCTCGAAGCGATGGGCGTTGTTGTGTGGCCGATGGTCGAGTATGAAGCTGATGATGCTCTCGCCTCGGCGGCCGCCAAGGCTGCGGCGGATGAGCGTGTGAGGCAAGTGATCATTTGTACACCGGACAAGGACCTGAGTCAGTGCGTGGTTGGCACGCGAGTCGTTCAACTGGACCGCCGCCGCGACGCGTTGCGCGACGAGGCGGGCGTTGTCGCCAGATTCGGCGTGAAGCCGCAGTCGATTCCAGACTACCTGGCGCTGGTCGGGGACAGCGCTGATGGCTTTCCGGGCATCGCCGGGTGGGGCGCAAAGTCAGCGTCGCTAATTCTGTCTCGGTATGATCACCTTGAGGACATTCCGAAGAGTTGGAAAGAATGGCCTCTCTCGATTCGCAGTGCTTTTCGGCTTTCAACTTCGTTGTTCGACTCGTGGAATAACGCGTTGTTGTTTCGTATTCTAGCGACGTTGCGGTCGGACGTGCCCGTCTTTGATAACGTGGAGGAACTTCGGTGGAAAGGCCCGCGTGCGGGTTTTGATCAATTGTGCGATCGTATGAAGTCACCTGATCTGGTCCAACGTGCTTTGTCGGCTAGCTCACAAGACAGGCAGGATTGAATTCCTGATAATTGGGAAACGAGTTTTGGTGCTACGCTGCGATCGGTCTTAACTTCGCATAGTCATTCTTGTTGGCTTGTGCGGCGTCCCAGAGGTCGACAGCCTTTTGTAGATTCATCCAAATGTCCGGTGTCGTGTTGAAGACACGCGACAGACGGATAGCCATGTCCGCCGTCATGGCGCGGCGCTCCCGCAACAATTCGTTGACTGCGCGCTGGGACACACCGAGCCGTTCTGCGAGTTCCTTCGCAGTCAGCGTTGGAAACTTGCCGCCTCGATCCTCGGCCAGTTCCTCAAGCATATTCCTCAAGATCGCGCCCGGATGAGTTGGCCTCACCTTGCGCTGAGTATTTCTGTAGCGCATATCTGCCTCAGTGGTAGTCCTCAAAGTTTACGTCACTCGCATCGCCGCTCGCAAAGGTAATGTCAATCGCCAATTTATGAATGTTTCGTGGGTGAAAGCCAGCGTGATCGCTTCGACCAAAAGCCGAGACTTCCGCAGCTATCCCACCCCCAGCTCCTTGATCGCGTCGCCTGCTGCCGCTAGATTCGCAAGCTTCATCTCGGAGTACTTGCGCGACAGAATCACACCCGGCGCGCCCGCGTTGAATGCCGCCTTCACCGCCGCTTTCACATCCGAAGGCTCGGTCTTCTTCTCGTTCTTGTCGGTGGGGATGTCTATGTCTATGCCCGGATAGATCGCCGTTTCACCGCGTACACCTTCGATCGCTCGTTTCGTCTCGCGCGCAACATAGTCTGCTGAAAGCCCCGCCGTCGGAAGCCTCTCGAAGTTCGGCTCCTCGCCGTAACCCATGATTCGATAGTGTAACCGCATAGCTTCTTCAGGCTTCGCGTCCCGGAAGATGGTTGAGTGTACGTTTCTCATGTATTGAGCAAGACGAGGTCCGCCGCAGTTGTTGTAAATCACGACCTTCAGAAAATCTGACGCGTGGCGCAGCTTCGAGTAGTCTTGTTCGGCTCGATAGAACGGGCTGAATGAGTTGTTATGCCATATATGCCAGCCAACCTGAACCTTATTGTTGATTCCCTTGATCGTTCCATAAATCTCACCGTAGATTTCTTGCTGACTGTCGGTCCACAGTTTCTCCCACGCGAGTATCTCGGGATAGTTCAGCAGCAAGCGCCAGAATGTTACGAAGTAGCCGTCGCTCGGACGTTGATTGCCCAGCGACGCGCGCACAAACTTGTCTAACTCGATGAACCCCTCGCGCGCCCTTTCGACTGCGATGCCTCGTTCTTTTCCTTTCGCGCGGCAATGCTCGCAGAAGCAGGTAATGTGCGCGCGACCGTTGAAGCCGCCGTGATTCGAGCCGATTGCGTTGTTGAGCGGCCCCTGACGCTCCGATCCCCACATCACCCCGTCGACTTCGTGTGACTTGACGTAATCCTCGACCAGCGAGTTGAGAAAACTGCGAATGTCCGGATTGTTGAGACAAGCCTGACCCGTGCGTCGTCCATAGACGTCGACCTCCGCGACTTTTTCGAAGTTGGGAATCAACCGAGGGTTGTAAACGTCTTCAAGCCAGCAGTAGCTTTGCATTCGTCGCGCTTTGGCTTTCGGGATCACCGACGTGAGCACATCGAAGTCACCAAGATCGGGCGCTCGAAGATTCTTGAGCAGGGTCCTGTCGTAGTACTGAGGATGCAGCGCGACATAGCTTCCGCCGTGAAAGGTATCGGCATCGTATTTCTGCGCGCCGTGATCGGGCAAGGGCTGACCCGGAACCTGGCGTCCCGCGATGCCTCGCCCGTAGGTGAATACTGCAAGCATCAGGGCATTCACACGGCCCCTCTCTTGAAGGAGGTCGAGAACGCGATCGACGCCTTCATCGACAAAGGACACGGCCCCAATCTGAATGGCAATGAATTTCTTGCCAGGTTGGGCCGTCGCTCCACTTGCGTTCGACTGCGGTTGATTAGTTGTGCCCAGGAGCGGCGCAGTCTTGCTCTCCTTGATGAGAGGCGGATGAATCGCAGCAACCGAAACAGCCGTGACCTTCTTCAAGAAGCTGCGCCTTGATTGATCTTTCGCACCCAGTTTTGTTTTCTGCATCGTGCCTCCAGAATCTTACCCAACTACATAAAGTCCGTAATCCCACGCACGGAAGTGGGTGGTTCGTTCAAGCCTACAGGAGACGTGTTGGCTTACCGCCGTTTCTTTGATTCTCTGTTCCACCCTTCAACTCCCAACCCGCTAGCGGTTCGGAGTTGAAGAGTGGAACGAAGATCGGAGAACTGCCCGCGCCTGTTTGTCTAGGCTGTGCTTGAACGATACACCCACTGCCGTGGGTGGGATTTGAGCCTTTGGCTTCTCACAAGTCTTATCGCTTCTGACCTATCCCGAACTGATCTCCCGCGCGAACAGGCTTGCTGCCAGCGAATACTATCTCCAACAGCTTCTCGCTCTGAACGTGACTCCCGCTCTCATCTTCCAGCGTGGCGACGATTCGTTTTGTGCGAGTGTCTATCACGTCGCCGGTTGAAGGATAAGCGTGTCGCCCGTCGATGCTGAAGGTGATCCAGCCGGGTTGATCCCGCAGCTTGATGCTCATCATCTGTCTTGGCGGCATCTTCGTCGCGTCGAAGACGTGAATGCTGCTGTTAAACGCGTCGGTGAGCCATATCTCTTTTTCATCCGGCGTCAAAGCGATCCCGTGACTCGGACAGCCGTGTCGTTTTGTTGGTCCTTTCTGGAAACCCGCAACCTCGACGCGATGAAGCATCTTTCCGGTCTTGATATTTCCGACTTCAAAGCCGAGCAGCTCGTTGACGTTGACGAAGCATAGCGTCTGGCTCCCGTTGATCGTAAACGGGCGGATCACATTGCTGAACGGTCCGACCTTGCCGACAACTGTGTGCGTTTTGGAATCCGCCACAGAAAGCAGCGGCGACTTGAGTCCCGCAAGATAAACGCGCGAGCCATCGAGTCCGTAGATCGTGTTGTGCGCGCCCGAGTTAGGTTCGATCTTGGCTACGACATCGCCAGTCAGAGCGTCAACCACGTGCCAATGCGGTCCCTCGAGCGAAGGCACATAGAGGAGCTTCCCATCGGGCGAAATCGCCATCCGGTCACAGCCGCCATCGTAAGCCTTATCCCAGACCTTCTTGTCCGTTAAGAGGTCGAAGCAGCCCAGCCGCTTGATCGTGCTGACGTACACCTTCCCTGTCTTCGCGCTGGCAGCTATGCCCTTGACGTTTTCCGGCATCGTGCCTTTGGGCAAGTCCCACGTAGAAATTCGCTTCACGAACTTGTAGCCGTTATCTATATCGTAGACAAGAATCCCGATCCCTCCGTACTCGAGGTAATTGCGAATACCGGGAACGGCGACGTAGAGCAGATGCTTTTCTTGATTAGCAGCCTGAGGCTCTGGCTGCTTCAAAAGAACAATGAGCGAGAATAAACATAACAGGCAAACAACAAATCTGCGTTTGTTCATAAGCTCTCCTCCGAATAGTCACGTGTCATTAACACCTCAATTCATTGAGGCGGCGGACGCGACTGAGCAAAACCTGGAACGGTTTAACGGTTTAGCTGGTCGACTGCAAAACTGTTGAAACAGGTGTGGTCAAGCTCAGCTCCTTCCGCACCTCAATGAATTGAGGCGTTAATAAGGGCGAAAGCTTCACCGACACTGGAAGTCCCACTTTTGGATCGCACCTGTTGCTACTTGAGCTTCAGTAGAAAAATCCCGTGGCCGACTCCTGCCGGTTCGTCGTTGCGCGCCGATTGAAACGCAAACCATTTTCCGTCGGGGCTGACGACCGGGTTCGACGCTTTATAGCCCTCATAGTCGCCCCACCG
>DASXSR010000219.1:0-8861 GCA_036505875.1 Blastocatellia bacterium | reverse complement strand
TCGCATCCGGCGAGATGGTGCTCATATCAATCACGACCTGTCCTCGCTTCAAGCCGTGCCAGACGCCTCGCTCGCCAAACAAGACCGATTCCACATCGGGCGTATCGGAAACGATGGTGACAATGACATCAGAGCTTGCGGTCACCTCTTGCGGCGAACCCGCAACGCTTGCGCCCGCTTCGGCAAGCGAGGTGCCATTTCCCGCCGTGCGATTGTAAACGGTGAGCGAGAAACCCGCCTTAATGAGATTCAACGCCATGGGCTTTCCCATAATGCCCAGACCGATGAAACCGATTTGCATCTGTTGCTCCTTGGAATTTTGGATTTCAGATAGGCTTCATTAAAAAAGCGGTTTATCCGCCGGCCTTCTATAGAATGGGGTAAAGGAGAAATTGTTTGTGAGGGATCAATTTCTCCGAGAGCTGGCTCTGCGCCACGATCGTCGTAGCGGCTAACGAGGCGGCTCGCGAGGCAATTCGATCTAAGCGGCTGACTCAAGACGCTGTTCGTTTTGCACCACCACCGTAGGATTGGGATTAGGCTCCGGCACGGGAAGATTCTGTTCTCGCAGTAGGGCGAGGTGCTCTTCCATCCCCCACTTGGCTTTGTACAAGCAATCTTCAATGGAGTGGCCGATTCCCGTGAATCCTTCCAGTTCGGGCGAATAAAACCCGAAAAAACCCGGATCTGCCGTCGCCTCAATTACCAATGAGTATTTCAAGTCAATCATCACCCCTCTTCAACTCCCTTCTTTAATTCCGGCGGCTTTCAATATAGCATGACAGGTGCCCGCGGGTACGTCTTTTGAACCGTGAGGATCACGTCAACGCTATCACTTCATAGTCCAGAACAGACGGAACTTCAAATTGCACTGTTGTGCCCCGCTGCTTGAATGAGAGGTTACGATCGGCGCGTAGGGCGCGAACGTTCTTGATCTCCTTCTTACCTGCAACATCAAACTCAACCTTCTGCGTGCCTATCGCATAGAATCGCCGTAAGAAGCCGCGCGTCATGTTAGGGTTCGTGTAGTTCAAGATGTGCAAAGCATATCCCGACTCGGTCTCCCACGCGAAGGCTTCAACGACTCCTTCACCAATGACAGACACCGTTGGACGCGCATCTCCCGACACCCATCGCACGGCGTTTTGAATCAACTGGCTGAGGTCCGTGCTTCCCGAACGCCAGAATGTGCGGTCTATGTCGCCGGCAAAGTAAGCGATGCGCGAAGAGCCCTTCTGTTTGAAGTTGGCCGCAGGTTCGTCGGTGCGCGGAGTGCGCGGGTAAACCATCTCAGGCGGAAACGCGGGATAATAAGGAACGACGCTGAGCGCAAGCGGCGACGATTCTTTCGCGCGGATCGGCAGGCGATTCTCAGCGCCCGGCAAAAGACTCGTCCCTTCAAACCCGCCCGTGATCGGGTGTCGCTGCTCGATCCGCATGTAGCTATTGCCGAACGGGCCGATAGCTTCGCCTGCGACGCTCGCTCCGAAAAGATCAGCGAGAGCAAGGTCGTTTCGCTTGTCGCCCCATTCGTTGTAGCGCGATGTCTCAAACGTCGCAAACACCGATCCGCCCGACCCCACGTAATCGCGAATCTGCTCGCACTGACTGTCGCTCAAATATGCGGCGTTCGGGATCAACAGCGCTCGGTACTTCTTCAATGGCTCAGGCGCGAGGTCGTCTTGATGAATGAAGTCGAAGATGAAGCGACCTTCGAGCAGCGCGTAGTAGAGCCCTTGCAAGTAATCGCTCGTTTGAGCGCGCTCAGCGCCTCGCCAGCTTCCCGGCCCGCGGCCCGATTTGTAAAACGCGATGGTGCTTTCGGGATAAAGCACCGCGAGGTCTGCTATTGATCGCTTATTTCTAAAGTGAGGCTCGTTCGCCGCGAGCCAGTTGAAATATGAGCGGCCCACATCGCGCCAACGGTTGTCTTCGGGAGCGCCGCCGAGCCAGTGAAACCACGGGACCATTCCGCTGGCCGTAGTCTGAGCCATCCACATCGTTGTTTCCGCCGGAGACTTCGCCGTGTGCCGCCACGTGACGCGGCTGTTGCTGTATGCGCCGGTCACGTTTGTGATCGTTCTGCCCTTCATCACAGACTGAGCAACGCGGCCTTGCTGAGCGCAGTCCCAAATGACAGTATCGCCCGCGCGGCCTTGATGGTCCGCGTTGAACCATCCGGCGACCTCGCCGAGTTGTTTGACATTTTTGACGGTGCGAATCCCGCCGCCCAGATTTCCGACGTAAACTGAGTCGGGTCGTTTCTCTTTCGCCACCGAATCCCACAGCTTCCATACTTCGAGCACTCGATTCATAAAGACGGCGTAGTATTTTCGATAAACCGGACTTGTCGCATCGGTTTCTTCGGGCGGGACGCCGCCAACTTTTTCTCGATAGACCTTTTCACAGTTTTCGCAGTAGCAGACAGAGAGCGCGCCGGTGCTGGGCCAGCCGTTGGTGAAGAACGCGGCAACCGGATAGCGCCGGTTGATCTCGCGATAGATGGCGGGCATTTGTTCGGTGAAGTACGGGCTGAACATGCAGGTCTTGAACAGCCAGGTCGATTCGTTATGCTTGCGCGGCGAGCCGTCGCGGTTGCGCTCGAACCATTCGGGGTGTGCCTTGAGTGCTTCTTCGTAAGCGTAATTGCAATCCATCCGCGCGACGACATGCAGCTTTCGCTTTTCGAGCGCCGCCGCCATTTCGCCGAACAGATCGCGCGAGCCCAAGAACTGGCTACGATGATGATAAGGGACCTGCGTCGGATAGAACGCTACGATGCCGCCTCCGTTGATGAGCACCGCGTCAACCCTGAGCGACGCCCAGTAGTCGGCCCACGCGTTCACGTCCATCGCGATCGGGTCGCGCTCGTTGAAGTTGATCTGCCCGCAACGGCGCATTCCCGCGTACCACGGTTTTTGATTGTCGCCTGTTTTCGCGGCTTGTGTCGTTATGAAAGATGCGTCGCTATTTTCACTCGCGTTCCCTGTTGCCGAGATGGTTATGATTGACGTGCCTGAAACAGCGAGGAATTCCCGGCGGGTCATTTCTATGGATTTCGCTCTCTTGGTCGCCATCTTACTTTGCCCTCGCGGCCGTTCCGAGACTCTCGTACCACTTCAAATTCGCCGTCGCTGTGCCGATACAAATCAGGTCGGGTCGGCCGTCTCCGTTCAAGTCGGCAACCGCGCCGCCCGCCGCCGCCATACCGCCTCCGTCAAGCACCTGGCGGGACCAATGCGAACCCTTCGAATCATCGGCGTAATAGATATACACGCTTCTCCCTTGCCCGCGATATCCTGCGATTATTTCATCTCGTCCATCCTGATTCAGGTCTGCGACCAACAGCACGTGGCCGTCATTCAAACCGCTGTCGATCACCTGTCGGTTCCAAGCCCGTCCTTGTTGGCGGTAGACCACGACTTGATTGCCATGCCACGGCTCGATCGTCGCGAGGAATCGATCTCTACCCAAATGGCCGATTGCGATTTCGCTCGAGCCGCTCTTGGGCCACGGATCAGGATTGCCGTTTACGAGCTTCGTGTGTCGCCATTGTTTGTTCTTCCCGAAGGTGAAAAGATCCACTCCAAGAAAGCTCGCGGTAAGGATGTCATCGCGTCCATCGTTGTCCCAATCGGCGATCAGAATCCCGTGCAACACGCCTTCGAGTCCGGTCGAAATTATTTCCCGTTTCCACGTGCCGGGGCGGTACATCACAAGCGGAGCCGCGCCCCGGTAGTCAGGCGGCCTCGCGGTCGAACCGGCAAGCGGAGCGTTGACCAGAACTTTCTTCCCGCTCCCATCGATGTCCGCCCATCGCAATCGATGTGACGTCGAGAGCCGGTCTATCTCGGTCATCTCCCAAGGAAGCGTGGGGTCTCCCTTATGTTTGAGCAGTGAGACTACTCCGACGCTTTGCGCAGGGTTGTTGGAAAACTCATGAGCGAGCGCGATCTCCGGAATCCCATCTCCATCGATATCCCAAGCCGCACAATTGATCGGGCGCGCGATGTTGTCAATCAAAACGTGCCGCTGCCATCCGGGATTTTCAAACCACGCCAACTCGCTCAACCCGCTTGCCAGCGCGACGATATCCGGCTTGCCGTCGTGATTGATGTCCCAAACAACTACCTGGTAACCGCCAACCAGACCAGTAGCGATTGTATGCTCCGCAAAATTGGCGCGAGGAATACTTTGCTCCGCGCCGTGAGACAAGACGAGTTGACAGACGACGAGTGTCGGAAAAATCAGGCAGACAGAAATCACTCGTTTCAACAATCGCATAACGTCGGGTCATTGCGGTCAATGCGCGTGTTGCGCGGCGTTGTTCGATATGCTCGACTGCCAAACACCGATGCCGTTTTGAAAAACGATCCGTGTGCCGAATGCCGCGGAGAGCCTGGCCACTCGCTCGATGATCTTTCGGCCTAAATCCGCGTCTGCCAATCGAGGCACGCCGCGTTGTGAGCGCGGCAGCTTGTGGCCCAGATCAATCGGATAGAGCTTCAACTCAGTGATCCGGTGGCCGCGAAAGATCGGCACCGCCACCACGCTCTCGAACCACACCGGGTTCGACGGGAATCCCACAGTCCCTCCTTTGAAGCGCGTGTCATTCAAGTCCGCCGCCATCGCGGTGTTGCCCAACCCGAAGCTCTCGTAGATGTCGGATGGCATGTAGTCGTTCGTCTCGTTCTCGAAGATGAAATTGCCCAGGCTGTAGAAGATCGGCTTGCCTTTGTAGACCTCGATCCCGCGAAGCTGGTGCGGGCCGTGAACGATGTATGTGTCCGCGCCCGCGTCAACGCACTTCTTGATGAAGTCGACCAGAAACGCGGGCGGTTCCAGCGCCTCGTTGCTAGGCTCGTGTGAATGGCTGGTCACGATCACGAAGTCGGCTTGCCTCGCCGCGTGTCGGATCGAGCGCAGGATTCGGTCTTCGTCGATCGCGTTGGCCTTTTCGATGACTTTCGTTTCGCGGCCAAGGAGGAAGGTGTTGCCAAGAAATCGCACTGCCGCATCCTCCTTCTCAGGCAGCCGGCCTCCCGTTGCAGTAACAAGCCGCCTCAACTCCGCCATGCGTTCCGCGTCGAGTTGATAGGTCCGCTCAACTCGCAGCGCGTTTAGTCCCGGCCTCCCCTTCGTTTCAGGCCGGGCATCCGATGCTCGCGACATCGGCGTAAAAGTGGTCGCCAATCCGATCAGCGCGATTCTCCCTTTGCTCGTCTCGAGGTATTGCGGCTGACTGGCCTCTCCCAATGTCATTCCGCTGCCCGCGTGCACGAGGCCGAGCGAGTCGAGGATTCGATCGGTCTCCATCATGCCTTCGACGCCGTAGTCGGTCGTGTGATTGTTGGCGCGGTTGAAGAGATCAAACCCAGCCCACTTCAAATCTCCCAGGACTTCGGGGGAACCCAGCAGCCAGCTTCCTCCGCTCTCGGCTTGCGGGTAGCCTTTGAATTCGCGCAGGCGAAAGACCGACAGCTCCAGGTTCGTGAACGCCGCATCCGCCTCGCGAATTAACCGGATCAACTTCATGAAAGCAGGATCGCTCTCGTAGGCGACGATGCGGCGCGTGATGATTGAATCGCCGGTAGCAGCCAGAGACCAGATCGCGTCGGCCGAACCGGGCTGAACGGGCGAAGGTTGCTGCTGCCCGATTGCGTTGGAACCGAGCAGGCACGCAACCAGCGCGCAGCCGCAGGATGTCATTCCTCGAAACCAGTTCATGATGATCGCTCCTTGTGAGCAATGTTTCGTAGTCCCGCCTTCAGGCGGAAGTTTGTAGACGGCTGTGTATTAGATATTGCACTCTACGAACTTCCGCCTGAAGGCGGGACTACGAACGATTCATCTGAGAATCTCCACTACCTCTTGTGAAACCCGATCGCGCAAGGTCGCTGCATATTCCGCTCGCGCCTTTCGCTTGGCCTCATCGGGTTCTAATCGCGCGCCCGCAGCTTCCAACGCCTGAGAGAGTTTGTCTAGTTGCGCGCGGTCTTTGATAACGAAAATCCGCATGTGCGTCCAGGGGGAATCGTCCTTGGATGAGACGAATGTGGTGACAGAAATGAACGCGCCTTGTCGCTGGGCTTCGGCATCAATCGGCTCAGCAACCTCGCGAACATAGCGATTGTAGTCCGCCAACTTTCCCGCCTTGGCTTTCCAGTAGTAGATCACCGCGACGGTGCCCTTCTCCTGCGCCTTTGATGGAGGAATGTTGAGCGAGATGCACGCCACAATCAAGGTGCATATGAACAATGTCTTCATGAACTCGTTCTCCAGGTTCCCTAAATCGACGACAGTCGTATTTGCCTGTAGCGATTCTCTTATCTTATTCCAAAGTCATCAACCAGACGTCGGATTCAGTCTGAGTGAAGTGGTTGTAAATCACGCGATCGTCTCGCGAGATGCTGAAACGGTAATGCGACAGTGTGGTGTTGGGCAATAGTTCTTCCATTTATATTTTCGCCTCACTCCGGAAACCCGATTTTCTTCAGCAACTCCTGAAAGCGCAGGTCGGAGCGGAGGCTGTCCCATATAGGATCCATGGGAAGCCAAGTGAGGTAGAAGGAACGTTCCGTGTAGGCCCGCTCAAGCCACGCGAAGGCTTGATCCTTGTCACCGAGTCCGGCATAAACGGTGGCGATCATATAGGGCGGAACATAAATCCCGGCCGACGGCTCCTTCAATTCAACGAGCGCCTTCTGCGCCTCACTTTTTTGGCCCGACAGCGCGTAGGCATGTCCGAGCATGGCCCAGAGTTCAGCGATCGCGCCTTCCAATTGCCGGGCGCGCTGAAACTCAGCGATCGCTTCCGGCAGTTTGCCTTGCTGCTCAAGAGCTCGCCCCAGGAAGTCATGTGTAAACCAGTAGGTTGAGTCCAGGTCAATCGTCTTTCGGAGCTGCTCAGCGGCTTGGTCGTATCGGTGTGCTAACGTCAGCGCAATCCCCAGGTATGTATTGGTCTCAGCCGAGATCGGATCCAGCTCTTGTCCCCGCTTCGCTTCTGCCAAGGCTTGATCAGTCCGCCCGACAGAGAGTAAATACCAGGCATAGAATGCATGTGTTCTTGTGTCGTTCGGGTTGAGCTCAATCGCTCGCTTGAATTCTCTTTCTGCCGTTGCCCAATCCCAATCGTGCCAGTAAGCGACAGTGGCCAGCGAGGTATGGGTATCAGCGAGCGCCTCGTCTATCGCGAGCGCTTTTTGGGCCGCCTCCCTGGTTTTGAGCATGGCTTCTTTCGGCGATAAGAACCACTCGCTGGCGACGATGTAGTAATAAGCTAGGCCATTGTAAGCCAGCGCATAGTTCGGGTCTTTCTCGATGGCCTGATTGAAGTATTCGAATCCTTTTCGCAGCCCGTCTTTCGTAGCTTTGGACGTATAGTAGTTGCCCTTCAGATAGAGCTGATAAGCCTCGGTGTTTGCCGTGTAGCGTTTGGTGAGTTGCTTTTGCTCTTCGCCGCTCAGCTTCAAACGGAGCCGATCTGAGATCTCTTTCGCGATGTCTTCTTGCACCGCCAGCACGTCCGAAAGCTTGCGGTTGTATTGCTGGCCCCAGAGGTGATTGTTATTTTGCGCGTCAACCAACTCGACGCTGATCGAGAGCGCATCGCCGCGCTGCACCATTCGGCCCGTAAGCACTGCGCGCACGCCTAAATCTTTCCCTGCCGCTTGCGGGTCGGTCTCTCGGCCTTTGTAGCGAAAGACGGAACTGCGCGATTTTACGGCCAGATTGGGCAACTGCGAGAGGCTGTTGATCAGGCTTTCTGTAATGCCATCAGAGAGGTACTCACTATTCGGATCCGCGGTGGTGTTGACGAACGGCAAGACGGCTATCGACTCGATTGCCCTGCTGCTGTTCTTACCCAGAGAGAAGTAAACTAGACTCGCTGAGGCAATTAGGAGAAACAGCACAACGAGCAATGCAACTCGCTTGTGCCCTTTGATTCCACTGATGATGTACTCAGCGCTGGAAACCGTCTGTGTGGCGCCGGCCGGCACAGTTGCTGCCACTGCGCCGGAGTGAGTGGCTAGCATGCTTTGACCGCTGCTTGTTGAACTCCCGCCGCGAAGCTCGAGCGGCATCGTGCGTTCGAGTTCAGCCTCTACCTCCATCTTGCGTTTCAAGCTGCGCAAGTCGATGAGCATGTCCTTCGCCGTCTGGTAGCGCTCCTCTCGATCTTTTGTCACCGCCTTATTGACGATGCGCTCCAGTTCACCGGGTACTTCACGCACGTAGCGCGTGAGCGGCGCGGGCTCGCGTTGAAGAATCAGTGAAATAGTTTCGGTCGGAGTCTCACCAGCGAATGGCGCGTGTCCGGTGATCATTTCGTAGAGCACCGCTCCCAGGCTCCACAAGTCCGTGCGAGCATCGACGGTTATTCCTTTCGCTTGTTCAGGGGACATGTAATTCGCCGTGCCCATCACCGTGCCCGCGCCGGTGTTGACCATCGCCCGTGTTGCTGCTTCGGTATCAGTCGTAGAACCTTTCGGTTCCGTAAGTTTCGCCAGGCCGAAATCCAGAACTTTGATATAGCCGTCGCGCCGAACCATTATGTTTTCGGGCTTGATGTCGCGATGGACGATGCCGGCAACATGCGCGGCCGCCAGCGCGCCGCAAGTCTGAATCGCAGTCTCGAGAATGTCCGCCAGTTTCATTCCCGCATTCATGCGCTGGCGCAGAGTCTCTCCTTCTATAAACTCCGTCGCGATGAAACGCGAACCGCCCACGCTGCCAATCTCGTGGATTGTGAGGATGTGTGGATGATTCAAAGCCGAGGCTGCTTTGGCTTCCTGTATAAACCGTTGCAATCGCTGTTGGTCCGAGGCTAACGCTTCAGGAAGAATCTTGATCGCGAC
>DASXSR010000218.1:0-5268 GCA_036505875.1 Blastocatellia bacterium | reverse complement strand
TAGAGTTGCTCAGCAATCTCGGGAGGCATTCGACGGTCGTGCGCTGCAGCAATGAACAGAATAGGCCGGTCGCCGATTCGCTTCACGGCGCCGAGCGCGTCAAGTTGGGAGCCGTCAAAGCCAGCGCGTCGCTCGATGAAGAACCTCAGCTCGTTGCTAAAAGGAAATGACGGAAGGCGCAGGAGCGCATTGATGTGATGATCGACCGTGTCCTTGAAGGTCAGGAACGAGCTATCTGAAATCACCGACGCGGCGCCGGGAGTCTCCGCTGCGGCCAGCAACGCCGCAGTCGCACCCATAGAGATTCCAAACAGGACGATCCTATCGGCGATCCGCACATCTTCGCGAAGGAACCGGACCGCTGCTTCGACGTCCAGTCTTTCGTTGTATCCCAA
The DNA here is from genome assembly GCA_036505875.1 of Blastocatellia bacterium. Lineage (GTDB taxonomy): Bacteria > Acidobacteriota > Blastocatellia > UBA7656 > UBA7656 > Onstottus_A. The sequence continues at coordinate 4,873 of DASXSR010000218.1, read as the reverse complement.
AGTTACGCGGGCGGGTCCGCTTTCACCGTGATTGCGCGAGTCGTACAGCAAAGCCCCGTAGCCCAGTTTCCACAGATCCATCGCTCGTTCGAGAAGTTCCCGACGCGATCTGAAGAGCCCGTGCGAGTAAATAATCGTCGTGTGTTTGTCGCCGCTGGAGACGAGCCAGCCGCTGATCTTCACTCCGTCGGAAGTCTGAAATTCGACGTCTCGGAACTGCGCGCTGAAGTTAGCCGGAGTGTCAGTGAGTTTGCGATCCATTGGGCGCGTCCTGGCGCCGGTGACCAGCATCGCGAAGCCCCAAGGCATCACGCCGAAGAGCAACACGATGATGATAACAATCAACGCTATGAGGATGCGCTTCAGTCTGCGGCGCCATCGCGGTCTTGGGCGGTTTGATTTTTCAGGTTCGCTCATCTTCTCACGCTGCCGAATCGTCACCGATCGGTTCTTTCATAATGAAAATGCAAACGGCGGCCGCCAAAGTGACGACGCCGCTGAACAGGCCTACGCCACGATAACCCATCCGATCGTAAAGCTGTCCGCAAGCGACGGTCGCAATGGCTATGCCGATCTGCGATGCGGTGTTTCGTGCCGCGACCAAAGTGCCGCGAGCATGCCGCGGCACCAATTCGGTCGCCAATGCTTGCAGAGGTCCTTGTCTAAACGCAAACGCAACCGCTGCTACCATAAGACTGATGTACAGGGTGATGCCCCAGGTTAACGTCGGAATCACAAACAGCATCGCAGCGAGGACGATCGTGCTCAGTATTGAGACCCCTCGCTTGCCGACCTTGTCTGAGACGGGTCCCGCAACAACGACTCCAATCAACAACGCGACGCCGATCAGCGCGAATGTCACATCAAGATCGCGAGTGCCGAATTGCAAAGTTTTCTTGAGCCACGAACCTAGATAAAAGAAGAAACCGACGAAGCCGCCTGAGACGCAAAATGCTGCCGCGATCGCAGCAATGCGCTCGCGGTTATCGAAGAGCATCCTTACTCTATCAAATCTCCGCGAGACAACCGTGGAAAAGTGCAAGCTCTGCAGGTGATGTTTGTCTTCGGGCAACAGCGCCAACACCGACACAAAGGCAGCGATGGACAACAGACCGAAAAAAACAAAGCTCGTGCGCCACCCTCGCCATTGGGCAAGGTTATTGGCGACTTGCACGCCGATAACAAGCGCCCCGAAGTAACCTGCTTGCACGATGCTCATCGCAACGCCTCGACGCTTGTAGGGGAAATAATCGGCAACGTAAGCGATCGAACAAGTCGAGAATGTGCCCGCCGCAAAGCCGGTGAATAATCTCACTCCGGCAAGCACGCTCACATCCGTTACCAACCCGATCGAAACCAGGGAGGCGCCAAACAGGATCGACGCATACAGGAGGAATCTCCGGCGCCCGAAACGGTCGGAGATCGGACCGATCAACAGCGCGGCAGTCGCGGCGGTGAGCGCATAGGCTGGTCCGATCATTTGACCGACCTCGCCCTCTTTCAATCCGAACTCCCGCGCGATGAGCGGCAGCAGAGGCGAGATCATCTGGTTATCGCTGCTGCCCAGGAAGAAAATGAGGAACAGAATGGCGATGACAATGCCGGCTCGGGCCGGAGCGCTTGATTGTTGGCTGTCGTCGGCCTTCTTAGTTTCGCTCGCCGTCATTCGTCAATGCGCGTCGCTTCATCATTAATCGACGACTCGTGCGATGCTAGAGTAACGCACAGTTGCATGTCAACAATGCACTGATTCGATTGCGCGCATTCGTATAACGTGCGCGGCAGTGGTTAGGTTCTGCGTGATAGAATGAGCTTCTGAAGCGAGGAACTCGATGAAGCTGACGATTCTTGGTTCTGGCACGGTCGTTCCGAGTGGGGAGCGAAACTCGGCAGGGTATTTCGTCGAGCTGCCTGACGCGCGAGTGATGTTGGACTGCGGCGCCGGAACCGTGCATGCGCTCGCCAAGTACAACTTGCCATGGGAACGGATGACGCACTTGCTGGTCAGCCACTTTCACGTGGACCACATCGGAGAGCTGGCCGCCCTCTTCTTTGCATTTCGTCACGGAATGAAGACCGAGCGCACGGAGCCATTCACCTTAATTGGCCCGCGGGGGTTGGATCGCGTGATGGACGGACTCAAGTTCGCCTTCGGTTCGAATCTGTTTGAAACGAAGTTTCCCGTAAGCGTGCGGCGCTTGGCGCCCGGTGAAAAGATTGAGCTCGGAGGCGACTCGATGCTCTCAGTCGAAAAGACTCCTCACACGCGCGAAAGCCTTGCGTTGAGAATCGAAAGTGGCGGCCGCGCTCTTTGTTACACCGGTGACACCGGTTACAGCGAAGATCTTGTGCGGTTTTTCAGTGGCGCGGACCTCCTGATTTCCGAATGCTCGTTTCGCGAGCCACGCGAAGGCGTGCGACATTTGTCCGCGAGCGAAGCTGCTCGCTTGGCTGACAAGGCCGGTGTAGCGAAGTTGATTGTCACACATTTCTACTTCGATGTGAACGAAACGCAGCTGAAAGAACAGCTTGAACGCGGTTTCGGCGGAGAAGTGATCATCGGAAGAGACGGTCTGACCGTCGAGGTGCTATAGTTTCTCATTAAACGAATAAATTCGTTACTACGTGTCGCATGTTTCGGCGTGTTTACGCGTAGTAATGAACTTATTCGTTAACCTCACAGGGCGCGGTGAGTCGAACAAGAATAGATGAGAGGTGACTTATGAGCGTTGCGGCAAAGTTGAAAGAGTGTCTCGACGACAACAAGGTCAATTACGATGTGCTGACTCATGCGCAGGTCTACACCGCGCAAGACGTGGCTGCGGCGATGCACGTATCCGGCAACGAGTTGGCGAAATCGGTTGTTGTTAAAGCGGACGACCGCTTCGTGCTTGCAGTCCTGCCCGCGCCGCGCAAAGTTGATGAGGAACGCTTCGGGAAGCTGATCGGTGCGAAAGAAGTTGAGATGGCCAACGAGTCGGAGTTCGCTTCGCTGTTTCCCGGTTGTGAACTTGGCGCGATGCCGCCGTTTGGCAATCTGTACGGCGTAGATGTCTACGTCGACCGTTCGCTGACTGCAGACGAGGAGATCGTGTTCAACGCGGGGAACCACGTGGAAGCCATCCGCATGAAGTACAAAGATTTCGAGCGGCTCGTTTCGCCAAAAGTAGGTGATTTTGCAGCTACAAGTTGAGCCGAAGTTCTACCGAAAGGTTAATAACAAATGAACAATTCATCTCGCTTGCGCAGACTGGCGTCAGCGGCCGCCTGTCTTTTGCTTACCTCTGTTCTACTGACGGCATACCCGCATAGAACTCAGAACCCGCCCGATCAGTCAGCGCAGGCGCGGCGCGACGCTCACGTAATAATGATCTCGATCGACGGATTGATACCTGAATACTATTTGGAGCCGGCTCGGCTTGGGCTTCGCGTTCCGAGTCTGACTCAGATGAAGCTGGGCGGCGCTTACGCTGAAGGCGTCGAAGGCGTCTTCCCGTCCGTGACCTATCCCGCTCACACGACGATGATAACGGGAGTCCGCCCGGCCGTTCACGGCATCGTGCAGAACAGGATATTCGAAGCGCCCACCGCGCCCCAGACCAAAGAATGGTACTGGTTCGCGGAGTCTCTGAAGAGCGAAACGCTCTGGAGCATGGCGAAGACCGCGAGCCTGGTGACAGCGAACGTCGGATGGCCAGTTACGGTCAATGCCGACATCGACTACAACGTGCCGGAAATCTTTGACCCGAAGGAGAACCCCCCGACTGGGAAGCGCACCGCGCAATATGCGACACCGGGCTTACTGGCAAAGGCTCTTGCCGGGGGGTCTGGGGGTGATGACAGCACCGACGGACGCCGAACTGCGATCAGCGAGTACATCATCAACGCACACAAGCCGAACCTGATGCTGATTCACCTGATTGCGCTTGACGATGCACATCACAAGTATGGGCCTCGCTCGCGCGCCGCAATCGAAACCACGCAAAGGATGGATGCATACATCGGTCGCATCATTGAAGCTGCCCGCAAGGCAGGCATCTTTGAAAAGACCACTTTCTTCCTAGTTTCCGATCACGGGTTCGCCGGGGTGAATACCAAGTTCGAGCCGAACGTCGTGCTGGTGAAGGAGAAGCTAATCACTCTGGGAGCAGATGGAAAGCCGACCGATTGGAAAGCTGCCGCGTGGCCGGCCGGCGGGTCTTGCGCGATCGTGCTGCGCGATCCCAACGATAAAGAAACCGCCGCAAAGGTCACCGCGATCTTCACCAAAATGGCTGCCAGCAAAGGACCCATCAACCGCGTGCTCAACCAAATCGAGATCAAGAAGCTTGAGGCCGTTCCGACTGCGGTGCTGATGCTCGACGCCGCCCCGGGCATCTCGTTTGGAGAAGAATTGATCGGGCCCGAAGTGCACGACGCAAAGGATTATCGCGGAACCCACGGGCAGTTGCCCTCGCGAGCGGAGATGCGGTCGGCGCTCATTGTGTACGGCGGGGCTGCGCAAGTGGGCGCGAAGATGGGGCTCGTGCGTATGATCGATATCGCTCCCACCGCGGCGGCGGTGCTGGGATTGAGTTTCTCGAACGCAGAAGGGACGCCGATCGCTGAATTGCTAAAGCCTGGAGTTGTCCCGCCGCAGCCACCGAAGAAGAAAGAGAAGAAAAAGCGTGATTCGTGATGCGTCAAACGTGAAACGTGATGCGTGATGCGTGAAACGTGAAACGTGAAACGTGATGCATGAGCGAGAAGGTGGCTGTGATTCAGATGTACGCAAATCACGAACACTGATTACGAGTGACGAATCACGGATCACGTTTCACGCATCAAGTCATGAGAATCATTGTCTGCATAAAACAAGTCCCCGAAGTCGCCG
>DASXSR010000217.1:0-12571 GCA_036505875.1 Blastocatellia bacterium | reverse complement strand
CTTTAGCGGTGGACATTTGTGTTGATCCTTTCAAGGAATTGGAAAAATGAACTGGAATCCTATCCACACTGCCAATAAAAATACAAGAAGAAATCAATAGCACAAGGCTCAGTGATTCAAGCCGCCATTTGCTGACCCCCTGCCGTGAAAAGAAGCCCACTTATCAACTGGAATCCACAATTCAATGTCAATGCAATTTGTATGTCATTTGTAACCGTCTATCGATACCAGTGCATCAATAGCGGGGAGGGAAGGGTGGAGTGGCTCGACAATTCGGTTCGGCGGTTCGGCTGAGAAGGGTTGATTATTTTTCGACGCCGTGAATATTTTCCTCTTTGGAGAATTTCATTACCACTTGTGTTACGGTTCTTGTTAGAATGGTCGCCGCTACGCGAAGTTCCGCTGATCCGCCACGCGGATCGGCGGGTGATTAAACTCAGAGTTGAGAACGCACGTCCGGAGATGCGGGTAGTCTTACCGCATTCTCATCAACAACAGGACGAGCGCCAGAGCGAACACCCCTGACGCTAGGTCAAGATCGGGAGCCGAGCCTTTGATGCGTTTGCTGCCAGATGATGGGTTAGACGGAGCAGGCCTGGCGCTCTGTTCGCCCGGATCGCAGATGCAGCCCGGTGTGATATGGCAATCGCACCAGTCGCCGGCGTTGGTGTGGCCCGCAAGCGCAACCGGAGCAAAGGGTGCTGAACTCGTTAGCTTACCGTTCTCGAAAGACGCAAACATAAGCGGAACAGCAAGTACGCAGAAAGCCGCTAAAAGAAGTCGTTTTTTCATAGATCTCTCCTCGGGCAAGAAACTCGCCGAGCCGGAGGGCTTGGCCGGTCGCGAGAATTCGTTTCGTCATTTCGTCGGACGCACATTGGCGTGGGTCGCCAATTGCCAGTCATTGGATGAACTTGGCCAGTGGTTGGTTCAACTTGCGCAGCACGCGTACTGCTTGCGAGACTCCGCGATGCTCCAAGAATTGAGCCAAGTGTTGCTGAACTTGCCCACACCAGCCTTCCGGCATATCGGTCAGTACTATCAAGCGCTCGCTTTAAGACAAACCGGCAAGATTGAGGAAGCCTTCTCGCTTGTCCAAGAGGTCGCCGACAAAGCGCCTCCTGTTTATCGGGGGCGAGCGATCCAGACTATGGGCGCGATCCATCACCGCCAAGGTCGCGTTGATGAAGCCCTGCGGTTCTATACCGAAGCTTTGCGCGTGACATCGCGTGGGATCGACGGCGGCTTGTTAACTGCGTTGCTGGTTCATCTGCAAATGGCACGGGCCAAGAGCCAAACGGGCGACCATCGCGGAGCCTTAGTCGATTATGAGCGTCTCTTTCCGCTCGTCCGGATTGTAAGTCGACAGAACCCACTTTACTATTACTTCTACCATAACGAGGTTGCGGTCGAGTTCGGCGAAATGGGTCGCATTGCCGAAGCAGGAGAAGCCTGCAAGATCGCCCTTGCCTCGCCCTTCGCTCACGCTTATCCAGAATGGAGCCAGACCCGGCAAGAGCTTGAGGGCAAGCGCACAGCCGCTACGCGATCGATCGTCACAATCGGTCGGGCACCCGAAGCCGAGCCGTCACCCCAGATTGAAACCAAGCGCCAACCAGAGCCATCGAGAAGACTCAGCTTCACTTGGCCCGCGAGCAACAAAGCTTCTTTTCAAAGATCAGTAACACCATTTCCAGCGAAAGCAACGTCTTCTTTCAAAGCAGTGAGCATTCTCGACCGGGTGCTTGACTGCATCGGTCCACGAGCGCCCCCAAGTCCTCACTGAACAGATTCAAGGAACGATCCCAACAATGAAATAAGTTGTTCATGATCGCGGGTTGTGGGCCGCCACGCTCAATGACGGCCCACCCCTGCCCATCCGCACGGCGGCGTGCACTAGTATTTGTGTGCTCAAAACACGCCACCGTGCTTGTAAAACGGAGGGCGCATGAGTATAGCAAGAAAAGCAAAGCATAGAACAGGCGCGGGATTAAGGAAAGTCAAAAATGCTGAGCTGCCGGTTGCTCGCGGGATCCTCGATCCGCGAATCCATAACGCAATCGAGTACATGAAAGGCAATTTTCATCGAAAGATTCGTTTAGACGATTTGGCGGACATGACTAATCTCTCCAAATATCACTTCGTCCACCTTTTCACGACCGAGATAGGAATCCCGCCAATCGAGTATCTAACCCGCCTCAGGATGAACGAAGCGCGTCACTTGCTGGAGACTACTCGTTTGAGCATCAAAGAGATAAGGGCAAAGACGGGTTATGACACCGGGAGTAATTTCATCAACCTCTTCAAAGGCTATTTCGTAGACACTCCTACTGAATACAGACGGAACGCTCAGCCTCGCCGCCAGAAGATTTGAATCTCACCGTAGCGGATAACAAGATATAACACCAAATAGCAATATAGACTACTGCCGTCTTTGAATCTTTTGGTTGACAAGATAAACTCGCAGATTAGCAACTTAAACTACCGAATTTCGATTGCTTCCGCCGGAGTATAATGGCATACTTCGCTCACTCGCAGATTCTTGCTTGAGAAATGTTTATTTCTCCTTTAACGGCATTTGGAGGGCACGTTTGGGGGCGCCTGCAACTCGGATTTGTGTGAGCTCCGGCGTGCCTTCCATCTTTTCAAATGCGGTTCCTTTGCTGATGAAGTCGATGCTTGTGATAGAAGGCTCCCGGTAGTGAGATTGTTGACCGACTGCTCGCGTAAGCCGGGCAGCGATCATAAGCGCACCGCTTTACGCTTGGTTAAAGCTTCCGGAACGAAGGTCACTGCGCGTCGGCGGGACCATAGATGATCGCCGATGCGTCGACGGGTTGATGGAATGAATCGGGTTTGTCGATTTCCGGATCGTATACGCATGTTTGGTTGCGGCCGCTAAGCTTGGCGCGGAAGAGTGCCTGATCCGCCTTCTGCACAATTTCCAATGCAGTCAACCCTTCATCGGGAAACGTAGCCACACCCAGGCTGATAGTGATGTTCATAGTCTGAGTCAAGTCGGAGGTTGAGGCAGGGAAGGGATGAGCCTCGACAGCTTTTCTGATGGCTTCAGCCGTCTCTAGCCCGCGATCGCGAGGTCCGACAACGTAAGCCATGTATTCTTCGCCTCCGTAGCGGGCCGCCAAATCGGCGTTTCCTACCACGTCGCGAATTATGTGCCCGACATCACGAATTGTGTGACTTCCTATCAGGTGCCCGCGCCCGTCGTTGACCCGTTTGAAAAAATCTATGTCCATCATCAGCACGCTTATCCGCTGTGGCGCGGATTTCTTAGCGACCCGGCTTATCTTGCGCTCAAGCTCGGCAAATAAGCTTCGCCGTGAGCGAAGTCCGGTCAGCTCGTCTCGTTGGGTCATCTGATGGAGCTTTTCCTGAAACTCCGCCTCAAACTGGTCGAGCATCGCGAACTTGAGCACGTGGTTTCCAATCTTGATCTTGTCGCCATCCTGAAGCAGTTGTTGTGAGATAACTTTGGATCCATTCAGAAAAGTGCCGTTGGTAGAGCCGAGATCGTTCAGATAATACTCGCTGCAGTTCTCTTCCAGACATTGCCGCATGATCTCTGCGTGTTGGCGGGAGGCGATCTCATCTCGCAACATCAGATCGGCCTGTGAGCCGCGGCCAATGATCGTCCGATCTTTGTCCAGTTTGATCGTTTGACCTAACGAGTTGCCTTGCAAGACGACAACCAGAGGCCGCTTGGTCGCCGGTAGAGCAACTTCGCTTAGATCCAGCTTTACTGTTCGCTCGGTGTCGTTCACAGCCTAAATCTCTCGGCGGGAATGAATATATCAACGACAGCGCGCGGAGCGCAAAGGCGAACTTCGAGGATTGAGAATTGAAGATCGAGAATCGAAATTGGATTGCAATCCTCCACTCTCAATCCTCGATCCTCAATTCATAGCTCATCGCGCTTTCCTTGACGCTGGCTGAGCCTCTAAATACACTCTTAGTTAATTGATCGCGTTGCGTTCTTACTTATGACTGACGGCAATGGCAATCAAAACACAGACTGCGTCGAGTTAATTGCCGAGGCAAATCTGCCCACGCGATTCGGTTTGTTCCGTATCATGGGCTTTAAGAGCGTCGGTTCGAGCGAGGAATTCCCGGTTCTCGTGAAAGGAGAGCTCGACCGGAACACGCCCACATTGGTGCGAATCCACTCGCAATGTCTGACCGGCGATGTATTTCACTCTCTAAAGTGCGATTGCGGACCTCAGCTCGATCACGCGATGGAGCTGATCGAGAGCGAAGGTCGAGGCGTGATCATCTACCAACAGCAGGAAGGCCGGGGAATCGGAATTACCAACAAGATTCGCGCTTACGCGCTTCAAGACGCGGGGCAGGACACGGTCGAGGCGAATCTCTCGCTTGGTTTCGAAGCCGATCTGCGCCAATATGAATGCTGCGTCGACATTCTCAAACAGCTCGGATTGCGTCGCATACGGCTGATGTCGAACAACCCCGATAAGATAGCTGCGTTAGAGCAAGCAGGATTCGAGATCGAGCGTGTGCCAATCGAGGTCGAACCAGACGAGAGGACCTTGGATTATCTAAAAACCAAAAAAACTAAGCTGGGGCATATGCTGGAGACCGTCGAAGCCGAGTAAAGTGGAATGATGAAGCGATGTCGAACAAGTCGTCCGATCGAAGAGAGGCTTTTCAGATTGCTACGCAAGGGACGTTGCTGGCGTTTGAAGGTCAGGAACTCTTGAAGGGTTTGTGGGAAAACTCCGTTTACTTCGGCGCCGATAACTTCGTATATCACATCACCGCGAGCCAGGGGGCCGGCGGGCTTCGCAAAACGATTGCGGGGAAACGCGCGGTTGGCGAATACCTTAGATGGGTGGACGGCCTTTTTAGGCCGGGCGCGCTTCCGAGTGAAGCTAATGGAATTCACTATCGCGCGGCGCGCAAGCTGCGAGAGCTGATTTAGCCGTAACCACCAAGGGCCCTAACTCAACTGGAAATTCGCGCCGGTCGAATGCTATAGTTACATTATGCTCTACAGAAAGCCTCGGGTCGGACAAGAACTCAATGCGTATTGTGGTAAGTGCAAAGACGAGCGCACTCACATCGTCGCCGCAATGGATGGAGACTTGGTCCGCAGGGTCACCTGTTCCATGTGCAACAGCACACACAACTATAAACTCAAACCGGCGGCGGCAAATGACGCGGCAGCAACAGAAGGAACGCCCAAGAAACGAAGAACGAGTTCCAGGCGCGCTAAAGAGGCGAACGCTTTTAGCATTGATCCGAAGAAGACGCCTAAGTCATACGACATGAACAACATCTTCTCAGCCGGCGACGTCATCAACCATCCAAAGTTCGGGCTTGGCGCCGTCGAGATTGCGCTTCCACCGAATAAGATCGAAGTGAGGTTCCAGGAAGGCAAGAAGATGCTCCTTCACAATATGAGGAACTTCCACTACTAACCTGGGAGCACAGGTGCCCCTCCCCGCTTGTCTGGCTTAACAAAACGTTACAGGAAAACTTGCAGGCAGGTATGCATGCGCTCACAGGCTCATGCGAAAAACGCCGCGTTCTTGCCGATGAAACTTTGCCACTTCGCGGGCACTGCGGCTTCCACAAAGATCGCCGACACCGGGCACGCGGGCTCGCAAGCGCCGCAGTCGATGCAAGTCGCGGGGTCTATGAACATCTGCTGCTGATCGGGGCCACCCTGAATGCAGTCAACGGGACAAACATCGACGCACGCCAACTCTTTGGCGCCGATGCAGGGCTCACATATCACGTAGGCCAAACTTCTCGCTCCAAGCTCCGCTCATTTCTTGAAATAGTCCGCGTTCATCTGTGTGAAATGCTTCCACTGTTCGGGGACATCGTCTTCAGTGAAGATCGCCTGGACTGGGCAGGCAGGCTCGCACGCGCCGCAGTCTATGCACTCGTCGGGGTGGATGTACAACATCTCCGCGCCCTCAAATTCCGCCTCATCCTTGCGCGGGTGAATGCAATCTACAGGGCAGACGTCAACACAGGCGGTGTCCTTTGTCCCTATGCAGGGCTCAGCGATAACGTACGTCATTGAAACGTAAGCCTCCTTTTCAAGTAATAACTAGCAGAATGATTGACAACGTGTCGCTACAAATTTGGCCGATTTGTCTGGAAGAGTCAAGCGGGGACTACTCAGTAGTCCGTGGTCAGTAGTTCGTAGCAGCTAACTACTGACTACTGATCATCTTCCGTCATCGCCCGAGTGTCCATAACTTCCGGTAACTCATCGGGGCTGAGCAAACCCTCTTCCTCTATCGTCTCGCGAATCGTCTTGCCTTTGGCGATCGCTCGCTTTGCAATCTCTGCCGCGCGAGCGTAACCGATCTTCGGATTGAGCGCGGTGACCAACGAGACGCTGTGCTCGACGTACCACCGGCACCGCTCTTCGTTTGCCGTTATGCCGTCAACGCAACGCTTGCGCAGAACCGTCAGCGCGGTGTTGAGGATGGTCAGCGACATCAGCAGATTGAATGCGATAACCGGCATCATCACATTCAACTCGAGCTGCCCGGCTTGTGCAGCCGTGGCGATCACGACGTCGTTCCCCATCACTTGAAAGCAAACCATGTCGGTCATCTCGGCGATCACCGGATTAACTTTGCCGGGCATGATCGAGGAACCAGGTTGAACCGCGGGCAGATTGATCTCCGCCAGCCCGGTGTTCGGACCTGAGCTCAGAAGCCTAAGATCGTTGGCGATCCTGATCATATCAGTCGCCAACGTCCTGAGCGCGCCCGACAAATTGACGAACGGCGACATGCTTTGCATCGCTTCGAAATAGTCTGCAGTCGCCCGAAGCTTCTGCCCCGTGATGAGGCTTAACTCCTCGACCACCCGCGTGCGGTAGCCGGGCGCTGCGTTTAACCCGGTTCCTGCAGCCGTGCCGCCCAATCCAATTTCTTTCAGCTCATCTGCCGCCGTCGCGATGCGGCTGCGGTTCTTTTCAACAGCCGTTGCATAGGCGACGAACTCTTGACCCAATCTGATCGGCACCGCGTCCTGCAGATGCGTCCGGCCGGATTTCACGATGTGGTCAAACTCGTTCGCTTTCTTTCGGAGTGAGAACCCAAGCAGCTCGAGTGTGTGAGTTAGCTCGCCAACCAGCTCGAGCGCAGCAAGTCGCATCGCGGTGGGAAACACGTCGTTGGTCGATTGACCCATATTGACGTGATCGTTCGGATGCACGACGGAATAGTCACCTTTCTCGCCACCAAGCAGCTCTGTCGCGCGATTGGCGAGCACCTCGTTCGCATTCATGTTGTGCGACGTTCCGGCGCCCGCTTGGAACGGATCGACGACGAACTGATCGCGCAACTTTCCAGCGAGCACTTCATCGGCGGCAGTTTCGATGGCCGTTGCTTTAGGGGTCTCCAAAATACCGAGAGAGGAGTTCACGCGCGCTGCTGCCTTCTTTATCTGAACGGTGGCTGTGACCAAGGAGGGATAAGGCTTTAAGCCGGAGATAGGGAAGTTCTCAATGGCGCGCGCAGTTTGAATGCCGTAGTAAACATCGGCGGGCAGCTCGCGATCGCCAATCGAGTCTCGCTCAATCCTTTGTCGGGTCGAAGGTGACATGAGGAATCATCTCTACGTCCTCTTTCAGGGTCACACGGCCTGTGAGTTTCTTCTTCTCTTTGTCTTTGGCGGCGAACGTCACCGTGCTTTCGACGAGCTTCTCGTTTGGCCGATAGCCGAGGCCGAATTCAGGAAGCTCGGGACGCCGCATCAGCCGGTTGATGTCCCAGATCGTTTCGTCGCGAGTGTAGGCGCATATCTCGCTTTCGCGGCTCATGATGATCGCCTCTTCGGGACATGCGTCGACGCAGAAGCCGCAGAAGACACAGCGGAGCATATCGATGTCGAAATTCTTCGCAACCTTCTCAATCAGCGGATCGGGATGCTCGGCCGGCTCGATGTAGATGCAATCGGCGGGGCAGGCAGTTGCGCACATATAACAGGCAACACACCGCGGTGAGCCGTCTTCGCGAGCAGTCAGAATGTGAGCGCCGCGAAAGCGTTCGGAATAGGCTCGACGCTCTTCGGGATAGCGAATGGTTGCGTCGACTTTGCCGGTGAGGTTGTCCATCATCCGCGTGATGGTCAGGCCCATGCCGGCCAGAGGGGCGAGAATCTCCTTTCCGAGCGACGACTCTCGCTCGGCTCGCTCTCGCACGTTGATGACTTTGGCTGGTTTCTTCATAAGTAGCACAGAAGCAGTACAGACTTTAGTCTGTAAGCTCTCGGCAGACTGAAGTCTACCCTACAACGACGCCGGGCAGCCGCGTTTGATCTAGCGTGATCCCTCGGTATGCCGGTTCGCTCTCGGTCATGGTCGCGAATACATCTTCAGCAGACATCCACCGCGACTCAACGCCGCTGGCGTGAAGCAACATCGCAAACACTTCCCAAACAGGCCGCGCGTCTGCGGTAGGCTCGATCGCCTTAGCGGCAAACTGAACTCGTCCTTCGAAATTCAAGTAAGTCCCTTCCTCTTCCGACCACGCAGTTACTGGCAGCACCACGCTTGCGGCTTCTTGCCATTCCGCCGAGTGCGCGGCGAGCACTACCGAATACTCGAGCTGGTCTATCAGCTCGATTATTCGCCCTTCCGCCTCGTCGTCACTTGGTCGCGGCACCAGCGGCTTCAGGTACATCACGATGCCGGCCTTTATCCGTCCCGCTCGTGCAGCTTCGATCGCGCCTTGGATGCCGTCAAGCTCATCACTCGCAAGCCCCAGTTTGATCGCGCCCATCGAGTTCGGATGCTTGTCAAAGTGTCTGAGTATCTGGTCTTCTTCCTCGAAAACATTCTTATCTTCGCAGTCGAGCCTGAAATCGAATCGAGAAGCGCCCAACTCGCGAAGATATCGCTTAAACAAGAACAGACCTTCGTTGGTGGCTGAAGGCGACGCGAAGCCCAGGATCTGCTCGGCGCCGCTCGCGTCCCGAATCTCCTTAAGACGCGAATCGATCGAGCGCACGGCCTCATCCCAGGTGACGGAAGCTTGCACTCCTTCGCTACCTTTCATCAAAGGACGCTGGACGCGCTCGCCATCCAGTTGGTGAAACGTCAGCCGGCCTTCGTCACACAACCAGCTTCGATTTACCGCGGCGTTGCGACGCGGAAGCAATCTGAAGATCGCGCCGTCTCGATGATCCACCCTTATAGAGCAACCTGTCGAGCAACCGCCGCAAACGGAGTCGGTCGAGTGCAAAAACCACACTCGACATTTGAATCTGAAATCGCGCGAGGTCAACGCGCCGACCGGACAAATATCGACAACGTTGCCGGAATACGGATTGTCAAGCGGCTTGTCTTCGAAGGTCCCGATAGCCACGTGATCGCCGCGCCCGAAGAATTGCATTTCACCGGTCTCGGTCACGTGCTCGAAAAAGCGAATGCAGCGCGAGCACAACACGCACCGCTCTTGATCCAGAACAACCATCGGTCCTAGGTCGATCACTTTGCGTTTGCGGACTTTCATCGCGAGCGGAATACGGCTAGTGTGAAGACCGTAGACCATGTAGTAATCCTGCAAACGGCACTCGCCCGCCTGGTCGCAGACCGGACAATCGACCGGATGATTGATCAACAGAAACTCAAGCACACCTCGCACTGCTTCCTTTACGCGATCGTTATCGGAGCGCACAACCATCCCGTCGTTGACGATCGTCGTGCAAGCCGTTGTCAGTTTCGGCATCTTTTCGACTTCGACCAGGCACATTCGGCAGTTGCCGTCGATCGGCAGATCGACGTGATAGCAATAGAACGGAATCTCGACGCCGTGATCCTGAGCAGCTTGAATGATAGTCTGCCCGGGCTTGGCTTCGATCTCCTGTCCGTTTAACGTAAACTTCGGCATAGTCATCAACTTAGCAACCACGGATGAACACAGATAAACACTGATAACCGCACGTCCCATCTAATCTCTGTCTATCTGTGTTCATCTGTGGTTCAATTCGAACACAACGCCTCAAACTCGCTTCCGAACTTCGTCACGAAGCTCCTGATCGGCATCACATCTGCATCCGCAAGCGGGCAGATCGTTTTGCCTTCCATCATATCCGCGATCTTCAAAAGCAGATCGAGATCCGCCTTCTTTCCTTTGCCCGCAATCAGATTTCGCAAGATCTTCGCAGCCCAACCTGTCCCTTCACGGCAAGGAGTGCATTGGCCGCAAGACTCGTGCGCGTAGAAGTCCGCGATCACTGACAAGGTCTCCGGCATGCTCGTCGTTTCGTCAAGCACAATCATCCCGCCCGAACCGAGCATCGATCCAGCTTTGACCAACGACTCGTAATCAAGCAGCGCGCCTTCACATTCAGCGGCCGTCATCACAGGGACCGATGAGCCGCCCGGAATCACCGCCTTCAGCTTTCGCCCGTCCGGGACGCCGCCGGCTTCGTTGTTGATGAAATCAAGCAACGGATAACCAAGATCAACTTCGTACACGCCCGGCTTGTTCACGTGACCCGAAACCGAGAACAGCTTGGTGCCCTTGCTTTTCTCGGTTCCAATCTTCGCATAAGCCGCTCCGCCGTTCTGAATGATCCACGGCAGTGCGCACAGAGTCTCCACATTGTTCACGACAGTCGGCGACGCGAGGAACCCGTGAGTCGCAGGGAAGGGAGGCTTTATCCGTGGATAACCTCGATAACCTTCAAGCGATTCGATCAGCGAAGTCTCTTCGCCGCAGATGTAAGCGCCCTGTCCCATATGCAAGAAGATATCGAGCGCATAATCCTTTCCCATCACCGATGGACCAAGAATCTTGGCCTCATAAGCTTCATCAAGCGCTTTCTGAACGATGTTCGCCACGAACTCATACTCGCCGCGAATGTAGATGTACGACAGATGGCACTTGAGCGCGTAACTCGCAATAGCCATTCCCTCGATCATCATATGCGGATCGCGTTCCATCAGGATTCGGTCCTTGAAAGTTCCCGGCTCGCTTTCGTCGGCGTTGCAAAGGAGATATGTCGGTTTGTTTGTGTTACGCGGGACAAAGCTCCACTTCATTCCAGTGGGGAAGCCCGCGCCTCCGCGCCCGCGCAAGCCGCTGGTCTTGACCTCTTCGATGAGGGCCGTCGGCTCCATCGCGAGCGCCTTCTCGAGAGCTTTGTAGCCGCCCCGCTCGCGATACTTCTTGATGCTCGTCTGGTCGGGCTTGTCTATGTTTGCCAGCAGTATCTTAGTCATTGCGCAGCTCTTCAATAATCTCAGCGACTCGCGCCGGCGTCAGGTTCTCGTAGTAGCGATCACCAACCTGCATCGCCGGAGCCGTCCCGCATGAACCCAGACATTCAGTCACGTCCCAACTGAACTTTCCGTCGGCCGAGACTTCTCGCTTCTCAACGCCCAGTTGATGCTTGAGCTCATCGATGCAAGGATAGACGCCCATCAGCCAGCAGCTCACATTTTTGCAGATGTCGATGTGATACTTGCCCGCGGGCTTCTTGTGAAGCATTGTATAAAACGTCGCGACGGCCAGCACGTCCGAAGGCGGATACCCCATCAACTCGCCGATGTAGTCGGCAACTTCTTGCGAGATCCAGCCGAACTCACGCTGAGCAAGCGTTAGCACCGGCAACAACGCCGCCCGCTTCTCAGGATAGTGGCTGAGAATCGTCTTGTAGCGTCGCATCGCTTCTTCGCTGAACTGAATCATCGATCAAGCTCTCCCGCAATTATGTTCAAGCTGCTCAGCGTCGCGATTGCGTCCGCAACCAGGCCGCCTTCGATCAGTTTCGGATAAGCAGAGAAGATCGGGAAGCATGGCCCGCGAGCGTGAACCCGCCACGGTCTGAGCGATCCATCGCTCACGATGTAGAACCCAACCTCGCCGTTGCCGCCTTCGCTGTAGCCGTAAACTTCGCCCGGCGGGGCTTGAATCCCATGCATCACCAGCTTGAAATGATTCATCAAGTCTTCGATGTTGGTGTAAACGCCCTTCTTCGGTGGCAAGGTGATCCTGCGATCGTCTACGGCGTAAGGTCCATCCGGCAAATTCTCGAGTGCCTGCTCGCAGATGCGAAGACTCTGCCGCATCTCTTCCATCCGCACGAGGTATCTGTCATAAACATCGCCGCGAGTTCCGACCGGCACTTCGAATTCGAAATCATCGTAGCTCGAATACGGATGATTCTGGCGAATGTCATACGCCACACCCGCCGCCCGCAGCATCGGACCCGTAAATCCCCAGTCGATCGCGTCCTTCGCAGAAATCTCAGACACGCCAACCGTGCGTTGTTTGAACAGTCGGCTGTTGGTGTTGAGCTTGTGCAGATCGTTGATGTACTGCGGCAATCGCTTCAACACCTCGCGGCAGCGCGGGGCGAAGTCCTTTGGCAGATCGGCCGACAGACCGCCAACTCGCACGTAGCTCACCATCATTCGCTGACCGGCGGTCATCTCGAGCAAATCGTAGATCTCTTCGCGCGGCTCGAAGGCGTACCAGAAGTTCGTGATTGCACCGAGATCAACTAGTGCCGCGCCCAGGCAGACCATGTGATCCATTATGCGAGACAGCTCACC
>DASXSR010000216.1:0-4159 GCA_036505875.1 Blastocatellia bacterium | reverse complement strand
GCAAGCCAGCGCCAGATACCTGTGGGAGGAAGGCGCAAACCACGCAGTCGAACGCTCCGGCCACGAATGTTCATTCGCACCGCAGTGCGGAGGGTTTGCGGGCGGGAGGCGGGGACTGATGATTCAACCCGAGCGAGAGGCTCAAGCCCTGACCGGGCAGGTTGTTCGTTCATGAGAAGATCTTCGGAGCTTGGACAGTCCAGCTCTGCGGAGCTACCTGCATCACCGCCGCATCGACGGTGACAATGCCAAGCAGTTGCTTTTCGCGCCCGATTACAGGCATAGCTGCCAAGTGACTATTGAGCACCCGATACGCTCCGGCATCCGCAGGTTCCAAAGGGTCGAGTGTCATTACGTAAAAGTTCATGATTTCGTTCAACTTGCATTCATCGTCAGCCACGATTAGTTCCTGCAAAGTGGTCGTTCCTCGCAGCAATCGGCTCGCTTCACTTTCCACGACGTAGAGAAAATGGGTGAAATCTGTTTGCTTGAGGTGATCACGTAATCTCAGAAGTGCTTCCCGGACCGTTTGATCCAAAGCGAGTGTCACCATGTCGTTGGTCATGATGCCGCCAACCGTAGCTTCGGGATAACGCAGTAAGTCGACAAGTTTCTCGCTCCGCGCTTTAGGTAATCGCTTGAGAAAGCTTTTCGTTGACTCGACCGTTAAGCGTCGTAAGAGATTCGCTGCATCATTCGCCCTCATTCTTGCTAAAAGGCGAACGGCCTGCTCGTCTTCAAGCTCGCCGAACACTTGAACTTGTCTATCTGGCAGCATCGCCGTCAGCGTATCAGCGGCGATTTCGTCTGGAAGCAGAGTGAGAAGTTCCGCCGCATGCAGGTATGGCAGTGAACTGCATAGACCCGCGATCTCCCCGGGCGGTAACCTTTTAATTCGCATATGGTAACCGGCACCGTTGCTTACTGCATGGGGGTCGCCGCGCAGGAACTCGACATATTTCCAGTCGTAGGTGGCGCGACTTGGTCCGCTGCCAAATAATCCACGGCTTAATCTACGTAGAATCGCCAACGAACTTGTGTCGGCAGCTTTTAACAACAGTTTGCCGTTTCCCTCCTCGAGCCAGAGATCATTCGCGCGGGTGGCCCGGCGATTATGCAAATCGAGCACAAGCGCGTCGAGCACGTCTCGCCTTAGCAGGACCACTTTTCGCAGTGACTCCTTTGTTACCGATTGAGCAGAGTCGAAGCTGCTGACGTTGATTTGAGCGTGACGCCAGTCAATGCCTCTAACGGCGCGCCACGGTAACATCATCTGTTCACCCTCGGAATTCCGATAGAGAAAGCCGGTGACGGCGGGGTAATCACTTTTTAGCAATGCAACGGCGATATCCGCTAAGATATGTCGCCCTCCAGCATTATCGAGGAGACGGAAATACCAAAGCTTGGAAACCATAGCCATATCAACACCAATGGGAATTTTTCGACTCCACATACCAGTAGCACGTAGGGGTTTTGCGGCAACGCGGGCTGTTCCGCTCCCAGACTACTCGAGTCTGGTTGTGTTGGAGACATCACGCGTCCTAGGGCAATCGTCACGTGGTATAGGGTTATGTCTCATTAGACAACCATCCACCGTCCCGATTGTGCATTTTCATTATCAAAGGAGGTTTCTGGGGACACGAAGAAAAGGATCGAACTAACAAACAACCACACACAAACGAAAGAAATTATTATGTCTAAATCAGTATTCGGTATTGGAACTATGGCCGAAGCTAACAATGGGCCAGCAAGCCGCGAGACAACGTTGCGCACCACAACGGCAGTAGAACCGTTCCGCGGCTTCGATCGGCCGTTCGCCCGCATCTCGTGGGGCGCGATCTTCGCAGGCGCGATAATCGCGCTCGCGACGCAACTCGTCCTGACACTTATTGGTACAGCAGTTGGACTCGCGACGTTGAATCCAGCGACAGGTCAAAATCCGAGTGGCACCACGCTCGGAATTGGAGCCGGTGTTTGGCTCGTAATGAGCAGTTTGGTCTCGCTGTTCCTGGGCGGCTACATCGCCGGGCGGTTGGGCGGAACCTTTAATGGGTGGCTGCACGGATTAGCTACTTGGGCCGCCGTAACGATGTTGACGATTCTGCTGCTAACTACAGCCGCAGGTGGACTTATCGGCACGGCATCGGGGCTGGCGAGCTTCGCTGTGGGCAATAGTGACAAAGTCTCGCGAACTCAGCTGCCGCCAGCCGTTCAGCAACAGATAGATCAGTTCACGGCGCAGGCAAGGGTGAGCGCCGACCAGGCTGCAGCCCAAGCTCAACAAACCACACCTGAGCAGAAAGCCGCGGAGGCACGGCAAGTGGGACAGCGCGCTGCCACGGGCGGAGCGGTTGGCACGGGCGCGGCCGCCCTCGGTCTGATCTTTGGCGCGCTGGCAGCGGCTTTCGGCGGCAAGACTGGCGGGCGATATCCGGTTCGCGAAGTGTATATGGACGAGCGTCGCATCGAAGGCAGATAAGAGCCGACGAAGAAATGGGCAGCATTGGACAACTTATGAATAGGCCTAGACGTTCTGGATGATAGTTTACCAGAATCAGGATCGCGTCATTCGCGTCAAAATAATTCCGGTCACGATGCCACAGACGCAACCAAGGCTTAGCCACAAGGGCAGGTGATGCAACGCGACCCCTAGCGCTGCTCCGAGGCCTGCGCCGATCGCAACCGATAGGCCAAGTTTGTTCTTCCGATCAGCCATGGTTGTTGTGTCCACGCGGGTTTATGTTCTACGCCTGGCGTATTGCAAAAATAAATTTGGCGAAGGAAATGTCGGCGCAGTCCAGTCGGTATTCAAACGTCGATGGAAATCACTGGACCTTCCTTCCCAACCTGCTTTAGCGCTACTAGCAATGATCGTGAACGACGAGCTTGGATCTTTTGAAACTCCGAGCTGGGCGCCCTCGTTGCTGTCGGGCGTTAAAATTCGCACTGTGATGAAATGGGGGTGCACTTTTGCCCACGCAATCGCCTTTTGTTGGGTGTCGAAAAACCGATCGATGATGATGGCTTTCCGCTCGATCGCCTGCCGCCCACACAAGCGCGCAGCTTTGCGACTGATCACAGCCGGTCCACTGTCTACTGCGACACACTCCGCATCAGGAAAGACAACTTACTACCATAGGGAATTTTCTCTGGATCGACGGCGCAATGCCCTTCGCGCAGTGGTGTACCGTTCCAAGCTGCGTAGTCATCCGAACCCCCTTCTCGGTTCCAGTAGACCGTGACGCGTGCCAACACTGAACGTTCGGCGCCAAACGATTGACACGCCAAGAGCAACGCGCATCCGACTACTATAACTAACTCCCTCATACTTGTCGGCTTGTTCTGGACTGCCGAAATCCGAAACGGCTCAGAGGAAAGTGAAGCAGTCGTCTCTATATTATTCGTAACGTCGTCGCAGTTTGGCCCCTTACTGCAGCTAACAAAAAACACACGGCTATAGATAAGCTTGCGCTCGACAAAATGGTTTCCTGATTTGATTCGCTCGCCTCGACGAATGGGAGCGCCTCATGGGAGCAGTTGCGAGTCGGTGAACGATTGCAGCACGCTTTCGCTGTGTCGAAGATCGACTGCCTCACTCTCGAGCGCTTCTTTGGTGTGTGTTGCAAACCCTCGATGTCGACTCAATCCAGTTACATTACATCTTATGCGTTCTGCAATGCTGGATCAGGCGGAATTGCAGCCTCAAGCCGTTTTGGCTTGCTTAAAGCGGAGCACCGGCGGCCGATCTCTTCCATCACCTCGCTAGCATATTCCTGGAGATGGCGCCGGTCGCGATTGGTGAACTCGCGCGGTTTCACATCGAGGAGACAGAGTGAACCGATCGGCTGGCCGTTCGGCGCATGCAGCGGCGCGCCGGCATAGAAGCGCAGACCTCGCTCCCTAATCCAAGGGTTGTTAGCAAAGCGGCGATCTCGCGCGAGGTCTTCAATAACGGTGACCTCGTTCTTCGAGACAACGTGGCCGCATACCGAAACATCCCGCGGGGCTTGCCGAGATTTGGCCAGATCATCGGGCAGGCCAGTGTGGCTCTTGAAGAACAGACGATGCCGATCAACAAGAGAGATCAGTGCCATCGGCATCTCGAAGACGCGGGCGAGCTTTGCGATGATGCGATCAAAAACCGGCTCGGCTTCGGTAT
>DASXSR010000215.1:0-7847 GCA_036505875.1 Blastocatellia bacterium | reverse complement strand
AATCTTTGGCAAGATAACCTCTTCAAAGTTCTTAATAGACGACTGACGGTCATCGTGAAGCTTTTTAAGTGTGGAAATCAAATCCTGAACTTGGTCCGTTGTCCGCGGCTTGCTGCCGGGGCCGCTGGTCTTTTCTGACTGAATCAAGACCTGAGGTTCTGCCGGGCTCACTGCTGGAGAATTCGCTGGCGATGCCATCGCTTGCGGAAGTTCCATACCGTATGCGTGATCAGACTCCAATCCGCGCTGCTCGGTTTCTCGCCGTACCGCCTTTAGGGTCTCTGTCACTAACTCTTTTTCGCGCGTTTCGATTTCTTCATTTTGCTTTAGGATCGCTTCGCGAGCTTGCCTCAGCTCCCTTTTCGCCGTTTCTATCAATACTGCCGGCCAGGCCGGAGCCAGCTTCTCCGCCTGCTCAAGCGGGCCTTTGACTCGTTCAGTATGTGTTTCAATTCCAGCGTAAGCATTGTCTAACCAGCCATAGGCGTTGTCTAGATTGTAATAGGCAACAAAGTTCTCTCTATTATCGTTGATCGCAGCCACGTAAGCCTTAATCGCCTTTCGCAATATTCGCAAGTCGCCAAAACGGTGGTAATAGTTCAAGCAGGCGTTGCCATAATCATTCGACACAAAGCTACGCAAGTTTTTGAGAGTCCGTTCGGAGATTTCAGATTTCTCCGAGTTCTTTCTTTTGGAGGCGTTTGACGAATCGATATGCTCCCTTATGGCACGTTCTGCCTTTCTCCAAAACTCTTCGTATCGTTCCAGGATATCCACAGTGATGTAGTCATATCTCGACTCAATCAGGTTCTTGCTTTGGATTGTCGAATACGCGGCAACCTCCGGATCAGCAAAAACGGCTTGACCGTAGAGATCATACGCGCCGTTAAGATCGCCCTTCTCAACCGCTATACGGGCAAGGCCATAAAGAAACTCGCCGACAAAGGTTTGCCGAACGATCGCCTTGGTGTCGCAACCTTCATTAAGCTTTCTCTCAGCAGCATCCCAATCTCGCAACAACCACCACAGATTACCTTGTGCTAAAGAAGCACCTATGTTTCCGGGATTGATCGAGAGCACTTCCTCGTACTGTTGTATTACACCTTCTACTCTTTCCCTTCTGATCTCGCCACGCAGTCTCAGTCTCATTTCTGAGACCTTCGCGAAACGGTATTGGGCGATTTCAAAATCACTATCCAACTCGGTAGCCTTGTTCAAAAACAAAAGCTTCTTGTTGAGATCGGTCTCTATCTCCGCGGTAGCCAAGAACCATAGTGGGCTTCTCTCGCTCAATGCTGGATCGGACGCTCTAGAACTCGCAAGGAGTCCGCCCGCCACTTCAGGCGCGCCGAGATACGAGTAAGTAAGAGCGGCGACAGCATATGCATCTGATAGCGTCTGACGCACCTCGTCAAAATCCCGCCGCCCGCGTGTGAACGCTGCGTCGACTGGAAACGTGAGAAACCCCATCAGACTTCTATACCGATCCTCCTGTCCGAGACTTCTCTGCTTGGATGCATGGGCCGATCTGCTGAATCTGGTCCGAAGCTTCCACTTTGGCGTCATGCGATCCTGAAGCCTCGTCAGGTTTTCAATTACGCGATTGAGTTCCGGAGGTATCTCGAACAAGACATTCTGGTTCCTACCCGACAGCGCGGAGACTATCTTTCTGTAGATTAGCGATCTCGCCAATCCAATTCGTGTCTTCGCATCCGCCAGCAAGGACCGCCTAGCGAGTCGCCATAACGGCAGCAGCGGAATTGTTACTAGCCACATTGGAAGCGGCCCAAGAATTCTGACGTCGAAATAGCGTTTCGACTCTCGATACAGTGAAATAGCAAAGTCGTATGCATCAATTGTATTTGAACGCTCAAAATCGACGGCTTCGTGGTAAAGCGCAACGACTCGCAGAAAGCTGGTGGGGAAGAATGCGCTCTTCTTCTTCACATCTGAAAGAATCTGCCGGTAAATCTCAGACGCAACTTCCGAATAAATGCGCTCGATTAACTGGTTGTACGTTCCCGCAGAAAGAACTTGTTCGTGCGAGTCCGACTCATTGCGGTTTAGTTTGGCTTTAACGGGGCTCGCCAAGGTTGCCGGACGACCCACTGGTCCGATTCGAATCATCGGCATGACCTGAAGCACCCACTTGTCATCTTTCAGCAGCCGTACTGCGTAATCTCCTCTCACGTTTATGTGCGAGGAGAGGTTCTTCCTTGCCTCCTGCGGCACATCGGATTCTGCGTTTAGTAATGAAAGCCGTTTGATTCTGACACTCAATCGTTCCCGCAAATCGTGATGAAGCAAACTTAGGCGGTCATTCATTGCAGCATCGAATTCATCGCGCGATGTCCCGCTTACGAGCTGAAATGGCTCAATCCAAAAGGTGTATTGGAAAGGTTCTTCAGACTCTTTAAGTAATACACTGGTCCAGCGGTAAGTAAAATAGATGCCTATGCCAAGGACGATCACACCGATCCCAAGTAACTCTGGAAGCACACTCGCGTCAATATGCCAATGCGATAAATCATTAAAGAATTTTCCGACCTTCCCCAGGTAGTCCTTTTCAACAGCGGCGACTATCACCTGGAGAACAGCCGCGCCGATGGCTACAATACCGCCGAGCATTCCCTTTCTGCGCCTCTGAAGCAGCTCGGCTTCGATCCCGTGCACAAGTTTGAGATCTTCAGAAGAAGGCACTATTTCGCGAGCGTTCATATTCGGTGTTGATGGAGTTGGTTCATAGTATTCTTTAGATATACAGCAACCTTCTCCACTCTCTCCAAGAACATTCTGGTTATTCAGCTCTTCCGCGCCTTGCGCCTTTCCTGGTCCATTATGCATTTACACCGACCCAGGCGAAAACTCAAGTAGTCTTGGTCATACTGGCAATTAAATACCCAGAAAGCCATCAGCAGATGCCCTGCCGTTTGTTAACCAGTATGAGCCGCCGGCCAGCAGAGATCTGAGGAAACTCGCGGCTCCGCAAACCCTTGCCGCTATCGGGCTCTTTTGCCCGCTGGGAGCGGTTCGTGCCGCGAACTCCTGCAGGACGGTTGTTGTTGACTCCAAATTAAGCGGTATGGTAAACGTTGCGGCATGTCAACAACCGGGCTTTGCTCGCCGACAATCTCCGCAGCTTCTGGCTATAGCTCAGGGAGGTTCCGTTTCACTGATCATCTTGACGGAAT
Source organism: Blastocatellia bacterium (assembly GCA_036505875.1). Taxonomy (GTDB): domain Bacteria; phylum Acidobacteriota; class Blastocatellia; order UBA7656; family UBA7656; genus Onstottus_A. The sequence goes on along the minus strand of DASXSR010000215.1, from coordinate 4,656 downwards.
CATTCATTACTCAACTGACAAATGCCCGGCGACGCTTGCGCTTGTGTGTCGTAACTCTCGCCCAGGAGGGAATCATACCGCGCTATGGCTTCAGCAAACATTTCGTTGAAACGATCCGGTTTCGGCAGCACCACGCGCACAGGCTCGTGGTGGCTTCAGCCGCTGCTAATCTTTCTGGGCTTGTCCGCGTTCGTCGTATACTCGACCTGGGCCGCGTTTCAAGGCGCCCACTACAGGTTCGGTCCATACCTTTCGCCCTTTTATTCACCTGAGCTGTTCGGCGATCCAGCTCACAGTTGGTTTGGAGCAAAGCCCGGCTGGTGGCCAGGTTGGCTTCTGTTCTCGCCCGCGCTGCTCATCTTGTGGGCGCCGGGCGGGTTTCGATTGACTTGCTATTACTATCGCGGCGCTTATTACAAATCGTTCTGGGCTGACCCTCCTTCGTGCGCCGTGGGCGAGCCGCGTAAGCATTACCGAGGCGAGCGTTCGTTTCCACTGATCCTCCAAAACGTACACAGGTACTTTCTCTATCTCGCGCTGGTGTTCATCGTGATTCTCGCGCACGACGCGTGGAAGGCGATGTGGTTCACGAACGCGGCCGGGCAAGTCTCCTTTGGTATCGGTTTCGGCACGATCATCCTGACGATCAACGCCATCTTGCTCGGCGGATACACGTTCAGTTGTCATTCGCTTCGGCACCTGGTTGGCGGAGGCTGCGATCAGCTCTCGAAGATCCCGATCCGCCAGAGAGCTTACAGTTGCGTAAGCTGCCTTAATCGCCGCCATATGCTCTGGGCGTGGATGAGTTTGTTCTGGGTCGCGTTCTCGGACATCTACGTTCGGCTTTGTTCGATGGGCATCTGGTCAGACCGGAGAATTTTTTGATGGCCGAATACCAGACATTCGAGCACGACGTGTTGGTGATTGGAGCAGGCGGCGCCGGATTGCGTGCGGCCATCGAAGCTTCGGCGTCGGGAGTGTCCGTCGGGCTCGTGTGCAAGTCGCTGCTCGGCAAAGCTCACACCGTGATGGCCGAAGGCGGTATCGCAGCCGCGCTCGCCAACGTGGACGAACGCGATAACTGGAAAGTCCATTTCTCCGACACGATGCGCGGAGGGCAATACGTCAACAACTGGCGAATGGCCGAGCTGCACGCCAAGGAAGCTCCCTCCCGCGTTCGGGAGCTTGAAGCATGGGGCGCCGTGTTCGATCGCACCGACGACGGACGAATACTTCAGCGCAACTTCGGCGGGCATAAGTATCCACGTCTTGCGCACGTCGGCGATCGCACCGGCCTTGAGATGATTCGAACGCTTCAGGACCACGGCGTTCATCAAGGCATCGACGTGCACATGGAATGCACGATCCTGACTTTACTCAAAGACGGAGATCGCGTTGTCGGCGCATTCGGCTATGATCGCGAGCGCGGGCGCTTCAGACTCTTTAAAGCGAAAGCGATCGTGCTAGCCACCGGTGGCATAGGCCGCGCTTATCGGATCACAAGCAACAGTTGGGAATACACCGGCGACGGCCACGCGCTCGCTTATCACGCCGGCGCTGAATTGATCGATATGGAATTCGTGCAGTTTCACCCTACGGGCATGGTTTGGCCTCCCAGCGTTGAGGGCATCCTGGTTACCGAAGGCGTTCGCGGCGAAGGCGGCGTCTTGCTTAACAGCATGCGCAAGCGCTTCATGTTCGACGATATTCCCGAAAACTATCGGACCCAAACCGCCGACAACGAAGAAGAAGGTTGGCGCTACACTCAAGGCGACAAGAACGCTCGGCGTCCGCCGGAGCTTTTGACTCGCGATCACGTGGCGCGCTGCATCGTGCGCGAGGTGAAAGAAGGTCGTGGCAGTCCGCACGGCGGCGTCTACCTCGACATTTCGTGGATTCGGCAGAAGCTTTCAAATGCAGAGGAGCACATAAAGCGCAAGCTCCCGAGCATGTACCATCAGTTCAAACAGCTCGCCGACATCGACATCACTCAGCAGCCGATGGAAGTCGGACCGACAACCCATTACATAATGGGTGGGATTCGTGTCGACTCAGACACCCAGATGTCAGCCGTGTCCGGGCTGTTTGCGGCCGGCGAGTGCGCGGCAGGAATAAATGGCGCGAATAGGCTCGGCGGAAACTCGCTTTCAGACTTGCTTGTGTTCGGCAAACGCGCCGGCGAGTATGCCGCAAGGTTTGCTCGCGATCACTCTCAAGGTCAGATCGACCACCAGCAAGCGGAAGCGGCAGCACGACGCGCACTCGAACCGTTCGAACGCGCGGCAAACGTGAGCACCGAAGGACCTTACAAAATTCAACTCGAGCTTCAAGAGATGATGCAGGAATTGGTCGGCATCGTCAGAGCAGAAGACGAAATGCAGCGCGCGCTTGAAGGAATCGAGCAGCTTTGGAAGCGAGCTTCGAGCGTCGCAGTCTCGGGAAATCGCGAGTACAACCCCGGCTGGCATACGGCGCTGGACCTTTCCAATCTGCTCACCGTTTCGGAAGCGGTCACTCGTTCGGCGATCGAGCGAAAGGAAAGTCGCGGTGCTCAGTTTCGCGATGATTATCCAGACAAGGACCCTGCTTTTGGAAAGGTCAACATCGCGGTCAAGAAGGACGCTGATGGCTCAATGAAGGTCTTACGTGAGCCGATCCGGGAAATGCCACAGGAGCTAAAACAAATAATCGAGGAGATGGGTTGATGGGCGAAGCCACGTTCAGAGTCTGGCGCGGCACAGCGGGCGAAGGTCAGTTCGTCGAATACACCATCGAAACTGCGCCGGGGATGGTTGTGCTTGACGCAGTCCGCCGAATTCAGGCTGATCTGGCTAACGACCTCGCCTTGCGTTGGAACTGCAAGGCTGGCAAGTGCGGTTCTTGCTCGGCGGAGGTGAATGGCACGCCGAAGCTGATGTGCATGACTCGACTCAGCCAGGTTCCCCTTGATAAGCCGGTTACAGTCGAACCGATGAAAGCTTTCCCTCACGTCAAAGACCTGATCTCAGATGTGTCGTGGAATTATGAAGTGAAGAAGCGAATCAAGAAGTTCAAGCCGCGTCCGCCCGACGTTGCGGATGGCACGTGGCGCATGAAGCAGCAAGACATCGATCGAGTTCAGGAGTTTCGCAAGTGCATTGAGTGCTACCTGTGTCAGGATGTATGTCACGTGCTGCGCGAGCACAACCTGCATCAGAATTTCATCGGGCCGCGCTTTCTGGTTTACGTTGCCGCTTTGGAGATGCACCCGTTGGACACTGAGGATCGGCTTGAAGACCTGAGGGTCAGCGATGGCATCGGGTTTTGCAACATCACCAAGTGCTGCACCAAGGTTTGTCCTGAGAGCATCACGATAACCGACAACGCGATCATCCCGTTGAAAGAGCGCGTGGTCGGGAAGTTTTACGACCCGCTATCCAGGCTTGTGCAACTTTTTCGACGACGGAGTTCGTAGCGTGTACATCCGATTGAGGAGGTAGTTATGAGACAATTTAGCACACTCATATTCTGCGTCGTGATCTTCCTTATTTCCGTTAATTCTCAAGGACAAGAAACATCACGCTCAAAGTATGTGCCAGTAACTATTTACGATCCAAAAAGAGACGCCGCGTCAGACATCCAAAAAGCCGTGCTTGAGGCGCAGCGCGCTGGAAAACGCGTCCTGGTTGATGTGGGTGGTGAGTGGTGTTCTTGGTGTCACATCCTTGACAGGTTCTTTGAGCAAAACCCATCACTTCTTGAATACAGGGAGCAGAACTTTGTGATGGTAAAGATCAACTTTAGTCGAGAGAACGAGAACCAGACGTTACTCTCACGCTATCCCAAAATTCCCGGTTTCCCCCACCTCTTCGTGCTCGATGCAAAAGGAAATCTGCTGCGCTCACAAGACACGAGCGAGCTGGAAGAAGGAAGAAGTTACAACCTGGGAAAGATGTTCGACTTCTTGAGAAAATGGGCCGTGAACAAATAGAACCGTCCGTCAAGGAGCCCGTGATGTTCGAACTCAAACCGCTTCACAAGGACGCGATCCCCGCGGCGCTCGACAAAGCGATGCGCTACCGGCTGCTTAATGAGCCCGGCGCCGCAGAGAGCATTTGCCTCGACGTGCTGCGAATCGAGCCTGAGAATCAGCAAGCTCTGGTCACGCTGCTGCTGGCGATGACAGATCGTTTAGCGAAGGGCTATTCGATTGGCGACACTCAGATTCAAGAAGTGCTAGCGCGGCTGAGCGACGAGTACGAGCGGGCTTACTACACGGGAATAGTTTGGGAGCGCCGAGCGAAAGCGAGATTGGCAAAAGGCTCGCCGGGCGCTCACCACGCTGCATACGACTGGTTTCGCGAGGCAATGGAATGGTTCGAGAAAGCCGAAGCGATTCGCCCAGCTGGAAACGACGACGCGATCCTGCGATGGAACTCCTGCGCAAGAGCGATTATGAGTAACAATCTAAGTCCGAGGTCGGAGGAGTACGCGGAGCACTTCCTAGAGTAGTTTGAACGATAACTCCAAGCGACGCTCACAAAGAGCTATCTCACGGAGTGCCGAACGCTCCATCAAGTGCCGCCACAAGTTCGTCGATGTCCGACTTCGTAGCGATCAGCGGCGGGCCGATGCGTATCACGTTGCCCCACAAGCCGCCTTTTCCGATCAGCACCC
>DASXSR010000214.1:0-10247 GCA_036505875.1 Blastocatellia bacterium | reverse complement strand
GAAACTGGTGTTTTTGGCCTCACTATGGTGCTCCGATCTCATTATCGGTTGTCAAGGTCATCGACAATCTGGCATTCCCAAGGTTGTCGTCCGAAGAGCCGCGTACAGGATGATAAATTATATTTCCGCTCCCGCACAATAGACTGGCAGTCCCTTTTCAGCAGGGCAATACTCATATCAGTCGAGCGACTCCGCTTGGTCGTGGTGTGTGGTTCAGCGATGCGCACAAGGTCTTCCGGTCGGCGCCAATGGTCGGTGACCCACTTTCTGTTAGGAAGGCGCCGCTTCAGCAACAAGCTGCCCTCAATCTCTATTGGTCGAATCGTGGAAAGTTTCAGTGATGTGCAGAAAAGATGCCGACTTCTTCGAGCGATGGCAAGACCGGAGTTAAACGACATTAAACGTGGTCGCGTTACATTGAATTGAGCCATTTAAGAAACCGGATTATCCGTTGTGAAGTGATACACTGCACTGTTGCGATTGCCCACACTCTCGCGCGCATGCCCTTCTGCGTGCCAGGAAGGTCCTGGCTTATTCGGAGGTTCCGCACGTTAACACATCGTCCGGGACGGCTTGGTCGTTGCATTGTGCAACATCGATAAGAGTTTAAAAGGAGGACGGTGATGGACAAGACGACCTTAGTTATCGTTGTTGTCGCAGTGATTGTGGTCTTGGCGATCGCGGCGGCGACAGTGTGGATGTACATGCAGAAGAAGCGTACCGAAAGACTGCGTTCAAAATTCGGTCCCGAGTACGACCGAATGGTTGAGTCCGAAGGCGATCGGCGCCAGGCCGAGAAGGATTTGGAAGGACGCGAAAAGCGCATCGAGGAACTCAGCATAGTTTCGCTGTCGCGCGACGATCGAGAGCGTTTCGCGGGTGAATGGCAGCAGGAGCAGGCGCGCTTCGTTGATGATCCTCAAGCTGCGGTGGCGAATGCCGATCGTCTCGTGATCGAGGTCATGAGAGCGCGGGGCTACCCAATGGGTAACTTCGAGCAGCGAGCCGCCGATGTATCGGTGGATCATGCGAAGGTCATCGAAAACTATCGCATTGCTCACGAGGTCGCGGTTCGCGACAGGCGTGGTGAGGCTAGCACAGAAGACTTGAGAAAAGCCTTACTTCACTATCGCTTGTTGTTTGAAGACTTACTTGAGACTCGCGCAAAGCCGGCGGAGGCGGGAAGACGATGAAAGATAAAGATAAAGATGAAACAACTGTCGAGCGAGACGAACAGGCAGCCGAGGAGCTTTCGACTGCGGAACAGACTACAGCCACTGCTGCACGTCGGCAATTGTCAAGCGATGAGACGTCTCAGTACGAACCGAACGGCCCGACCGAACCTGGAGAAGGCTTCGCGCCGCTATTTGAGCAAGAAGGCCTTGAGGAATTCCGTTCGCGCTGGGCGGCGATTCAGACGGGTTTTGTTGACGACCCGCGCAAGGCAGTCGAGCAGGCAGATGAGCTTGTGTCATCGGTGACGAAGCGCCTTACTGAGGCGTTCGCTAACGAGCGGTCGAATCTCGAGCGAGAATGGTCAGAAGGAGAAGAAGTTTCAACTGAAGACCTGCGGATAGCTTTTCGTCGCTATCGCTCGTTTTTCGACCGGTTGCTTTCGGCTTAGTGACATGAACGTTTTGGTCGTTTCTTTAAGAGAGGCAAAGAGCAAAGAGGGGTCAGGCAGGAAATTGTGATATTCTTATCTTTGGGCAACTAACTTGAGTAGATACAAATATCCGAATTTCCTGCCTGACCCCTCTTCTTCGTAAAACGGGAACTACAAAGCGTCGCTTCACGAGCTGGGCTCAGTACACACCAGGAAATCAACGGGCGATCAAGCCAACCAGATAAAGGAACAGGTCTATGCTACTTGCCGACCTATGCGCTAACATGACGACGCTCATCAGAGCTGATCGAGCGCCTTGCTGGAGACGATGTGGACGAGACTTTTCAATTTCTGATTCGTCACGGCTATTCAGTCCTGTTCATTTGGGTGTTAGCCGAACAGCTAGGCCTACCCTTGCCCGCGACCCCGCTGTTGCTCGCCGCAGGAGCATTGTCCGGGTCGGGCCAATTGAACCTCGGGCTTTCGATTACGCTGGCGGTCGTCGCTTCACTGATTAGTGACGTGAGCTGGTATCAATTCGGGCGGCTTCGTGGAGGCAAAGTGCTGAGCTTGCTCTGCCGGATCTCTCTTGAGCCCGACTCCTGTGTTCGAAAGACTGAGAACGCGTTTGTGCGCCAGGGTGCCCGTTCGCTCCTCGTAGCCAAATTTGTCCCCGGCTTGAACACGATGGCCCCACCGCTTGCGGGGATCATCGGTATGCGTTTCAGCCGCTTCGTGCTCTTCGATTCGGCGGGCGCGATGTTGTACATTGGCTGTTTCGTCGTCGTCGGATATGTGTTCAGCAATCAGCTTGAAGCGGTGGCGGCGCGGGTCGCGAGCTTGGGCTTTTCTCTGTTGGTGATTCTTGCCGCAGCTCTTGCAGCTTACATCGGCTGGAAGTACGTTCAGCGCCGGCGATTCATCCGCAGCTTGAGAATCGCCCGCATAACTCCCGATGAACTGAAGCGGAAGATCGACGCGAGTGAAGATGTCGTCGTCGTTGATTTGCGGCACTCGCTTGACTTCGAAGCCGAGCCGCAAACGATTCCAGGCGCGATTCGCCTTGCTCCGGAGCAAGTTGAAGAAGGTCACAGCCAAATTCCGCGCGACCGGGAGATAGTGCTTTTTTGCACCTGACCGAGCGAAGCGACCAGCGCCCGTGTGGCGTTGCTGCTCAAGCGCAGAGGAATTGATAAAGTGCGTCCTCTAGCCGGCGGCTTCAGCGCGTGGTATCAGCGAGGATTTCCGGTGGCGGGAGCTAAAGCGCAGTGATGTTGGGGGCACGAGTCCCTCATTCCGAGGAGGGGTTGGCTGCATTCCAAATGAAGTAAGCCGGAATTCCCGCCAGCACTATTACCAGCACCAACAGCGCGCCGCTCGACTCGTATGGCAACGTGTGACCGCCAAACAATGCGCGATAATAGCTGAAGTTGTCTCGCAGACCGTTTCGCAAGTCTTCGACCAGAGCGTTCCCAATCAGAAGGATCACGGCAAGAATGAACAGAACAGGCGTGACGGGATAGCCCCACGTTCGATATGCGCGCGGGAGGTCCGGGCGCTTGCGTCGCAAGGTGTAAATGGCCGCTGCTCCCACCGCGTAGAAGGGCCAAATCGCAAGCACGAACGCGTCGGCCAATTGTTCGAACGTCCTGACCATCACAAAGATGATCGCCAGCACTGCTGCCAGCAAGATCGCAACGTAAGGTGTCTTGAATCGCGGATGCACCGCAGCGATCTTCTTGAAGAACAATCCGTCGTCAGCCATCGCAAAAAAGATTCTTGGCCCTGTCATCATTGAACCGTTCAACGTCCCGAACGCCGAGATCATCACCGCGATCGAAACCAGCTTGACTCCGGTCTCTCCGATGATCCGATAGGCTGTGTCCGCTGCGACCAGCTTCGAGCCGGCAATTTGTTTTATGTCGAGCAGGTGCAAGTAAGCGAAGTTCGCAAGCAAGTAGATGGCGATCACCGCAAGCGTCCCGCCAACGATCGCGAGCGGCAAATTGCGCCCAGGCCGTTTCACCTCGCCGCTGAGAAACGTCACGTCGGCCCAGCCGTCGTAAACCCACAATAAGGAAATGAACGCCAATCCGAACATCACAAGCGAGGTTTCGTTTGGCGCCTCGACTGGCAAGGCGGGCGGTGGCGCGGATCGACCGCCAATCAAGAAAGCCGCAAGCACGATTAACACGAGAGCGCCGTACTTCGCGACGGTTGTAAGATTCTGCACCAACGCGCCGACTCGAACACCAACGACGTTGAACACCGCGACAAGCACGATCGCGCCCGCCGCGACGTAATGGACAGCTCGTTGATTGTCGACGCGGAGCATCCGCAAGAAGTATTCAGCGAACACCGTCGAGACCGCGCCACGCGCCGACGCGCGAATGATTGTCAGCTCGGACCAGCCGAACAAAAACGCCGGAAGCTTGCCCCACCCTTCGCGCAGGTAGACGAATACGCCACCGGTGTGCGGCAACGCGCCAGCAAGTTCGGCCAGCGTCAAAGCGCCGCACAGCGAGAAGAATCCGCCGAGAACCCACAACAGCACGTACAGTCCTTCGTTCGGAACCTTCATTGCAATTCCAGCTTCCGATCTGAAGATGCCGGTGCCGATTGTGGACCCGATCAACACGGCGACCGCGCTCAGCAGCCCCAGCGTTCGGGGAAGGGAAGTTCGCCCACCCACTTCATCGGAGGCCGAAACGTTCTTTTCGGTTTCTGTTGCCACGAGTTCAGGCGAGATTATCGTTCGCTTCGATAATCGTCAAGAGAGGAGGCGAGAGACTAACGCGTAAGCTTCCTGCATGGTTTGATCACAAGGAGTTGTGGAGGGTGAGCTAAACAGGCCACGTCTGATCAACAAACTTCAAGCAAAGACGCTCGAACCCATCGCTGCCGGTCCACCGGTTGCGCACCAGAGCGAGGCTGTTGAAGCCGCGGTTAGGACTGGCGATCCTAACGAACTCGAACTCCGTCGGAGCAGACTTTACCCGAACGCGGGCGCCGCCGGAGCTGACGTTTTCAGTGACCGCGGCTTCTCGGGCGATCCGTTGCCTCAATTCGTCAAGGTATTCAACAGCCACCGGCTCGGCCAACTCTCTTCGCGGCTCGCGACGGCGATCCGGACCGTTCCATTTCTGCGTGCGAAACGTCGCCCATGGTTTTTGCAGATAGTCGGCTGGAGGACTAGCACCAATGAACTCGAGACCGACGACGCGAAGATCATCGATGAGCGGTTCAACTCGGCGAACGATCGCGTACATGTTGTAGCCCGGGTCCGAAAAACCATGGCTGCGCAGTTTCGTCGGCAGCGGCAAGGTCACGTGTACGATCAATCCGTGCCTGACGCGGCGGCGCATTTTGATGGCGACACCGATTCGGCTTACATCGATTGTCTTGGCTATCTCCTGCCACTTGTCGCCTTGTTGGTCGTAACCGGCTACCAGCGCGGGCACCGTGAGCTTGAATCGTTCACAACGCCGTCGATCTGCATCGGCTCCGAGAGTTGAAGTTTTGGTGAATATCGAATGCGCCTCGGGGAAAACTTTTATTTCGGAGGCTTCGGCATTCACAGCACTCTTGTCATTCGCGCGGTTATGCTTCGGCTGCTTGGCTTCGGGACGCTTAGGTTGTGGCGGGTTGGGTATCTCGAGCGGCTTGATGTTATGGAGACGGGCTAGCGACCGCTCATATGCGGTTCGCTTTTTTGTATCGGTCATCACCGAGAATGCTTCCGAGACTCTCTTGAATGCTTTGTCTACTCTGACCAGCATTTCATCGGGAACAGCGGCTCGGACCTTGTAATAGGAAGGGTGAAGCACAGTGACCGCGTTTTGATAAGCGCCGATTATCTCCTCGTTGGATGCGGACCGCTCGACGCCCAATGTTTGGTAGTGATTGGTTGCGCCCTCGACTCGATCGAGCAGGTAGTCGATTTCGAGGTAGTACGCGCTGATTAGCTTGCCGGTGTTAAGCGGCTGCGAGGTGTGGATTAGGTCGCCGGAGTTACTCATCCGAAATTCGTATTGCTGGAAGAGAGTTTCTTCTCCGGGGGTAGAAGCCAAGATCACTTGGACGATGAGACCATTATCGACTAGTTGTCTGATTCGTCAACGGTTTTGTCGGCATGGAGCAAAGGGCAATGACCCGGAAAGGGTATTAGAATGGGCAGAAGTTGAACTACTTGACCGCTCCGCCACGAACGAAGCGCGCCGCGGGCGAATCCTTCATCGGCAGAGTGAATCTTCGAATCCCATCATACTTGTACAACGCATTCGCAACCGCGGGTGCGGTTGGAACTAATCCGATCTCGCCGACTCCTTTGGCGCCGTAGTGGCCGTCGGGATGTTTGTCTTCGATCAACATTAGTTCCACTTCCGGCATGTGTCGCGCGCGCAACAAACCCAGCGAGTTCACGGTCATCGTCTGCGGTATTCCGTTTTCAACTCGGAACTCTTCAGTCAGCGCGTACCCCAAACCCATATGAATCGAGCCCTCCAACTGGCCTTCGAGCAGCGCGGGGTTCATCACTTTTCCGACGTCGTGCGCCGCGACAACCTTATTGACTCGCCCGTCGTCATCCAAAATCACAACCTGCGTCGCGAAACCGTATGCGAAATGCGTCTTCGGCTTTTCGACTTTGGCTTCCAGCGAGTGCGTATCGTCAATCAATACCTCGCCGTAGTAAGTCTTGCCGGCGAGGTCTCTCAACGTCTTTCGCTGATCGAGATCGGCTTTGAGTTTGCGGGCGGCTTCCTGGACGCCACGGCAACCCAGAAACGTCCCGCGCGACCCGGTCGTTTGCCCGCAGTCCAAATTGTACTTGGTGTCCGCGGTCACAAACTTGAAAGCGCTCGGCGAGAGCCCAGTCTCTTCGCAAGCGGTCTGCAGCAAGACCGTAAACAACCCCTGTCCCATCTCAGTGTAGCCGGTGTAGATCCCGACTGTTCCGTCGTCGTGCACTTCAATCATCGCCCGGCCGTATTCGGGCATTCCGTTGCCGATCCCGACGTTCTTGATTCCGCAAGCAATGCCCGCGTACTTCGCGCCCTTGTAAATGTCCTTGACCGCTTCGAGCGTCTTCTTCAAGCCGACGCTTGATTCAAATTGCTGGCCGGTCGCAAATATGTCGCCCACATCAACTACGTTACGATACCGCATCTCCCATCCGTCGAGGCCGACTTTCTCCGCAAGAATGTCGACCATCGAATCGATCGCAAACGCAGCTTGATTCGCGCCGAACCCGCGCATCGCTCCGCACGGTGGATTGTTGGTGTAAACCGCGAGTGAGACGACGTGCACGTTGTCGACTTTGTAAGGTCCGCAGCAATGGCCGGCGGCGCGCTCGAGCACCTTTGATCCGACCGACGCGTACGCGCCTTTGTCGCCGATCATGTCGGCTTGCACCGCGGTGAGGCGGCCCTCGGCGTCGCATCCAACCGTGTAATTCATCTTGATCGGATGGCGTTTGGGATGAAGGCGAAGACTCTCTTCGCGGCTGAGAGTGAGCTTGACGGGGCTGCCGGTGATTTTGGCGAGCAGTGCCGTCTGAGCCTGGATGCTCATGTCCTCTTTGCCCCCGAAAGCGCCGCCGTTCGTGACCAACGTCACGAACACTTGCTCTTCCGGCATTCCCATGAACGACGCGATCTGCCTGCGATCGTCGAACACGCCCTGACCTTGAGTGTAAACCCTCAAGCCGTTGCCTTCCGGCATCGCTACACAAGCCTCGGGTTCGAGGTACATGTGCTCGATGAACTGAGTCTGAAACGTTTGGGCAACGACGTGAGCCGAATTCTTCAGCGCTTCTTGGACGTCGCCGCGCTTGATCTCTGACTTGCTGAGCAGGTTGCCTTTCTTGTGAAGCCTGGGAGCGTCGGGTTTTAGCGCATCCTCAGGGTTGGTGACCGGCTCGCGGATTTCATAATCAACCTCGACTGCCTGCGCTGCCTTGCGCGCGGTGCGCCTGTCGATCGCCGCGACGGCCGCGATCACGTCGCCCACGTAGCGCGTCTCTTCGCCTTCGGCGACGAACATCGGCCAGTCGTTGTAGATCAATCCCTGGTGCCTCTGTCCGGGTGTATCGGCGGCAGTAGCTATGGCTACGACGCCAGGAATTTCCATTGCCTTGCTGGTGTCGATGCGTTTGACCAGCGCGCGTGGATGTTCGGACAGCAACACAGCCCCATGCAGCATGCCGGGAAAACTCATGTCGTCGATGTAAGGCCGATCACCAAGGGCGAGCTCGCGAGACTCGTATCGGGGCGTGCTGGTTCCGATTCGGCCGCCGTGGCCATCACATTCGGCAGCGCCGTCACCTCGCAGCGCCTTCGCCGCAAGCTTTATCGAGTCGACGATCTTGACGTAACCGGTGCACCGGCAATGATGCATGCTCAAGATGCGATTGATCTGATCCTCGGTTGGGTCGGGAGTTTTGTCTATGAGGTTTTTGGCGCGGACGATGATTCCCGGTGTGCAAAACCCGCATTGCAATCCGCCAGCAGCAATGAAGCTGTCCGCGAAGGTCTCGCGTTCTAGCTCGCTGAAGCCTTCAAGCGTCAGCACCGCTTTCCCCGCGGCGCTTCTGGCCGGCATCGCGCAGGAGACGACCGCCCTGCCGTCTACGATAACGGTGCAACAGCCACACTGACCTTGCGGACTGCAACCATCCTTGGGCGAGATAACCCCGCAGTAGTCACGCAAGACTTCCAGAAGCGAGACGCCTTCCTCGACATCGACCGCGCGTGGCGTCCCGTTTAGCGAGAAATTTATTGGGTTACGCATCGCATCCTTCCTCAAAATGCGAATCGCCAAACAACTTGAACTCGCATCTGGGATGGCCACATTCTAACACGTCGAGTGGTATGGATTAATCAGGAACTTTGAGAAGCTCTGTCTTCGGTACAGCCACTTGTGGTCGAAATCAACAGGATTAGCGTCGATCGCTGTGATAGCGTCCGGTTCAAATGTTAGCCGAGGGAATCTATTCGTTGCCGTCAGAATACTCCCACTGTTCGGGCAGAGCTTGCGGGCCTGGTCGTATGCCAGCGATGTCGCGGTCTTCTCCCTGGTCTCGCTCACCGAGGGCTGCTCGGCGCTCTTTAGCTCCCATTCGCCGTGCTTGTTTGTCCTTCTGTTTTTGTTGACGAGCCTTTTCCTTTTCACGCTTTTGAAAAGTCGGCCTTGATTTCTTCGGCATTATTTCTCCTTGCTTGTCGTCTAGTTCCTTATTCTGACTTACTCACTTTCCGGGTCGTCTACCCGGCTGGCAAAGTTCTCCCCACTCAGGTCGTCTTCGAAATTATCCTCATCATCGTCGCCGAAGAACTGTCCCCCAAGTCGCTCGCGTATCGGCTGCTTGGGCGCGCGTTCAGACTTTGAAGCTCGGCCCCCGGGCTTGCGGCTTCGTCGAGGCGGCGCATCCGGCCCGAAACCTCGGCCGGTTCGCTCGGTGGGTCCGGGTTTCTCCAACTCGCCGCTCGAGACGAAAGATCGCGCGACGCTTGGACGTGGTCGATCGTTGCGTTCGCGAGCTTCGTTGACGGCAAGCGGTCTTCCCATAAAAATCTGATTATTGAAGCGGCGAATCGCTTCTTCGGCCTGAGATCGCTCGCTGAATTCAACGAACGCAAAGCCACGCGGTTTCCCCGACTCGCGATCTATGGGAAGGTAGATATAAGAAAGCGGACCGACTGCAGAAAAGTACTCTCGCAGCGCCGCCTCGGTCGCGCCATATGGAAGATTACCAACAAAGAGGCGAAAAGCCATTGACCTCTCTTATCTCAGGATCTTGCGGGAAGAGGGTGAAAAAAGGGACCAAACGCTCTCCAAGCTAAGACGCTCCTGAAAAACAACCAAATAGCAACGCTCGGGTTGCCATAAAACGAAACTATTCTAACAAATGTACTGGAGGGCGTCTACTTCCCAAACGCGTTCGTCAACGATCGACAAGTCCGAGGCAGTTACGTGAATTCAGCGTCGAAGCTCAAACTTCAGAAACGCGCAGCGGGAAGAATCGGGACATGCAAAACTCATTTCTGACTCTGTAACTTCCTTATCATTTGCCTGACTTGCTCCGCATCTTTCGCGTTCGGCGCAAGACTCAAATATCGCTGATAATGTTCAATCGCGCCGTCGTAGTCTCCGCGATCGACCAACGCGTTTGCCAGGTTGAAATGCGCCAGCGTGTAGTTAGGCGCTGCGGCTAGAGCGCGTTCATATTCTTTGACCTCGCCGTTTTTGTCGCCCTTCCTGCGGAGCAGAAGCGCAAGGTTGAAGTGAGCTTCGGCGTAGTCCTTTTGAATCGCGATTGCCTTCCTGTACTCAGACATTGCGGCGTTCACGTCGTCACGGTCGGCCAACAGAATGGCGTAGCTGTAATGCGCCTCGGCATAGTTCGGGTCAAGGCGAATGGCCTCACGGTAGTGCGCTTCGGCGGCAGCCAAATCTCCTTTCTTCTTGAGCTCAATCGCCATTTTGAGATTATCAACGGCGCTCGCGTTGCGCGATTGTCCAAATCCTGGTTGAATCAGGGCAACTGCAAGAACAGCAGCGACAACGAAAATTCTTCCTGGTTGGAGATTCATATTTACAGTCTCCTTTTTTGAACAGCCCACAGAATTGCGCCACTCACGCG
>DASXSR010000213.1:0-14756 GCA_036505875.1 Blastocatellia bacterium | reverse complement strand
GCAAGTGTCTGGCGGGCAGGTAAGTGTACACGGCGGCGTCGGAGCGGTGCTGCAGGCAAAGGTGATTCCCTCGTACTGACCTATTCGGCCACCGGGAATCTCCCTGACGAGAAATCCGTTCGCCCGGGCACTTGGATCGCTCGGGTTATAGGTGATATCGAAGAGCCTCCCAGTGCCTGTGTCGAAGTCTATTTCTGCGGCTATCACAAGATCGCCAACGATGCTCGAGAATTGCGAAGCGGGCGCCATAAAAACCGTGTGAGTCGGTACATCGGTAGCAAAGAAATCACCGCCCTGAGGAACAATTCTCAAACCTTCAGGCTCACGAATACCGAAATCAATCGATGAAAAACTGCCGCCAGCATCTACCACGAACCCGTTGTCGGGCGGCCCGGAGGATTCTATCGTGGGAGTGCCGCCAACAAGGATCTTTCCCGCAATCGGGCCAAATCTGGAATCATTCGGAATGACCACTACACTCTTCACACCAGCCATAGGAAGATGAGCAATAAGACTCGGGACTCCTGCCGCGTTAATTCTCCACAGGCCGCCTGAGGTAGTACAGGCAAGGAGGTCGCCATTGAAAAGCCCTGTCTTGTCAAAGGCCAGCCCGCCCCACAAGAGCCCGGTCTCGCCGGGCAATGTCGAGAAGAGAGTTGTTGTGGCGCCGTCGGGAGTTATCTTGGAGATCTGCCCGAAACCTGATCCGACGAATACGTCGCCGACCTTGAACCCTCCGATGCTGTTCCCAGTGCGGGAGCAGTCTGGACTGGGCGCTATGGCTATGTGAACCTCTTCGATGAACCCAGCGTTAGGCGAGAATTGAGTGTGCACGCCGGCCCTGGTCACCTTCTCGAAATTGTAGGGTAAGCCGCTTGGCGCGTTCAATGAGACGATTACTGTATCGTCTAACTCCTGATAGTCAATGGCGGTAAGCTGGCTGACGGGACCGAATCCAACGGACCCCGGTATTGTAGCTACCGGCGACAATGTGATGCTCGGGACTGAGAGCGGTGCTGACAGTGGCTTCCCGTCTGGTGTCACCACCACCTGCATTCTCGAACTCGAGTTGAGGTACTGGATGATCACTAGGGTCGCACACAGAGCGGTTAGCAGAGTGAAGGTGCGTTTCATCTTTTCTCCTTGTTTTCCGATGCCGGGTTGGTAGTCATAGCTTCCAATCTGGTGACATCTCAGCAAGAGCAACGGATGTACCCAGGGCAAATCCGCAAAACTACGCGCCTTACGTAGCTTTGCTGAGCGCATAATACCAAGTTGTCTTGTCTTGTACAAGCACAAAATACGGTAGGCCCTAAACCGGGGCTCCTATCTTCGTTTGCCAAGTTGTGAGCTCGTGTGTTGAGTTGGCTTGATCGCGGGTCGCGCATTGCGTTATCATCGCCCGGCCTCTTGAGGAATCGCGTCAAGCATAGGACTGGTCCGGCATTTAGTTTTGTCGGACAAAGTTCAAAGCGACTCCAGTCTGGGTTGTAGTGAGTGTTGGCGCCTTCTCGTCAGGGGAAGAATTCCACCTCTGTCAACGGAAAGGACAAGGGTTTCGGTTTGCTCAGATGACGCGCAGTTGGGCCAAGCACTGCAAACGTCTGCGGAGTCCCTGGAATGAGCCAGACAGTCGACATTTAGAGTTGTGTAAGAACACCTGAGAACCAAACAAGGGATCCGTGCAGACATTCGCGATGCATTCTGCAAGCTGGAAGAAATATCTTGCGATTCCGACTGTTGGGCTAGTCTTCGTTCTTGCGGCGGCGCCCAAGCCTCGCGCCCAGAAAGCGTACGAAGACCGTTCGACAGCAAAGATTGCGGCGGAAAACCTGTTGCCGGGTACTGATGAAGACCGAATCGAATTTCGGAACTCGGCGACCGCCGGCGAAGTAGAGGCATATGGTTCGGCGCTAAGCGTTTGGCCGGGCGAGGTCCTTACGATATTCGCGCGCAGCAGCACCGGTGAAGATATGCAAGCGCGCGTCTTTCGCAAAGGCTGGTATAACGGGTTGCGAGCAAGCGCGAAGACGCCCTGGCTAAACTTGCCGGGCAAAAAGCGAAACGGCGAACCCCAACCGACCCCCAAACCGGATCCCATAACAGGACTGGTGGAATGCCAGTGGGAGTCGTCCTTGGAGATTCCGATTCCTTCGGATTGGGTCACCGGAGTTTACCTGGTGAAGTTGGTAGGTAAGAATAGCGGCAAGCAGTCATTCGTGCCGTTTGTAGTCCGAGACGACTCCAGCAGCGATATCCTGATGCAACTCAGCGTGACGACGTACGCCGCTTATAACGGCTGGGGTGGCAAGAGTCTTTATCCGCACAACTCGGTCGGGACGCCGGCCGTCATGGTCAGTCTCAACAAGCCGTTTGCTTACAACGGCAACGCGAGCAATTATCCCGGCGCCGGCGAAGTTTCAAGATGGGAGTTGCCGATGGCAACCTTCCTTGAAAGGGCTGGTTTCGACGTCAGCTACTGCACTGACGTCGACACTCATCAAGACCCTGAGATGCTGCTCAAACACAAAGCCTTCCTCTGCGTCGGTCATGATGAATACTGGTCGTGGGAGATGAGGGCAAACGTGACGCGAGCGCGAGATAGCGGCGTCGACCTCGGTTTCTTTTCGGGAAACACTTGTTATTGGCAGATAAGGTTTGCTGCTGATTCCCACGGCAAGCCGAACCGAACGATTGTTTGCTACAAGGACCGAGCCCTGACCCAAGACCCTTACATGAATGATGGTGATCCGGATCACCGCAGGTTTGTTACCGTTCGGTGGCGCGACTTTCCAGTTTTGATGCCTGAGGACGCGCTCCTGGGTGTGATGTATTTGGGGCAGTATCAGGGATCGAGCAATCTGCAATTCACGACTGGCATCGAGCGCACGCCGTGGTTATCCAGAGGGACAGGATTGGTCGACAGCAGCGTTCTGTTCGGGCTTGTGGGCTATGAAGCGGATTCATTCCACGGGATCGCTGGGGGGCCGGAAGGGGGCCACGCGCCCATAGGAACGAAAATCCTGGCGCAATCTCAAGTCAGCGGCGCCCCTGCGGGCACATTCTCTCATATGAGCATCTACACTGCTCCAAGCGGCGCGCTGGTCTTCGCTTCAGGTTCCATGCAGTGGAACTGGGGACTGGATCCCAAACTAACCGGCTACTGGAGCATTGCTGCAGAGCAAGTGACGCAGAATCTGTTGAGGAGGTTTATTAGCCCGCCGTCTCGCGAAAGTGTAACGCTTGTCGCCGCAAAAAATCCCAAGAAAGCAATTGAAGGCGAGCCAGTGACAATAAGCGTCAAGGTTAGAGGCGTACAAAATGAGTTAGCGGCTCCCACAGGCGTGGTGGAGCTGAAAGATCGTGATCGCGTGATTGCATTGAGCCTTTTAAGCGAAGGCAACCTGGAAGTTATCACTACAAGTCTCGCTGGGGGACGACACACTATAAGCTTCACTTACAGCGGTGATGACAACTTCAAACCGGCAACTTCCGCTTTCGACATTAAGGTCAAAAGGAAGCCGGAGTAAAGACGCCGCGCCCGGAGGTTAACAACTATAGGCTTCAGCCCGACGCTTTGTGGTTGACTCTAGCGTCGACGGTTTTTGATCGATCGGCCACGCGCCGGCTATAGTCGTAGACGCACGACTTCATAGCACCATGCCCGACGCCTCGGCCGTAATGATATTGTTTCATCTCGGCGTAGGCTTTATCTGCGCTCCACCCATCGTGCGACATCCGGTAAATAGCTGCCAGGGCTCCGGTGCGGTCGCGACCCGCGTGACAGTGGAGATAAAAAGGTTGGTTCTTTGGATCGTTGACGATCTTGAGGAACTCCTCGACTTGTTGACTGGTCGGTTTGTCGGCGTCTGACATGGGAATTCGATAAAACCTCATGCCTGCTTTTTCAACCTGCTGTTTTTCAGAGTCTTCGCTCCGGCGTTCCAGGTCGATGACGCACTTTATGCCGATTGATGAAAGATACGGATAATCGTCGTGCTTAGGCCGCCCGCCGCGATAGTTCTGATCGATCCGCCCGAAGTTCCTCATATGCCCAGCTGTTTGGGCAAAGGAACCCGCCTGTAGCCAGACGACAAGCACCGCGCCAATAACTGCGAGCAGAAGAAAGGATGATTTTCGGCCGACCTCCATTTCTATCTCCCGATTCTGACTATTTAAGGAAGCAAACGCCAAACCAAATATGGCGATGCGTTTGGCTAGCATCGTGAGGCGGGCTAGAGGATAGCGTCCGCAAATCGTACTGGGACTGTCTCGCAATTAGCGAGGGTTCAAAGTACCGACTTTAGTTGGGTTATGAAAGCGCGGGAACTACCCGACCGAAGTCGGTACTCTGAACGCCACTTGTTAGAAGATTTCAACGCGCTCGATCCGGTCGCCGCGAGCGATCCGATTGACAACATCCATTCCGTCAATCACTTGACCAAACACGGTGTAGCCGCCGTCCAGATGCGGCTGAGGCGAATGAGTGATGAAGAATTGGCTGCCTCCTGTGTCTTTGCCTGAAAGCGCCATTCCGACCGTGCCCGTTCCGTACTGATGGAGATTGATCTCGTCGCGAATCTGATAGCCCGGCCCGCCGTTCTGATCGCCGCGGGGATCGCCGCCTTGAATCACGAAGTTCGGCACGACCCGCATAAACGTAAGCCCGTTATAGAAGCCGCTCCGCGCAAGCCGAATGAAATTGTCGACAGTCATTGGCGCGTCCATCGCGAACAGCTCGATGCGAATGTCACCTTTCTTGGTGTGAATCACGGCGGTTGGGTTTTTCGTCTGCTCGCTCAGCTCGGCGATGTGTCGCCAATAAGCGCGGTCGTGCCCGGTTTCAACTTTACCGATGCTCAGACGCGCAGTATTCGTCTCAGCCGTTGAACTGCGGAGGAGTTCCGCAGCTTTCAGTCTGACGACGTAGTCTTCATCGCGACTCTGTTCCGAGAGCACCTGAATGTTCATCGGATGCTTGAGCTTGTCCGCCGCTTCGATGATTGCGATGCGAGCGTCGTTGACCTTGTCCGCGCGAGCTGATTTGTAAGCCTCGTAGAGCGCGGCGATTACTACATCGGAGGAATCGCCCGACTCAGCAAGTAAGTTTGCCGCCGTTGCGCGCACAAACACGTCGGAAGATTTGAGTTGATCGAGGAGGATGCCTCGCAGGCCGTCCGCCTTCGATGTTGCCAAGGCGGTCAAGATGTCGGGAACTGCGCGGGCATCAGGCTTACCGCTTGCCTTGCCTGAGAGTAGATCAAGCAGCCCGGTCTTCGCGCGCTCGGTAGCAAGCTGTCCGAGCCCGCGAGCGTAATTTGCAATTGCCCTCCAATCATCGGACGGTAGTCTGCTCGTGGAAGGCACGTCGAAGAACGCGGCTTCGCCAAACTTTGCCACCGCTATTTCTGTTTCAAGATTGGAGCCGAGCTTACCGTCGGCGAATCTAAGCGACTTCACGAACGAAAGCGCCCGTTCATCCTTGATGTTTCCGAGCGCGGTGGCGATCAGCAATAGAAGGTTTTGTTGAGGCGGAACCCCGAGTCTGTCGCGATCAAATGAACGATAGCTCGCAAGTAACGCGTTGCCCGAAGCGAGCAACGGTTCGATTGCCTTCGAATCGGCAATCGCACCTAGCGCGTTGATCGTGTTGGCCACAACCCGATCGTCTTTGTCAGCGAGCAGTTTGATCAAAGGTTCAACAGCCTGGGTAGCTTTAGCGACACCCAGCGCCCGAGCGGCGTGCGCGCGCACGAGAGCTTCCTTGTCATCCAGCAACGGCATGAGCGCAAGCACGGCGCCAGAAATGCCCTCCCGAAGTCGCGCCAGCGCATTTGCCGCTTGCCAGCGCAAGTCAGCATCCGGCGAGCGAAGCTGAGCCGCGATAGCCGCGACGGTTGACGCTTGCTTGATTCTGAGCAGCGCGGTGAGGGCCATCGAGCCAATTAGTTTCGCGTCATCGGAAACTGGCTCGCTGGTTGAAGGCAGCGAACGGACGATGGCTTCGGTGATTCCATCAATGCCGTACTTACCCAGCGCCTCAGCCGCTTGTTTGTTGGACGCAATCTTACCCAAGGCTTCAATGGCCCTGGCTCGCATCCGCGGCGATCTCTCAATTGCGGGATCAAGCCGCTCCAACAACGCAGACACGGCGTGTTGATTTTGAATTTGCCCGAGCGCGAACGCCGTAAGCGCTCGGATCTCAAGATCGCGATTCTCGGGACTCTTATCGTTCGTGAGAATGTCCAATAGCGCAGCGAGCGCACTTGGATAGCCGATCTGACCGAGAGCGATTATCGCGCGTCGGCGCGCGCCACCATGCGGCGGCAGCAGCATCTCTATCAGGTCATTAGTAACCGTGCGCTCATCTTCGTGTTGGATTATTTTCGGGTAGAGGATTCGCTGTGTGCGATCACGCTTGAGCAGAGGCTTGCCGGTCGGGACCGTAGTCGGAGGAAGCTGCGCCCATGTCGAGACGCAAAGAGCGAAAAGGGCGACTGAAGCCCTGAAGAACCGGGTTTTCATGGTTGATGTCAGAGCGGCATAGTCCCGCAAGACTCAACGCCGCCCTCACATCTTATCATTCGAATTGCGCGAAGCGTAATGCCCGAGTCGGAACTCCCAGGCGGGAAAGCTGGCAGTCCCGGCCACCGCGGCACGCGCGGTGGCCGAGACGCCTGAGTCGGTTTTGCCGTATTTAGCTCTTGGTCTTCCCTCCGGTGGCAGCCTTGCTGTGTTCACCGGCGGTTATGTCTATTGGAATTTCTCGCCGTTTGCGCGCTGACTCGGGAATCGGCACGGTCACCTCGAGAACCCCGTTGTTGAACTTCGCATTGATTTGATCCTCCGTTACCTCCGAAGGCAGCGGGATCAGCCGGTAGAAATTGCCGTAAGACCGCTCCGTTCGGTAGTAGCCCTCTTGCCTCTCTTCGTGTTCTTGCTTTCGCTCACCTTGAATGATGAGCCCGTCATCGGTCAGCTCGACCTTTATGTCGTCCTTGCTACAGCCGGGAAGTTCAGCTCGAACGATCAGCTTATTGTCGCGCTCAAAGACCTCAATCGCCGGAGACCAACCGGTCTCGCCGCTCCACACGTTGGGCGTCGACAGTCCCCAGTCCGAAAACATGCGGTCCATATCTTCAGTGAATCGTCTCATCAGCTCAAACGGGCTCGTGGTGAATAAACTCCGCGGGCTCAGCGAGAAAGCTGAGGGATGAGAGTAACCTCTGCGAACGAGACCGGTTCCCAGATGAGAAGCCGGCTCGTTTGTTCGCTTCACGTCTACATTGGCCATTCTATTCCTCCTTGTCTTTCAATTGGCGAATTCGTCTCAACCGACACGAAACGTCTGCCTCGCGCCGAACTCACATTGCAATGATTGAGTGCTCAGTTGAGCAACTCTCGCGACCGCTTCTCGCGGTCAAAAAACGATGGGCGGCTCGCTTCCTGGTCACGCCCAGCCCTGCGCTAGCGAGTCTGAGCTTGCAAACGCCTGGCAGACACTTGCTTGGGCGCGACGGTGCGATATAACCAACCTCTACTGTTCCACCCACCGCTTCTAGAAATGTTCTTGTTGGGTAACTCTTCAGCACTCAAGAGCTGTGCCAGACGCATGTTGAGTGGCAAGCGTTGTGAGTGTGGACTATCAAGTGGTCGTTCGACTCATATTCCAAGAATATCGAGCAAGCTTGTCGCCTGACGAGTTCACATTTGCCTCACTCGGTCATGCATCTCCGTTTAGAGATAGCTTGCCTCTCGCAAAAATCCACACTTAAGAGTCGTCGCTCTCGAGCAGCATTGGAATTGCAGTAATGTCATAACGGCCTACACATGTGTTAATGTTAAGCGTGTATCAGGACGGCACACTGTGTACGCTCATCCAACGTTACAAGGAGCATAACAAATCATGAGGCCCGGTCGCCCAGCTAATTCGCGCGTGTGTTTTGTCGCAACGTATCCTCCGCGCGAGTGCGGGATTGCCACATTCACTTGCGACCTGCGCCGGGCGATATGTGAACTCCGCGATGACGCGAAGGCAAGCGTCATCGCAATCACGAACACGCCACAGAGCTATGAATATCCGCCGGAGACGGTCTTTGAAATCAGGCAGAATCAGCTAAGCGATTATCGTCTAGCGGCCGAATACACTAATCTTTCGGGCGTTGATGTAGTCTGCTTGCAGCACGAGTTCGGAATCTTCGGCGGCCCGGACGGGCGCTACGTGATCGAGTTCTTAGAACGACTGCGCAAGCCGGTAGTCACGGTGCTCCATACTGTGCTGGGCCAGCCGACGCCAGGGCTTCGGGAATCTCTGGTTCGAGTCGCGTCGGCTTCCGATCATCTGGTCGTGCTAAACACCAAGGCGGTTGCCATACTTCACGAAGTCTATGGAGTTCCAGCCAACAAAATAAGCTTCATCCACCACGGAGTCCCTGATGTTCCGTTCGTCGACTCGAACTTCTACAAGGACAAGTTTGGAGTTGAAGGCCGGCTGGTTATGATGACGTTCGGCCTGTTGAGTCGCAACAAAGGCATCGAGACAATGCTGGAAGCGCTGCCCAGCGTCGTAGCTTTGCATCCTCGGGTCGTTTACATAGTGCTCGGCGCCACCCACCCCGAAGTCAAACGCCGCGACGGCGAGGAGTATCGACTGTGGCTACTGCGGCGGGTGCGCGAGCTGAAGCTTGATGATCACGTCATCTTCTACGACCGCTACGTCGAGCTTGGCGAACTCCTAGAGTTGATCGGCTCCTGCGATATCTACGTCACACCGTATCAGTCCAAGGAGCAGATTGTCAGCGGCACCCTTGCATATGCGGTCGGCATGGGCAAGCCGGTTATCTCGACTCCTTATCTCTATGCCGAAGAGCTGCTTGCGGACGGCAGAGGCCTGCTGGTGGATTTCGGCGATCCGGCGGGGCTCGCTCGAAGTCTGTTGAAGCTAATAGAAAACCGCGCCGCCCGCCACCGAATGCGTAAGCGGGCTTACCAGTTTGGGAGGCAGATGATCTGGAGCGAAGTCGCCCAGCGTTATGTCGAATTGTTCCAACGGGCCGGGTCGACGTACCAGAACAAGCGGCTTGCGCGGGCAGCGGGCAAAATGGCTATAGCGGGACACGAGCTGCCCGAGATCAAACTCGATCATATGGTTCGCCTGACCGACGACACCGGGATCATTCAGCACGCAACCTCCGGTATTCCAGATCGGCGGTTCGGTTACACCACCGACGACGCGGCTCGTGCGCTGGTAGTCGCGCTTAAATACTACGACCAGTTTGGCGACCAAGCCGCGCTTGACATCACTGCTCGATATCTCAGCTTCCTGTCGTACGCGCAATTGCCTGATGGACATTTCCACAACTTTATGAGCTACGCGCGCGAGTTTCTGGATGAACACGGCAGCGAAGACACTCTCGGGCGAGCGATGTGGGGGCTGGGCTCGGCGGTACGCTACGGACCTACAGAAGGGATGCGCGCGCTGGCGTGCAATATGTTCGAGCGTGCGATGAGCGCGACTGAGTTCACTCACCCGCGAGCGATGGCCTACGCGTTGTGCGGTCTTTATGACTTCTTGCAGCGCTACGACGGAGCGCCTCCGGCACGCAGGCATCTGAGTGAGCTGGCTCACCAGCTCGCGGGTTGGTACGAACGCACCCGCGATGAGGACTCGAAATGGCGGTGGTTTGGAGATGACTTGACTTACGCCAACGCGAAAATGCCGCACGCTATGTTGCTTGCTTATCTTGCGACCGGTGATGAACACTTCAAACTGGTCGGCCTGGACTCGCTCGAGTTTCTGCTCGACCAGACTTATCTGGACGGCCGCTTTGACTTCATCGGCAATCAAGGCTGGTATCATCGAGGCGGCCTGCGCGCAGTGCTCAGCCAACAGCCAATCGAGGCCGGCTATACTGCTGAAGCCTGTCTGACGGCATACGAAGTGACGATGGATCGGCGATACCTGGAGTTGGCTCAGGCAGCCGCCGAATGGCTGCTCGGCCGGAACAGATTGGGCGCGCGACTCTATGACCTTGTGACGGGAGCGTGCGCCGATGGATTAGATCCGCAAGGGTCCAGTTTGAATCAAGGAGCAGAGTCGGTGATCTGCGGGTTGTTGGCTTTCCTAGTCATCTCCGAGCCCCGTGATAGAGTTATGAAAGCCAACGCTGCAGGAGGATCCCCGATTTCCAACGGTTCACTTTCGAGGGCAGCCGCCATAGCGGAGTGAGAAGCGCTTCTCTTCACTGCTGATCCCCGCTATTGTTTAGCCCGAGGGAACGAGTTAATGGAAAAGCACAAGTATCCGCGATTATTTGTCCGCGACAAGAACAACCCGATTCTGACTCTAAGCGACTGGCCCTATCCCGCCAACACCGTATTCAATCCCGGCGCCACCAAGTTAGAGAACGGGGAAACTCTGTTGCTCGTAAGGGTCGAAGATCGGCGGGGAATCTCTCACCTGGCCGCTGCCCGCAGCAAGGATGGCGTGAGGGAATGGAAGGTTGATTCAAAGCCAACTCTGCGGCCTGATCCCGACCGCTATCCCGAGGAGGTGTGGGGGATCGAAGACCCGCGTATCACATGGGTCCCGGAGCTGGATCGCTACGCTATTGCTTACACGTCTTACTCCACTAGCGGGCCGCTGGTGTCGATGGCGTTTACAAGAGACTTTCGCGAATTCGAGCGAAGAGGCGCTGTGATGCCTCCCGAAGATAAAGATGCGGCGCTGTTTCCTCGGCGGTTTGGAGGACGGTGGGCTTTATTACATCGGCCAATGGCGAACTTTCCCCAAAACAAAGCGAATATCTGGCTGTCGTATTCCCCGGACTTGAAGCATTGGGGCGACCACTGCGTCGTGCTGGAAGCCAGACAGGGCTCGTGGTGGGACGCAAACAGAATCGGCCTCTCGCCTCCTCCAATTGAGACGGCAGAGGGCTGGCTGATCATCTATCATGGCGTTCGCGACACGCCTGCGGGATGCCTTTACAGGTTGGGACTGGCGCTGTTGGACCTGGAGACCCCCTGCCGAGCGATTTGGCGTGGAGACGAATGGGTTTTCGGTCCGGATGCGCCTTATGAGAGAACGGGCGATGTAGGCGATGTCGTCTTCCCTTGTGGGGTGATATACGACGAGGCAACTGACGTGTTGCGTTTGTACTACGGCGCGGCAGACACCTCGATCGGGCTGGCAACCGCCAAGGTGAGCGAGTTACTGGACTGGATCAAATCCGACCCGGCGCACAAGGTGAAGTGATGCGTGATTCGTGATCCACGACTAGTAAGCACGTAGTAACGAATTCATTCGTTTGTTGTCGGGCGGAACGAATGAATTCGTTACTACGTGCTCACGGATCACGCATCACGGGTCACGAATCACGAATTACGCATTACGAATCATTCATTGCTTATGCGAATCGCGATGTTAGCGCCAATTTCCTGGAGAGTTCCCCCGCGGCACTACGGACCGTGGGAGCGAGTCGTGTCGCTTCTGACCGAAGGCCTGGTCGAGCGTGGCGTCGACGTCACGCTGTTCGCGACCGCAGATTCGATTACTCGCGCCCGACTCCTCTCGGTCTGCCCGCGACCTTACTCTGAAGACTCGTCCCTTGATTCCAAAGTCTGGGAGTCGCTGCACATCTCGGAAGTTTTCGGACGGGCTGGCGAATTCGATTTGATTCACAATCATTTCGATTTTTTGCCGCTCACTTACAGCGGTTTGATTCAGACTCCTGTTGTCACCACGATTCACGGTTTTTCCTCCGAACGAATCGTTCCGGTCTATGAGAAATACAACGGTCGCGCTCATTACGTCGCGATTAGTAATGCGGACCGACATCCGAAGCTCGATTATGTGGCGACCGTTTATCACGGCATCCCGGTCGAGGAGTTCACCTTGCGACGCCGGCGCGGAGACTACTTGCTTTTCTTCGGTCGAATTCATCCGGAGAAGGGAACTGCGGAAGCGATCGAGGTTGCGCGTCGAGCGGGGCGAAGACTGGTCATCGCCGGCATCATTCAGGACCGCGATTACTTCGAGCGCGAAGTCCGGCCCCACATTGACGGCGATCGCGTTCGCTACATCGGCTCGGTTGGACCCGAGCTAAGAGATGAGACACTCGGCGGCGCGTATGCCCTGTTACATCTGATCAGCTTCGACGAACCATTTGGGCTCAGCATGGTTGAAGCGATGGCTTGTGGGACGCCGGTCATCGCTTACCCGCGCGGTTCCGTTCCTGAGATAATCAAACACGGCGAGACAGGCTTTATCGTAAGCAGCCTGGACGGAGCAGTCGAAGCGTTGAGTCTGGCGCCTGGTCTCGATCCGCAACGGCTCCGGCGATACGTGGAAGAGAGATTCAGCCGCGAGCGAATGATTGAGGATTATATCCGGGTCTATGAGGAGGTTTTGCGAATGGAACAGGCCGACCCAAAGAATCCGAGCTCCGAGACTCAGAATCCGAAATTTGATCAGCGTCCCTGGGGGAGTTTCACGGTGCTTGACGAAGCCGATGGTTACAAGGTAAAACGCATCGAGGTGCTGCCGCACAAACGCCTGAGCTATCAGCGCCACTCGCGCCGCGCCGAGCACTGGATGGTGGTGCAAGGCACGGCTAAGGTTACACTGGACGGACGTGAGGCGCTTGTGCGAGTTGGTGAAACCGCCGACGTCCCGGTAGGAACAGCTCACCGCGTCGAGAACCCGGGAGACGAGAGACTGGTGTTTATAGAGGTCCAACGCGGCGATTATCTTGGAGAAGACGACATCGTTCGTCTTGAGGACGACTTCGGCAGAAATTAAGAATCTCAAATTTGCAGGTTTTCCCCAGTGCGATTCAACCTACTCCCCGATTTCCTGCGCGGAAATCATGAAGTTCCACCTGGGAATAAACTACTGGCCCATCAGCAGCGCGATGTACTGGTGGGAGCGCTTTGATGCGGACGAGGTCAATGATGACTTTATCGCTATTCGTGACGCTGGATTCGACAGCGTTCGAATTTTTCTGCTGTGGGAAGACTTCCAACCTGCTCCAGACACTGTCCTCGACCGCTCACTCTCACGCCTTGTGACGGTGGCCGACATCGCACAGCGTTGCGGATTGTCGCTGTTGCCGACGCTGTTCACCGGGCATATGAGCGGTGTCAACTGGATACCCGAGTGGGCTTTACGGTCGGGCCACGCGCCATCACGCTTTCGGATTGTGTCGAATGGGAAAATAGTTCGAGCAAGACTGAAGAACTGGTACACCGACGAGTGCGTGCTTGCGGCTCAGTGCCTCCTCGCGCGAGAAGTCGCATCTGCGTTGAGCAGTCATCCGGCCTTGTGGGCATATGATCTCGGAAATGAGAACTCGAACTGTGTTGTGCCGCCGTCGAGTGACTCTGCGATCGAGTGGCTGGATCGCATGGCTGCCGCGATCAGATCGGTTGATTCGTCGCGTCCGATCACAATCGGTTTGCATATGGAAGACCTTGAAGAAGATCGAAAGCTCGGCCCGAGAGAGGCCGCGAGGTTTTGTGATTTTATCTGTATGCACGGCTATCCGATGTATGCCGATTGGGCTCTCAGCTCAGCCGACGCTATGATGTTGCCGTTTTTGGGGCTTGTCACTCGTTGGCTTGGCGGGAAGGAAGTTCTGTTCGAGGAGTTCGGCGCTCCAGCGGTCAATCAGAAAGAACTAACCAGGGTTGGCGCACAAACAACGGTCCTCGATGAAGGCGCGGCCGCCGGATTCACGCGTGATGGGTTGGCCTGCCTGCATCGATTCGGGTTTACAGGCGCGATGCTGTGGTGTTATGGCGAATACGCTGAATGGCTGTGCAGCTGGCCGCCGCTCGACCAAGCCGTGCACGAACGATATTTCGGATTGTGGCGCAGCGATCGTTCTCCCAAGCCGGCGTTGTCAGAGGTTAAGCGATTTCAGAATCTGGAGCGCTGCGACTCTTCAGATGACTTTGATTGGATCGACCTCGATCGCGAGGACTTCTATCACTATCCGCGCAACAACCTTCGCAGATTGTATAAGAGATTTCGAGAGTCAGACCTTAAGGCTGCCACGTGAAGTAGAACTCACAAACTGCGTCGCCGCGCGCTCGACAGCGAGTATGTGTAACACGGGCCGACCGGGCGCCGCATAACTCTACGGCGTGCCTGAAGTAAGACGAGCCGCTTATGCAGAAACTCAGCGGCGGCGCGTTGTCGTACTTGATCGTCAGCAGCCCGCTCGTGTCGCTGAGCGGTTCGTAAGATGCCGCGCCGAAATCCTGATAAGCGTGATGAATCAACGCCGATTGAGACAGGAAACTGTGAACGTCGGGGTTGATCAAGCTGCTATAAGGACCCGAAAGCGCCGACGTCGCCGAGAACTCACCAAGCCGGTCGAACACCTCTTCTTCGTTCTGATCGTGCCCGAGTTGTTCGGCAATCGCGCGATCGACGAGATCCAAAGTCGCGAGCGGATACCAGTTGTCCAAAATTATTTCGTGCAGCGACTCGCGCTCGGCTTCGGGAAGTGCAGCAAGCACGCTCGCCCAGGCATCAGTGCCGTGGTTGAGGACTACAAAGAGGAACCGCGCGCGAAGCAGTCCGCCTTTGACGTTCATGCCGGAGTAGCTTGGCTGAGGAGAAGAAGACATCGATGTGACTCCTTTCCGATGCTAGCACGGGCAGGCGGCTGGCGGCGGAATTATAGCACGAAAGGTCGTTGTGCGTTGACAAGCTCTAGCTATGTAAAGAAGGCTCGTTAGCGCTCGACGAT